>CAYJNU010000039.1:0-29700 GCA_964371005.1 uncultured Verrucomicrobiota bacterium | reverse complement strand
CCGTCGGATCAGAACTTCGCCATGACGCCTCTGCTCAAACCACTGCTGGACTATGGCGCCGGGCCGAGTCGGTGGCGCGATCCAGAGGGTATCGAGCGCGCGGACGCAGTGGCCATTAACCTCACGATGCCAGGACTGCCCTACCTTGACTCGGAGGTGATCATCGATTCTCCCGTAGGGCCTTCTGTTTCCAGCACACGGCCTCCGAAATTGGGGCGATGGGCGAGCGGTCAACGGACCGACTTAAAGGCGTGGCAGGCGTTCTACCGCGGCAACACGAATTATCCCGCCCCACGAAGGCCTGGCGTACCTGCCGCGGATGTCTTGACCGCGTTATCCAGATTTGATGGCGAGTTGGCCGAGCTTCGCTCTGCGGCCTCGCGCCCTTTCTCGGTTTTCCCCGTCCACTACGAAGAGGACGCCGGCGCGCTGCTGAAGCATCTGGCGGTGCTGAAGCATCTGGCTCAAGTGGCCACGCTGCGGGCACTCGCGCTGCTGGAGTTGGACCGCAGCGATGAAGCCCTGCGAGACGTGGAACTGGCGCTACGATTCGCTGACTCGATCAAGGACGAGCCGATCCTGATTTCGCAACTCGTGCGCGTGTCCATCGTTGCCATGGCGCTCCAACCGGTGCAGGAAGGCCTGGCAGACGGGCGTTGGAATGACGCTCAGATAGTCACCCTCCAAAGCCGTCTCGCCTCGGCACGCATTCTGGAAGGCTATGCGCTGTCCGTTCGCGGCGAGAATAGCATCTTCATTGGGCAGATCATGGACCGATTCCGTGCGAGCCGCTACAGTCTGGCTGACATAAGCGGTTTCGGTGACGCAGACCGGTTGCGCACATGGGCCATCCCTGACGGCTGGTTCTACCAAAACCAACTCCGATGCAGCCGGCTTCTGCTGGAAGACTGCTTGCCTGCCGTGGACCTGCCACGGCGGCGGGTGGATCCCACCGCAGTTCGTCGCCTTAAAGCGCGGGTGGAGGAGTTGGAACGAAGTGCCTCCCCGTACAATTTCATGGCGCGCATCTTCGTCTCGGCCTACGACGTCCTGCCGATGAAATTCGCCTGCGGCGAAGCAGGTGTTCAGCTTGCGATGATTGCCTGCGGTCTTGAGCGCTATCACCGCGCGCGCGGCGCATACCCAGAATCGCTCGACGCCCTGGTCCCGCAATTCCTCAGCCTCCTTCCGTGCGACATCATCGGCGGCTACGCGTTGAAATACCGTCCCACCACCACAGGCCGCTTCCTTCTGTACTCCGTCGGTTGGAACGAAACCGATGAGGGGGGCCAGGTTGCCTTGAAGAAAGACGCCTCCGCTGACTGGGAGAATGGCGATTGGGTCTGGGGGTGTCCGACGAAGTAAAGGAGTTGCGCCGCCGGTAAAAACCGTTTTGCATGGCGGCGCATGGTTGGACAAAACAAAGCCCAGCGTTACCAGTGGCTGCTCTTCGATGCCGACGGAACGCTGTTTGACTACGACCGCGCCGAACGCGCGGCGCTCGCCGCCGCCTCGGAGCAGATCGGTGTGGCATTTCAGCCGGAGCATTTGGCGGCCTACCGGCGCGTCAACCAGCAGATGTGGCAAGCCCTGGAGCGCGGGCAAATCAAGCCCGAGGTCCTGAAGGTGCGCCGCTTCGAGCTGTTGTTCCAGGCCATCGGCGTGGATCACTCGCCCGCGGATTTCAGCGCCCGCTACCTTGATGCCATAGCGGATTGCGCCGAACTCCTGGATGGCGCGTTGGAGGTGGTTCAAGCCCTGCGGTCCAGGTATCGCCTGGCGATCGTCACCAACGGCCTGAGCGCCGTCCAGCGCCGCCGCTTCGAGCGCTCCGCCATCCGTGATTGCATTACCGAGATCATCATCTCGGAGGAGATTGGCACGGCCAAGCCAGCCCGGGAGTTCTTCGACGTGACCTTTGCACGGTTGGGCAACCCGCCGAGAGCGGAAGTGCTGATGATCGGCGACAACTGGAGCTCGGATATCCTGGGCGGCGCGCAATACGGGCTGGACACCTGCTGGTACAATCCCGGCCGCCTGCCGAGGCCAAACAGCCTTCCCATCACGCGCGAAATCACTGCGCTCCATGAATTGACCGACTGGTTGAGTTGCGACCAACTTTGTGGCTTGGAATACACCCCGGAGTGCGCCCGTCCTCGGGCGCAGCAAACCTCGAACGTCCAATCGTAGCCCTATGCTCCGAGCCTCTTGGTTATTGGCTGTTGCTGCGCCCGAGGACGGGCGCACTCCGACTTCATCGCTTATTCCGCCGTCATCTGAGCAACGTTCATGAAAGCATTTCAACTCATCGCCCACGGAAAACCGGGAATGTTTGAACTCCGCGACCTGCCGTCGCCGAAGCCCGGCCCGGATGAAGTCGTCGTGCGCGTCCGTGCCTGTGGCCTGAACCGCCTCGATCTCTGGACCGAGGAAGCCGGTCTGCCGATACCGATTCAGCTCCCGCGCACACCCGGCGGCGAGATCGCGGGCGAGGTGATGTCCGTAGCCACGAACGTGAGTTCGTGGAAGCCCGGCGACCGCGTAGCCATCCAATCCAACCTGTTTTGCGGCGAGTGCGAGCATTGCCGCGCGGGCGATGAATCGCTCTGCCTGAACAGCATCATGCTCGGCGTGCAGCGGGACGGCGGATTCGCAGAACAAGTCGTTGTCCCGGCCCGTGCGCTGGCACCTCTGCCGGCCGGCGTGGATCACGAGACCTCCGCCGCGCTGACCCTGGCCGGCAGCACGGCGATGCACATGCTCACGACCCGGACGCAGGTGCGCGCGGGCGACTGGGTGCTCGTGATCGGCGCCTCCAGCGGCGTCGGCTCGGCGGCCATCCAGATCGCGAAGCAACTTGGCGCCCGCGTCGTCAGCACCGGCTCAACCGAGACCAAGCGAGCGCTCGCTTTAAAGCTGGGGGCAGATTTCGCCGTGGATTCCACGAGCACGGCCTGGCCCGCGGAGGTCCGCAAGCTGACGAACAAGCGCGGCGTGGACCTGGTGGTGGAACACGTCGGCGGCGAGGTGTTGGTGAAGTGCTTCGATTGCCTCGCGCGCAACGGCACGATCGTCACCTGCGGCGCGACGGCGGGCCGCGAGATTTCGCTGAACATCTGGCCGCTCTTCGTCAAGCAGCAGCGGCTTGTAGGCAGCTACAGCCGCAGCCGGGCGGACATCCAGGCCACGCTCGAATGGGCCGCCGCGGGCAAGCTCAAACCGGTGATTGATTCGGTCTTTCCGCTCGACCAAGCCGCCGCCGCCTTCGCCAAGCTTCGCGCACGTGATGTGTTGGGCAAAGTGCTGATCAAATCCTGAGCGGTGAAGGTTTCAGAAAGCGCTGGCGGCAAGAGCGCCGTTTTCCATCAAATCTCCGTTTTCGACCTAATGCGTTTGACGTCCGGTCGGGGAAACACGCTAAGATGCGCGATGCAGTTGTTTGCAGGTATTCGGTCGCGCAGCTTTGTTGGCGTGGCTTTTTTGGCTTTTGTGGTGGGCTGTGCCCGCCCCGCGCCCTCTCCGGGTGGCGGCGGGCGGGCTGCCGGGCTGGTGACGCCCGATCGCCAGCGGACGCCCACGGGGCAGTTGTTGACGCCCGGAGGTCGGCAGGTCCTGCTGCCAGGCTTGCGGCCTCAAGCGCTTGCTCTCAGCCCCGATGGCAGACTGCTGGCCACGGCGGGCAAGAATCGCACACTGGTCCTCATTGATCCGGAGCACGGCCGGGTCCTGCAGACCATTCCTCTCTCCACCACCAAGGGAAAGGCCGCACCCGAGAGCGAGGACGACGGCGATTCGGAGAAAAAGTCGGCGGACGCTTCCAAGACCATCACCGCCCAGATGAGCTTTGCGGGCCTCGTGTTCTCGCCTGATGGCCGGCGCATCTTCCTCTCCAACACCGGCGGGGATGTTTGGAGTTTTCCAGTGTCGCCTTCTCATCAGGTCGGACAACCCATCGTGTTGCCCGTGCCCGACACCGAGTTGGCGAGTCACAAGACGGAGTTGCCCACCGGCCTCGCGGTTTCCACTGATGGCAAACGGCTCTACGTGGCGGGGAGCCTGGGGAATCAACTCCATGAGCTCGATGCCGTGACGGGCAAATTGCTGCGTTCCTGGAACACGGGCGTGGCCCCGTTTGATGTCGTGCTGGTGGGCGACAAGGCGTATGTCAGCAACCTGGGCGGGCGGCGGCCCGGCAGGAGCGACTTAACCGCTCCTGCTGGCAAAGGCACTTCGGTGCGGGTGGATCCAGTACGCCACATTGCCAACGAAGGCTCGGTCACGGTCGTTGATTTGGCTGCAGGGTGCGTGAAGACGGAGATTCTCGTCGGGCTTCACGCCTCAGCGTTGGCCGTTTCGCCCGACGGTAGATACGTCGTGGTGGCCAACAGTGGCAGTGACACGCTCAACGTGATTGGCACTCGCTCGGATCAGGTGGTTGAGAAGATTTGGGCGCGGCAAACACCGGCTGATCTTTTTGGCGCGCAGCCCAACGCCCTAACCTTCGATCGCACGGGCCGTCGCCTCTACGTCTGCAACGGCTCGCAGAATGCCGTGGCGGTCGTCGAGTTTGAGCCGGACGCGAATGCTTCCGCGGTTATCGGGCTCATCCCTGCAGGGTGGTTCCCCGGTGCGATTCAATTCGACGCCAAGCGCCGGAGGCTATGCGTAGCAAACATGCGGGGGGTGGGGGCGGGCAAGGCCTTCGAGGTGGGCAAGCCGGAGAAATTCAACACCAAGGATTTCGTCGGCAGCGTATCACTCGTTCCGGTCCCAGGTCGGAGTCGGATGGCTGCCTACACGAAGACGGCCCTGCACAACATCCATTATCCCAAGCTCGCTGAGGCAAGGTTGCCGGCGCGCCCGCACCAGCCGGCGCGCCCGGTCCCAGAGCGTGTGGGCGAACCGAGCGTGTTCAAGCACGTCATCTACGTCATCAAGGAAAACCGGACCTACGACCAAATCCTGGGTGACATGCCGGAGGGCAACGGAGACGCTTCGTTGTGTATCTTCGGCGAGCCATACACGCCGAACCTGCACAAGATCGCCCGCGAGTTCGTCCTGCTCGACAACACCTATTGCGCCGGCGTGCAGAGTGCAGATGGGCATCAATGGACCGATAGCGCCATCGCCAACGAGTACATGGAACGTCAGATCAGCTCGGACACGCCGCGCAGCTATCCGGGCGGCAAGAGCGCAGACGGGGCGGATGCGCTGGCCTGGGCTTCGTCGGGGTTCATCTGGGACAACGCCCTGGCCCACGGGAAGACGTTCCGGAACTACGGCGAATGGATGATTTCCGAGGCGGGTTGGGCCAACCGGAAACGCAAGGATCACCTCACCTGGCGCGACTATTGGCGGGAGTACCAAACCGGCGAAGGTCGGTTGCAGCTTCGAAGCCGGCCCGCCATCGAAACCCTCCGACCCCACAGCCCCACCAACACCGTCGGGTGGGATTTGAAAGTGCCGGACGTGATGCGCGCCGCCGAGTTCATCCGGGAACTGCGCCAGTTTGAAACCAACGGCGGATTCCCGGACTTCATGATTCTGTTTCTGCCCAACGATCACAGTGCCGGCACCAGCGCCCGATATCCCACACCCGGAGCGCAGGTGGCTGACAACGATCTCGCGCTGGGCCGGGTTGTGGAGGCCATCTCCCACAGCCGGTTCTGGCCGGAAACCTGCCTCATCGCCATTGAAGATGATCCCCAAGCCGGCTGGGATCATGTCAGCGGTTACCGCACCACCTGCTACGTCGTCAGCCCCTACACCAAACGGCGGCAAACCATCAGCACGCGATACAATCAAACGAGCGTGATCCGCACGATCGAGTTGATGCTGGGGTTGCCGCCCATGAACCAAATGGACGCCACGGCCACGCCGATGGCCGACTGCTTCACCGACGCTCCAGACTTCACCCCGTTCACCAGCGTCCCCAACCGAATGCCACTCGACCAACTCAACCCGGAAGCCAAACAGGTGTCGCATCCGGTGTTGCGCCAGGACGCGCTGGTGTCCAGCAGGCTGCCGCTGGATGAACCGGATCGGTGTCCGGAAGACGTGCTCAACCGCATCCTTTGGCGCGCGATGAAAGGACCGGACGCGCGTTACCCCGAATGGGCGATCAAGGTGGTTGAGGATGACGATTGAGTGCTGAAACCGGCGTGGCAGTCGGCTGCGGTTGAGGTGGCCGCGCGCCGGGCCGTCCAGGATGTGCTGGGGCAAGGGCGTTGCGCCGGGAGCGAGTTTTCCGTTGCAGGACTGGTATTCGCGGCCTAGAGTCAGGACAGCAAACCAACAGGCAGCGGGAGAAATAACTATGTATTTCGGCGTTGATTACTACCCCGAGCATTGGGTTTACCCGTACGGCGGCACCCTCGAGAGTCCGGAGGCCTGCTGGGCGGAAGACATCGAACTGATGCGACAAGCCGGTTTCAACGTCGCGCGCATGGGCGAGTTTTCTTGGGGGCTGTGCGAACCGGAGGAAGGCAAGTGCGACTTCTCTTGGATGCGGCGCGTCATGGACTTGCTGGACCGAGCCGGCATCAAAGTGGTACTCGGCACGCCCACTGCCGCCCCGCCGATCTGGCTGACCAAGAAGCACCCCGAAATCCTGCCGGTGGACGAGCGCGGCCTGGTCAAACGCGAGGGCACGCGCCGGGCCGTCTGTCTGAGCAGCGACGCGTTCTGGGATTATTCGCGGCGCATTGTGACGGCGATGGCGAAGGCGCTGGGGGATCATCCTGCCTTGATCGCCTGGCAGATTGACAACGCCATCGGAGGCAATTTCTCGGAGGAAGCGTTCAACGAGGATTCCCGCAAGGAATGGCGGCTGTGGCTCCAAGCCAAGTACGAAACGATACAAAACCTGAACGACCTGATGGGCCTCCGTCACTGGGGGCAGGTAGTGAGCGCGTGGGATGAGGTGCCCATGCCCATGCGGGCGCCCACCTGGCATAACCCGGCGCTGGTGCTGGACTGGCGGCGCTTCTGCAGCGACACCATCGTGCAGTATGTCAAAATGCAGGCCGATCTGCTGCACGAACTCACCCCGAAGTGCCCCGTCACCACCAATCTCAAGCCGCTGGTTCACAAGTTCGACCACTTCGATCTCGCGGAGGTGCTGGACTTTGTGGCCGCGGAGAGCGCTTCCGCCATCCGCGCGAAATCCGCCGAGGCGGCTTGCGAAATCGACATGCTGCGGTCGCTGAAGAAGACCGGCATTCGCACGCCCGATGGGGAAACGGGCTTCTGGGTGATTGAGCACAAGGCGGGCAATGTGAGCTGGCAGGACGTGAATGCGCTGGTGCGACCGGGCGTGCTGCGCATGTTCACTTATCAGCTCGTTTCGCGCGGTGCGGATGCCATTCTGTTTTTCCGCTGGCGGCAAGCCCGCTATGGCACGGAGCAATTCCATGGCGCGGTCATGTCGCATTGTCGGCGCAAGGACAACCGGGTTTACCGCGAGGTCAGTCAACTGGGCGAAGAGTTGAAACTCCTGGCGCCGGTGCTCAAGGACACGCACATCGTGCCAGAGGTGGCTATTCTCTACAGCCATTACAACGAGTGGGCGCTCCAGCAGCCCAACCAGCCCAACAAGCATTTCAGCCTCCGCGAGCACATTCAACTCATCTACACCGCGCTCCACGACCGCAATCTCCTCGTCGAGTTTGCCCGCCCCTCGGAGGATCTCTCGAAGTATCGTCTGGTGTTCGCGCCCTCGCTGTTCCTGCTTTCCGGCGGTGAGGCGGACATGCTCAAGCTCTACGTCCAGAACGGGGGCACGCTGGTGAGCACGTTCAACACCGGCCTGGTGGACGAACACCACATGGCGCCGGACACGGGGTATCCCCACGATCTGACCGACTTGTTTGGGATGGAGATCGTCGAGTTCGACGCCCTGCCGCCGAACGAAGAGAACCATCTCACGTTCAAAGGCGCATTTCAGACGAGCCACCTGCACCCCGCGCGGCTGTGGTGCGACATCATCGAGCCGAAGGAATGCCAGGTTCTCGCCACCTACGCGAAGGACTTCTACGCCGGCAAACCCGCCATGACCCTGAATGCCTTCGGGCTGGGTAAGGCGATCTATATCGGCACGCAGAGTTCACAGCATTTTTACTACGATCTCGTCGTCTGGCTGCGGCAGATCTGCAACTTGCACCCCTTGATCAAGGTGCCCGACACCGTCGAGGTGAGCATGCGGCAGAAGGAGGGGACGAAGGTCTTCTTCCTGCTGAACCATCAGAATACTCCGGTGCGCATTCAGTTCTACAAACCGATGCACGATTATCTCACCGGCGCCACCGTCACCGGGAACTACGATCTCCCGCCGCACGGCGTGCTGGTGCTGGACGAGCATCCCGGCGTCAAGGCCTGAACGGTCGGTCCATCTTCCGCCTGGCCGAAGAGATTTCACCGCCCGCCCACGACGCCTGACTCGACAAGCCGCTGCTGGAGAACCAAGATTCCCGCATGGCACTCACACCATCCACCATGCTGCCGCTCGGCACGGCAGCGCCTGACTTCAACTTGCCGGACACCCAAGGGCACGACACTGCGTTGGCGGACTTCAAGACCGCGCCCGCGCTGCTGGTCGCGTTTATCTGCAACCATTGTCCCTATGTGAAGCATCTCCGCGCCGGTCTGGCTCAACTCGCGCGCGATTATCAGCCGCGCGGGGCCGCCATCGTCGCCATCAGTGCCAACGACGTGGCGAATTACCCCGAAGACGGCCCCGCGAAGATGAAGGCAGAAGCCCGCTCCGCCGGTTACATCTTCCCGTATCTCTACGATGAGACGCAAGCCGTCGCCAAAGCGTATCGCGCTGCCTGCACGCCGGATTTCTTCCTTTTCGACGCAGCGCGAAAGCTCGTCTATCGCGGCCAATTCGACAACAGCCGCCCGGGCAACGGCGTGCCTGTCACCGGCCAGGACTTGCGCGCCGCACTGGATGCGGTGCTGGCTGGGAAACCTGTCCCGGCGGATCAGAAGCCCAGCATTGGCTGCAACATCAAATGGAAACCGGGCCACGCGCCGACTTACTCCTGAACCACGATGTTCCTGGGGATTGAGATCGGCGGCACGAAATTGCAACTCGTCCTCGGCGACGCGCAGGCGGCGATTCTTGAGAAGCGCAAACTGGCGGTGGACGCCACGCTCGGCGCCGAGGGCATCCGCCGCCAAATCGAGCGCGTCCTGCCGGGGTTGGTCGGGAGATGGGCGATCGTGGGCGCGGGAGTCGGCTTCGGCGGCCCGGTGGATTGGCGATCCGCCAAGGTCGCGTGCTCGCATCAGATTCCGGGTTGGTCGGGTTTTGATCTCGGGGGCTGGCTGACGGAACTAGTCGGCGCGCCCGTGTTCGTGGACAACGATGCCAACGTGGGCGCGCTCGGGGAGGCGACCCGCGGGGCGGGCGTAGGGCAGAATCCAGTTTTCTACGTCACGCTCGGGAGCGGTGTGGGCGGCGGTCTCGCGCTCGACGGGCGAATCTACCATGGCGAGGCTCCGGGCGAGTCGGAGATCGGGCACGTCCGGCTGGACCGCAGCGGAGCCACGATCGAATCGCGCTGCTCCGGTTGGGCGGTGGACGCGCGCATCCGCGTCCTCAACGCGCAAGCCCCGCAAACCCTGCTGGCCACGCTTTGTCAGCGAGACCCGGGCGGCGAAGCGCGGCATCTGGCCGCGGCCCTCGAAGGCGGTGACGCTTCCGCAAGCCGGATTCTTGAGGAAGTGGCGGCGGACCTGGCGTTTGGGCTGTCGCACGTCACTCACCTGTTTCATCCGCGCATCATCGTGCTCGGCGGTGGATTGTCTGGCGTGGGGGAGCCCTTGCGGGAGGCGGTGGAGGCGTGTTTGCGCGGTTTCGTCATGGAAGTCTTCCAGCCCGGCCCGCGCATCGCACTGGCGACACTCGGCGAGGATGCCGTGCCCGTGGGGGCGTTGTGCTTGGCTTCCAGGTCTTGCCGCCCCTCTTGAGTTCGCCTTCGCCCGCTCTTACACTGGCCGCGAATGAATGATTGGATTTCCAGCTATATCGGCGCTCAAAAAGCCGCTCTCGACTCGATTCCGATGGTCGCCGTGGGACAACTCATCGAGAAATTGGGCGTGGCGCTGAAGCACGACCAACAGGTCTTCGCGTTTGGGAATGGCGGCAGTGCCGCCAACGCCTCTCACTTCGCCACAGACCTCGGCAAAGGCGCATCCGACAAGCTCGGCAAGCGGTTCCGCGTGCTTTCGCTCACCGACAACGTGAGTTGGTTGACCGCGCTCGGAAACGACTATGCCTACGAGGACATCTTTGTCGGGCAGTTGCAGAACTACGGAAGGGCCGGCGATGTCGCCCTCGGTGTGAGCGTGAGCGGCAACTCACCGAATTGTGTCAAGGCGCTGGAATGGGCGCGGCAACATGGATTGCACACGGTGGCGCTGGTCGGCGCAAAGCGCGGGCGCATGGCGGAGGTTGCCGAGCAAGTGCTCGCGATCAACGACACCCACTACGGCCGCGTCGAAGATGCGCACATGGGCATCCTGCACCTGGTCTGCTACGCATTCATGGAAGACCCGCGCCGGTTTGACTAACGGTTTGTGTGCGCGCCCTCCCCAACTCAGCGAATTGTGTTGGTCAACCGCCGGCTTCCTCCAGCTTCTGGACGTAAATAACGCCAACGTATGTCCGCGCCCAATACGGATTCTACTGGTTTAAAGCGCTTCCTTCCTCCCATCGGTTCGCCCGGCTACCACCTGATGCTGGCGGCGGTGGCGATCTTCATTCTCGGCCCGCTGGGCGGCATCTCGGCGGCGTTCATGAATTTCTCCATCGGCTTCTTCATCGGCGGCCAGGTGCTGGCGGGCATTCTCGGCAGTACGGTCACGTTGCCCTACGGCCCGGAGGGAAAGCACGGGGCGAATTACATGCAAACGATGGCGGCGTCGGTCGCGGGAATGTGCGGCATGGCGGTGCTGGTGCAGGCGATGTCGTGGCTGGGCCTGCCGGAGCCGCCGGCGTGGAAGATGATTCTCTACTTCATGTGCATCGGCATGTTTGGCGTCGGCGTCGGCATGCTCTACACGCCCATCCTCGTGGACCGGATGCAGCTCTCGTTTCCGTCGGGCTTTGCGGTCGCGAACATTATGCGGGCGCTCACGGACAAGAACTTGTTGAAGCGTTCCATCGCCAAACTCGGCGGCGGGATGTTGGGTGGCTACCTCGGCGGGTTGGCGTCGCTGAAGATCGCGGCTGTCGAAGCGTTCGGCTTGTCCACGTCCACTTTCGGTGCCGGCATGATCGTCGGCGCGCGCATCGGCATTCCGGCCCTTTTAGTCGGGTTCATTGGCGAAGCCTGCAAGCCCTACCTCGTGAGCATCGGCTGGCTGGAGGCTGGCGCGCCATTCCGAAAGATCGGGTTCATCATCGCCCTGGGCACCATCCTGGGTGCGGCGCTCGTGGACGTGGGTCTGATTCTCATTCAAGCCGTGCAGCGCTTCCGCCAGAAGTCCGCCGAGCCGGCCAGGCCGGAGGAAGACTGGAAACGCGTGAACACTTTCCGCCTCGTGCTCTGGGTCTTGTTCTGGGGCGCGGGCGTGGTGATCATCGGCAGCCAAGTGTTGCAACAGCCGGTGTGGTTTCTCCTGGTGGCGGTGTTGCTCTGCTTCCTGTTCGTGCTGGTGAACGGCATCTCCCTCGGCATCTCCGATAGCAATCCCATCTCCAGCGCGTTCGTGATGACCGTGTTCATTCTCGCGGCGCTTGGCTTGAAAGATCCCGGCGTGGGTTTGATGTGCGCGGCGGTGCTGCTGATCGCGTGCAGCGAGGGTGGCGACATGCAGCAGGACCGCTCGACTGGTTGGCGGCTGGGCACCAGCCGCGTGGTGCAATTCCGCTACCAGGTCATCGGCATCGCCATGGGCGCGGTCCTGGCGGTCGTGCTGGCCAAGGTGTTCATGAGTTCATACGACGTGCTGACCAAGGATCAATTCGCCGGCCCAGTCGAAGGCGCGCAACAATGGCAGAGTGCCATGACCTACAAATTCGTGGGGGCGCTCCGCGGGATCACCACCGCGCAGCCGCATGTGATGAAGGCGCTGGAACTCGGCATCCTCATCGGCCTCCTGACCGAAATCGCGCGGAAGCTGCTCAAAGGCAACCGCCGCTACAAGGGATTCGTCAAACGTTCGCGCACCGGCTTCGCCACGGATTTCATGGTGGACTCGGTGGTTTTGCCCAGCCCGTATGCCTCAAGCTTCGGCGGTTTCGTGGAATTGAACACGCTCTACTGGTGGGCCGGCGGTGGCACGCTGTCGTCCGCCTTCGACACGGCACAGGAGAAATTGAAAGCCCGCGTGGCGAAAGCCCAGAACGGCGACGTGCCGGCGGACATGAGCACGATGTCACTGGTGGGGGGCGGCTTGATTGCCGGGGATTCGCTGGCGGCACTGAGCGTGGGAGTGTACGGGCTGCTGAAGATGGTGTGACGGCCCGCGCTGGCCGACGACGAGGCGAGAACCAAAACCGCAGTTTCCGGCCCAGCCCCGATCCGGTAGGTCCCCGATGGTCGCCCATTCGATCGGGGTTTTCCTTGATGCGCGGCGTGGCGGCGGCATCCGATTGCGACGTTGGGTTCACCGAGAAACGTCGGACGGGAAGTGATACCCACCCGCCGGAACGTCTCAGCCGTGGGAGGCCTGCGCCGCGCCACGCCGCTGCCCTCTCCAACCAACCATTCCCCGCTTCTGCAAGATATTGCCTCAAGTAATCTCCGCGGTTGCCGATACCTGTCCCGAACACGCCGTTGGATCTGACGATGAGGGCTGGCGATCTCAGTGGGCCGCCTGGCTCGTCTGCCACAAGCGGCAGCAAGTAGAAAACGGAATGAAGCAACGAATAGCAGAGAATGCTGGCCAGCGGCCCAAACGAATGCGCTGCCAGCGGCGTCCGCACGGCTGGCAGACCACCTCGGGAATCCAGAGTGGCAGCCGTCTTGTTCGTTGAACCCATCCCCCCCTCCCATGTGGGCAAATCCACAACCCCCCAACAGAACCGAACACAAATCGTTACAAATCATGAAACTCCAAATCCGTAGCGTCCTGCTTGTTGCCGGTCTCCTCTACGCGTGGCCGACACCGGCGGCAGACAGTCCTGGCGTCGAAGAGCGCCTGAAGAAACTGGAAACGCAGCTCGACCAGGTGGTGAAGGAAAACACCGAACTCAAGAAGCAGCTCGGCTGGGACGGCAAGAAATCGTTGAATCTGGTGGAAGACAAGGGCAAGGCGGGCTCCGTTGGGATCGGCGGCTATATCCAGACTCAGTTTGGGGCGGGAAACACGCCCAGCCCGCAGTTCACGGGGACCAAGCAGAACGACACGTTCCAAGTGCGCCGGGCACGCGTCAACGTGTTTGGCAAGTTCGCTGAGAACTTCGATTTCATGTTCCAGAGCGAGTTTGCCGGCACCGGCAGCGACATGGGTGGGGCGCTTACGGACGGTTACATCAACTGGAACCGCTACGAGGCGTTCAACGTCAAGGCGGGACAATACAAGACCCACTTTGGCTATGAGCAACTCATGGCCGACACCGCAACGCTCACCATCGAGCGCTCCTACCTGAACGACCGCCTGACCGCGAGCCGCCAGATCGGCGCCAGCATCACGGGCAGCGTGCTGGAGAAGCGGCTGTCCTATGCCGCCGGCATCTTCAACGGCAACAACGTCAACAACGGCTTCAACGACGGCAACGATTTCATGGGCACGGCCCGCATCGAAGGCATTCCGGTCAAAACCAAGGTGGGCCAACAAGACGTGACGTGGGCCCTCGGAGTGAACGGTCTCGTGTCGGAAGACACGAGCGCTTCCATCAAGAATTTCGGCTTCCAGTCCGGTGCCGGCAAGAAGGACAACCTGTTCGCCGGCAAGCGGGCGGGCGTCGGCGTGGACAGCCAGTTCGCCTTCGGCCCGGTCGGCCTTCAGGGGGAATACCTCCTCATGAATTACCAGCCCGACAATGGCAACTGGACCGCCACGACGGTTGACGACGACTTCACCTCATACGGTTATTGCCTCACCGCGACCTACGACATCCTGCCCAAGAAGCTCACCGCTGTCCTCCGTTGGGAGTCTTCCACCACAGACGACAACATGGTTAATGGCAAGGCTGACGCCGACGTCCTGGTCGCCGGCCTGAACTGGTATCTCAAAGGCGATAACCTGAAACTCATGGCCAACTACCTTTATGGGCAGATCGAGGGCAAGGATTGGGAGAGCCGTTTCCTCGCCCGTCTCCAGGTCGCGTTTTAATCCTCAACCTTCAACCAGAATCCGACAAATCACATGAAATCAAAACTCCTGTTCCCGCTCCTCGTCGCGTCTCTCACGTTGGCCGGCGTTTCGACCATGGCCGCGCTGGATGCGCCCCTTCAGGCCAAAGTGGACGCCATGACCAAGCAAGTCCAAACCTGGGCTGCCGATCCCGTGGTCGTCAACGCCGTGAAGGCGCACAACACCTCCCCGCCCGCGGATTCCGCCGCCATGACCCAGGACAAGTGGAAGACGCTGCCCATCCTCGATCCGTTCGTGCGCGGCTTCTCAAAGAACGAGGCGGGCACATTCCTCAAGGGCAAGAAGACGGAGGCCGTTTCCGAGGCATTTCTGTCCGGGGCGGATGGCAACAAGGTGGCGTTTCTTGCCAAGCCTTCGAGTTGGTGTCACAAAGGCAAAGCCAAGCATGACGACCCGATGGCCGGCAAAACCTGGCAGGGCGACGTCGAAGTGGACGAGTCCACCGGTCTCCAGCAGGTCCAGGTGGCCGTGCCCGTGCTGGATGGCGGCAAGCCCATCGGCTCGCTCGTCGTCGGTCTGAGCCTCGCCAAGCTCAGCAATTGAGCGTCGGTATTCGCACGCAAGCTTCGGGAGCGGATGGACTTCGTGGCCGCTCCCGAAGCCGCTTGTCGGACCACGAGATGTTTAAGCTGTTCATCCTGAAACAACCGAGTCTATGCAGAACCTGAGCCTCCCCCGCCAACTGTTGTTGCTGATCGGCGTCTCCGTCGGCGTCACTCTTTTTGCTTCGATCGCCTACCACCTCACGCTGCAGAAGTCGCTCACCGAGTCCGCCGCGCTGACCAAACAGGCGACCTCCGACTTGACGCGGAGTTATGATTTGCTGGCGAAGCTTTCCGGCACCCAAAGCGCGCTCCAAAGCTTGCTCCGGCAGAAAGACCCGGATGAAATCGAAAAAAGCCTGCTGCAACTGGAGCAGGCCCAGAAAGAAACCCTCGGGTTGATCAAGCAATGCGATGGAGATGGGGTATCCATGCTCAAACCGTATGACCAGTTGTCCGTCCAGCAGAAAACCGTCGTAGACCAACTCCTCTTGGGCAACGCCGGGTTGGCTTATGAGCAGTTTCTTTCCGCCTACAACCCGCAGTACGATGCCGTGCTCAAAGAGGTTCGTTCCTTCAGCGATCAGGTGCAGAAAGCAGCCGACAAAGAACTGGCCGATCAGCAGCGCCGCACCAAAAGCAGCCTCCTGTGGCGCGATGGCACCGTTGGCGTGGTCCTGTTTCTCATGATCATTGCCGTCTGGCGGATGAAGGTTCGCATCGCCAGCAACCTTGAAACCTTGGCAAAGCATCTCTCCGACGCCAGCGAGACGCTCACCGGGAGCGCGGGCCAGGTTTCTTCGGCCAGCCAGTCGCTGGCGGAGGGCGCGAGCGAACAGGCGGCTTCACTCGAAGAGACCAGCGCCTCGCTTGAGGAAATGTCCAGCATGACGCAGCGCAACGCCGGCAACGCCCAGCACGCCAAAGAACTGGCCGCCCAGGCCCGCGCCGCCGCCGACGTTGGCGCGGCCGACATGCGCGAGATGACCGCCGCCGTGGCCGACATCAAGTCCGCCAGCGACAACATCGCCAAGATTCTCAAGACGATTGACGAGATCGCCTTCCAAACCAACCTCCTCGCCTTGAATGCCGCGGTCGAAGCCGCGCGGGCGGGCGAAGCGGGTGCGGGTTTCGCCGTCGTGGCGGATGAAGTGCGTAATCTCGCCCAGCGCAGCGCCCAAGCCGCGCGGGAGACAGCAGACAAAATCGCCGACTCGGTGAGCAAGAGTGAGCGAGGTGTGGCGATCAGCGGCAAGGTGGCCAGCGGTTTGCAGGAGATCGTAGCCAAGGCCCGGCAGGTGGATGAATTGGTGGCGGAAATCGCCGTCGCGTCCAAGGAGCAGAGCCAGGGCATCACCCAGGTGAACACCGCCATCAGCCAGATGGACAAGGTCACCCAAAGCAACGCCGCGAATGCCGAGGAAAGTGCCAGCGCGGCCGAAGAACTCTTCGCCCAGACCGATACGTTGCGACACGCCGTGGGGCAATTGGAGCAGTTGCTCGGTAAATCGGACGGGGCGGACTCTCGTCCGGCGGACTCTTCGGCAGAATCCCACTCTCTGCCACAATCCAGTTCCGGCGCGAAGCGGGCCCGTTCCACTTCCAACGGAAACGGCCACCGCCCCACTGCCACAAGCAACGGTAAAGCGGCCGGACGCGGCACCCTGGGGGCTGCTGCCGCCGCGATCCCCATGGAAGGCGACTTCCAGGAATTCTGACGATCGCCTTCCGTATGGATGACGGGACCATCCCCATCATCCCGCAACTCGGTGCGCTGCCGTCGCCCAGTCCTCGAACGAGGAATCATTGAACTGGCGGGAGAACCCTGTGGACTCGCGAGATTCTTCTCAAGCATCCCGCCCGTCCTGCCGATGTTACGACAGATCCTATGACCGCCGAGTTACAACCACGCGCCCGCTGCGGCCAGAACACGCTGGCCGGGAAATACCTCACCTTCACTCTGCAACGTGAATCCTACGGGATTCGCGTACTCCAAGTCCGCGAGATCATCCGCCTGACGGACATTACCGCCGTGCCGCAGATGCCTGCCTACATCCGCGGCGTCATCAACCTGCGCGGGAAGATCATCCCCGTGCTCGACCTGCGCATGCGCTTTGGTTTTCCCGACACCGGCCACACGGAGCAAACCTGCATCGTCGTGGTACAGGTGACACTGCCGGATGGCAAGGGGACAGCCATGGGCATAGTGGTGGATGGCGTGGAGGAGGTGCTCAATATCGCCGAATCTGAGATCGAGGAAACGCCCGATTTTGGCGTCCAACTCAACACCGACTACATCCTCGGCATGGCCAAAATCAAAGGCTCGGTAAAGGCCCTGCTCGACCTTGACAAGGTGATCGCCTCTGATGCCGCGATCGCGGTGCAACGAGTCTCCGTCGCCGCTGCTGCCTCGCAAACTGCCGGACAGGCCATCCGTCCTCCCGAACCCGGCTGCGATCCAGCGGTCAGCCCTCACCTTTCCAGAAGCTAGCGAACAACGGACAGCCCAAAGATCCTCCATGCCATGACCCTCAGCACCAAACTCACTACCGGTTTTCTGTCCGTTGCCGCGATCACCCTGTTGGTCGGCGGGTTCGGCTATCGCGAGCTGCAGCAATCGGCGACGAGCCAGCGCCAGACGCTCGCTGCCGCTACCGCGACCCGCCAGGCTGTGGATCTGGCCCGGAGCGCCCAGGTGGCTTTCAAGACCCAGGTGCAGGAATGGAAAAACGTCCTCTTGCGGGGCTCCGATTCGGCCGCATTTGACAAACATCTCGCGGGTTTCACCCAAGAGGAAACTGCGGCACAAAAGAACCTGGCCGACCTGAAGGCGCTGTTACCGTCAATCGGCATGCCGACGGATGGAGCGAGCGCGGCATTGCAGACCCACGCCGAACTCGGGGTGAAATACCGCGAGGCGTTGAAGGGCTTTGTTTCCACCAACGCCCAGAGCGCTGCCTTCGTGGACAAGTTGGTCAAGGGCATGGATCGCCCGCCCACCGAGGCGATTGACAGAATCGTCACAGCCATAAACCAACACGCCGCTGACCGGAGTGCGGAAACCGAGAAACGTGTCCTTGCGCAAAGCCGGATCGCCCAGCTTACCAGCGCCATCGGCGTCATCGCCGGCGTGATCGTCGCGGCGGTGTTGGGCATGCTCCTGAGTGCCGGCGTAAGCCGTCGCATCCGCCAGATCACGGATCACCTCTCAGACTGTGCGGATCAGACCGTCGGAGCGTCGGGTCAGGTTTCCGTCGCGAGTCAATCACTCGCCGAAGGCTCCAGTGAACAGGCAGCATCGCTGGAAGAAACCAGTTCCTCCCTTGAAGAGATGTCCAGCATGACGCAGCGCAACGCTGCCAACGCCCAGCACGCCAACGAGCTCGCCAAAGCCGCCCGTGCCGCCGCCGACCGCGGCGCTGCCGATATGCAGGCCATGAACGCCGCCATGGACGCCATCAAGGCCTCCAGTGACGATATCGCCAAGATTCTCAAGACCATTGACGAGATCGCCTTCCAAACCAACCTCCTCGCCTTGAATGCCGCCGTCGAAGCTGCCCGGGCCGGAGAAGCCGGTGCGGGATTCGCTGTGGTGGCTGATGAAGTCCGCAGCCTGGCGCAACGCGCGGCCGCGGCCGCGAAGGAGACCGCAGAGAAGATTGAAGGAGCCATAAGCAAGTCGGCCCAAGCTGTGGAGATAAGCGGCAAGGTGGCGGCGGCACTCAACGACATCGTCGCGAAGGCCCGGCAGGTGGATGAACTGGTTTCCGAAGTAGCCGGTGCATCACGGGAGCAAAGTCTGGGCATTACCCAAATCAACACCGCCGTGAGCCAGATGGACAAGGTCACCCAGAGCAACGCCGCCAATGCCGAGGAAAGCGCCGCGGCAGCCGAAGAGCTCAACGCCCAGGCCGAGTCCGTGAAAGAGGCCGTGCATGAGTTGTTGCGACTGGTGAACGGGGCGGACGCCGCCATTTCCGAGGGAATCATCACCCGGAGTCCCGCCGCCAAAGCCCACCCGGGTTGGGAGGCCAGGGAACGCAAATCCAGCCAGCGGGCGCCAGTCCTGTTGCGCCCCGCCCCCGCCCCGTCGCCGGCCATGTCCGATTGGTCCGCACCTGCCCGTTCCGTTACTCCATCACTTGCGCATGATCCGTTGCCCATGGAACCGGTGGCCCCAAGCACCAATGGTAAGGGCATCATTACGTGGGACGAAAGCCGCATGGCAACGGGCGTGGAATCCGTTGATTGCCAGCATCAGGAACTGATCAACAAGATCAATGCGCTCCATGCGGCCTGCGTCGCCGGCACGGCCAAGGCGGAGTTGGTCACGATGGTTCAGTTCCTCGGACAATACGCCAAAGACCACTTCGCCCACGAAGAGGGTGTCATGCAGCAACACCGCTGCCCGATGCGCGGGCAGAATAAGGCCGCGCACGCCCAGTTTCTGAAAGATTACGAACGACTGGCGGAATTGGTGGAGAAAGAGGGCGCGTCCACCAGCTTGGTCCTCCAACTCAAAGACATGCTCGGCCACTGGCTCACCAACCATATCTGCAAGGTGGACACCAACCTGCGCCAGACCCACACCAGTAAGGTCAGCCGCCGCGGGTGAGCCTCGCTGAGGTCCTGCTGACGGATTCCCTGCCCTCGGTTGGCTGCTCATGCAGCAGGCCGGGGGGAGTTTCAGACCATGATCACCTGCAGGCGATGCGGCGCTGGCGCGCTGGCGCTCCGCGCTTCATGGGGCTTGCAGCACCTCCTCGACGAACATCGCGTCGCTGAAGTGTGCGAGGGCAGCGTAGGACGATCGCCGCGGCAGGCTTCTGGCAATTCTCACTGTTCAGGGAGACGTCTGAATAGGACTCACTGCCAATGCCAACGGGCGCCCCACCTGCGTTTGGAGCTGTCGCAACCGCGAGACCAGGTTACGGGCCCGACTGGGTGGTTACGGCTCAGGCGGCGACTGCGGCTTCGGGCTGAGTGGCGAGGACGGCATCGGTGCTCATCACCCGGTCAATGTCGAGCAACGTCTTCACCTTACCCTTGATCTTGGCCATGCCGAGGATGCACTCCGTCGAAAGGGCAGAACCGAAACTCGGCGTTTCCTCGATCTCACTGGCGGCGATGTTCAGGACTTCCTCCACGCCATCCACGATGAGGCCCATCTGGGTGGTCTGACCGCTGACTAGCCGCACCTGCACCACCATGATGCAGGTGTGCTCGGCACTCGCCGCTTCCGGAACACCAAACCGTAGCCGTAGATCCATCACCGGGATGATCTTGCCCCGGAGGTTGATCACCCCGCGCACGTAATCGGGCATCTGCGGTACCGCGGTGACGCTGGTCAACCGGATGATCTCCCGGATCTTCAGGACGTTCACACCGTAGGATTCGCCATGCAGGTCGAAGGTCAGGTACTTGCCGGCGAGTTGGTGGACCCGCCCGGTGGAGGGTTCTTGAGTTTCAGTTGGCATAAGATGCAGGAGAGTCCTGGTTTCAGATGGCCGTGCGACAAGCATCGCCCCTACGCCGCCTTGGCGCAGGCCGATGATTCCTGGTGAATGAGGTTGTTGACGTCGAGGATGAGGCCCACGCGTCCGTCGCCCAGGATGGTCGCCCCGGCGAGCGAGCGGTTCTTGTGGGTCATCATGTCGTTGAGGTTCTTGATGACGACCTCCTGCTTATGCAACAGCGCATCCACCAGCAGGCAGCGCAGGTTCGTGCCGGATTGCACGACCACCACGAGCGACTCGGTGGGATCGGTAGTTTTCGGCGTGATGCCCAGGAATTCGTAGAGCCGGAGCAGCGGAATGAGCCGCCCGCGCACATTGACCACCTCCGCGCGACCCTGCACCCGGCTGATCATTTCCGGCCGCGGGCGGAACGACTCGCAGACCGACAGCGTGGGCAAGATGAAACGTTCTTCGCCAACCTTGATGATCAAGCCGTCAATAATGGCCAGCGTGAGCGGCAGAGTAAGCTTGAACTGCGTGCCTTTGCCGGGGGTAGACTAAATATCCACACGCCCGCGCAAGTGCTCGATGTTGCGGCGAACGACGTCCAAGCCAACCCCGCGCCCGGAAAGATCCGTGATCTTCTCAGCGGTCGAGAATCCCGCGGCAAAGACAAAAGCGTAAACCTCCTCGTCGGTCAGCGTCGCATTCGGGGAGGTCAACCCCCGTTCAATGGCCTTCTTCAGGATGCGGTCTCGGTTCAAACCGGCGCCGTCGTCCTGGATTTCCACCACGATGTTTCCGCCCTGGTGAAACGCGCGCAACTGCAGCGTGCCGACCGGCGGTTTGCCTTGCGCGACGCGTAGGTTGGGGGCTTCGATGCCGTGATCCATCGAGTTGCGAATCATGTGCAGCAGCGGGTCGTTCAATTCCTCCACCACGCCACGGTCCAGCTCGGTATCTTCGCCCACCGTGAGGAACTGAACCTTCTTTTGCTGCTTGACGCTGAGATCGCGCGCCACGCGGGCCATCTTCTGGAAGACGCCGCGAATCGGCACCATGCGCAGGGACATCCCGACCCGCTGCAACTCGCGCGTGATGCGCCCCATCTGAGCCATGTTGCGCGTGAATTGCTGGCCCACGCCGGCAATCTCTTGAAGGTTTTGCGCCACCAGGGACTGGGCAATCACCAACTCGCCCACGAGGTCCAGTAAACCATCCAATTTGCCGGTATCCACTTTCACCATCGCGCTGGCCGCGTTGGCGGCGGCAGAGACCGTTGCCGCCGCGGATTCCGCCGGCTTCGGGGCCGGGGCGGTCGGCGGAGGGACGGGAGATTCATTTTGGACCGCGACCGCGGGGGAAGCCGTGGTCACCGGTGCGGTTGCGCCAGCGGAAACCGCAGCCGGCTCGGCCTCCACCGGGGCGGGCGCACTGTTCACCGTGCCCTCCGCAATGGCCTGGGCCTCCTGTTTGAGCGCCTCGGTCGGAATCAGAATCGGCATCACGGGTTTGCTGCCGTTGATCTGCCCTTCGATCTCGTCGAGGAACTGTTTGAGGACGTCGCGACCGCGCAAGATGACGTCAATCACCGCCCGGTCAATCGCCAGCTTGCCCTGCCGGGCGAGGTCGAGCAGCGATTCCAGCGCGTGCGCGAGCCGGTTAATGGGGATGAGATTCAGGAAACCCGCGCCGCCTTTGAACGTGTGGAACGCCCGGAAGATCGTGTTCAGGGTCTCTGCGTCATCGGGATGCTCCTCCAACACCAGCACGCCCTGCTCGATGTTGTCCAAGTGCTCGCGTGATTCGTTGATGAACTCGCGCAGAAGGTCGGTGTCTTCAGCGAGATTCAGATTCAATGGCTGGTCCTCGGGGCAGGCGACCAGAGCGGGCGGCGGAGGCGGGGGCGGGGGTGCAGGCTGGGCTTTCGCAACCACGGGCGCCGCAGCGGCGGGCGACCGGCCGCACAGGTTTTCCACCTGGGCGAAAAACTCGTGCAACCAGGTCACGTGTTCCTGGGTGAACGGCTGGCCGGATTCGACGATGCAGACCGTCTTCTCCCACGCCGAGGCGCAAAGCTGGTGCAATTCGGGGTGACTGGGGCTTGACCCAGCCTCATCGCGCAGGTTGCCGATGAGGTCAAGAATGGGAAACTGGCCCTGGTCGGAGCCGGCGCGGGCGCCGCCGAGTTCCATTTCCAAGGCCACCAGCAATTGACTGAGACGATTCGGATTGTTCATGCGCAAAAGGCAGGCGCTCGTGGAGAGCGGCTGGACACCGCAACCGGTTGTCCCAGCCACCCGACGTGTTTACGACAGATTTGTCCGACGGCCATGCCCAGGCCGCTCTCTTGTCGCCAGTGTCTGTCTGACGAGTTATCGGCATTGGCGGGCAAAACTTAACCAAGTTTCCGCCACCAATCCGGAGTCGTCCGGCGATTCCACCATTCCCCGCGATTTCAATTTCTCGGAAGCGCCACTTTTTTCTCGTCAAAACCCTCGCGTGCGGGAGAATCATCCGCCTTTGAGCATTTCCATGAACGAACAAATCGTCATTTTGGATTTTGGATCGCAATACACGCAGGTCATCGCCCGGCGCGTGCGCGAGTGCAACGTCTATTCCACCATCCTCCGCTACAACACGCCCGCCGCCGAAATCGCCCGGCTTAAGCCCAGCGGCATCATCCTGTCCGGTGGGCCGTCGTCCGTGTACGCCACCGACGCGCCGCTGCCGGACAAGGCCATCTTCAAACTCGGGGTGCCCATGCTGGGCATCTGTTTCGGGGTGCAACTCTTCGCCCAGTTTCTGGGTGGCCGGGTGGAGAAGGGCCAGAAGCGCGAGTATGGCAAAGCCGCGCTGACCGTGTGCGACCGTGATTGCGCCTTGTTCCGACGGCTGCCACAGAAGCTTCAGGTCTGGAATTCGCATGGCGACAAGCTCACCCGTCTGCCCAAGGACTTCATCGTGCTGGCTACGAGTGACAACTCGGATTATGCCGCCTTCGAACATCCGAAGCGGAAGTTCTTCGGCCTGCAGTTTCATCCGGAGGTCGCCCACACGCCGCGCGGCAAGGAAATCCTGTCCAACTTCGTCCACGGCGTCTGTGGCTGCGGGCGCGACTGGACGATGCGTCATTACCTGGATCAGGCCATCGCCCAAATCCGGGCGCAGGTCGGCCAGGAACGCGTCATCCTGGGCTTGAGCGGCGGGGTGGATTCGAGCGTGGCGGCGGCGCTGTTGCACAAGGCGATTGGCGATCAGCTTACGTGCATCTTCGTCAACAACGGCGTGCTGCGCGCGCGCGAGGCGGAAGTCGTTCAGGAAGTCTTCGGGCGCAACTTCAAGATCAAGCTGCAATACGAGGACGCTTCGCCACTGTTCCTCAAGCGGCTCAAAGGCATCATCGAGCCGGAGCGCAAGCGCAAGATCATCGGGCGCACGTTCATTGAGGTATTCCAGGCAGCAACGAAGCGCGCGGGCAAGGCCAAGTTCCTCGCGCAAGGCACGCTTTACCCGGACGTCATCGAATCCGTGCCGATCGCCGGCAATCCGGCCGCGCTCATCAAGAGCCACCACAACGTGGGCGGGTTGCCCAAGAACATGAGGTTCCAACTCGTTGAGCCGCTACGGTGTCTGTTCAAGGACGAAGTCCGTCTGCTGGGCTTGGAACTGGGTCTGCCCAAGGAGATCGTATACCGCCAGCCGTTCCCCGGTCCCGGTCTGGCCGTGCGTTGCCTGGGCGAGGTCACTCCGCCGAAGCTCCAGGTCCTTCGCCGCGCCGACGCCATCGTGGTGGAGGAGATGAAGGCCAGCGGGCTTTACTACAAGACGTGGCAGACTTTCGCGGTGCTGCTCCCCGTGCGCAGCGTGGGCGTGCAAGGCGACGAACGCACGTATGATTGGACCGTCGTCATCCGCGCCGTGGAATCCCAGGATGGCATGACCGCCGACTGGGTAAAGCTGCCGTATGATCTGCTGGAGAAGATTTCTCTGCGCATCACCAACGAAGTGCGCGGCCTCAACCGTGTGGTGCTGGACCTCACCAGCAAACCGCCCGGGACGATTGAATGGGAGTGAGTTGGCGAGCGAGGCGACTGGCCAGATCGCGAGCCCAGGCCTCACTACGCCAGAACGTAAGAGCTATTGACGTTTCCCGCGGGCCATAGTCAGCAAGAGCAATCCGAGTCCCAGCAAGCCACCCGTGGCAGGTTCTGGCACGAAGGCCGTGCCGAGGCTGAAAAACGCCGCATCGCCCAAACCGAGCATTGGCGCGCCGTGATCCCACGCTCCGCCGCGGAATGTGGATGTGACCCAGGTTTGAGAGGACGCATCCAGCATCCGCATCCACTCGCCTTCCCAGGGCTCGCGCCCTACCGTCTGCTCAAATGTTGCGTTACCCAGCGGGATGACGCAGGAAAGCAGGAACAGGCCATTGCTTGAAACCAGCGGCGCGGCAAAGGGCGCTCCTTCCGGATTGAAACCGGGCCAGACTTCGCCCACAAAGGTATTCGTGAACGTGACCGGGGTGTGGAACAAGCCGCCTTCGCCATAGGTTAGACTGTAGGCAATGCTCCACCCAGTCGCCGGCTGATAAACCGAAGCCGGCAGATAGCGGGCCGCACCTGCGTCCCACTTGGCGAAAGTCGAGCCTTCGGGAACGCCGGAGCCGAAGATGTCGGCCAGCAGATTATTGGAGATGCTCAACTGATTTCCGATCAAGTTATCTCCTGCAGGCAGGAGCTTGTTGTAGTAACCCACGATGTTCTGGGAGTAAGGGCTCTGTGCCGAGGCTGAGAGGCAGAGGCCCGCCGCGAGGGCGAGGATGAGTGTCGTCGTCTTCATTTGTGCTTCCTTGTCGCGATTGACTGGAGTCCTTATACGCCCCTGCGGCGGCGGCGCCAAGGCCACTTTTCGGCCGGGTTCGGAGCCGCCGTGCTCACCCGCTTGACCCGCTACCCATCTGCTGCGACGCTTGCACCGCTTGGCGCAGGAAGACGAAGTCACCGCGGCAGGCCGCCTGTTCGCGCGGGTCGCCCAGACTCCCGCTGGGCAATCCCTTGCCCGGCGAGTGGAGGTGGGAGTCACGTTGTCTTGTGCCGGCGTCGCGGCTGCCGCGCAACCGTTCCTGGCGGTCCTTCTGCGGCAGCTCTTCCCCCACCGCCCCGTCGTTGTGGTCACGGACAACCTCAAGACGCAGGAGAGCTTTCAGCAGGACTTGACGACCTGGTTGCAGGTTGCCGCCACCAGTGAGCCAGTCCGCGACGTTCAAGCTGCAACCGGCAACCCGCTGTTCTATCCCGCCTGGGAAGTCCTGCCACATGAAGGCCGGCTGCCGCACGCGGATGTGATTAGCGACCGTCTCCAAACGCTCGTCGCCTTGCTGCCCAGCGTAGAACGCGCAGGACAGAACGCGGGACTGATTGTCACCAGTGTGACGGCGCTGCTCCAGCGCACCTTTGCCCCGGATGAGTTGCAGCGACGCATTCGTCCGCTGGCCCGCGGCGACCGCGCCGATCCGCTCGACCTCGTCGAGTGGCTCGAAGCGCAGGGTTATGAACCCGAGGCCCAAGTCACGCAAAAGGGCGAGATCGCGTTACGCGGCGGCATCGTCGATGTGTTCCCACCCACCAGTCCCTGGCCGGTGCGGCTGGAGTTCTTCGGCGATGAACTGGAGTCCCTGCGCGAATTTGATCCGCTCACGCAGGTGTCGCGCGGAGAAATCGCCTGCACCTCGCTGCCACCGGCAGGGGAACTGGGAATGCTCAAACGCGGAGTGCAGCCTGCGGAGGGCGGCACCGTGCCCAGAACGGCGCTGGCCACGGTGTTGGAGTATCTGCCGCCGGAGGCGGTCTTTCTCCTCTGCGAGCCGGAGACGCTGGTTGCGCACGCCGAGGAATACGCGCAACAGATCCCGGCGGGCGATCCGTTTTTCGTAACGTGGGAGGACTTTCTTGCTCAGCTCGATGGACGCGGCCTGACGCGGATTGGAGCCAGCGAAGGCGGCGCTGAAAACGCCCCAACTCCAGACGATTCGCGCGTAACACCAGCTCTCCGCACTGCGCGAAGCGTTTGGAGTGCGTCCGATTCAGCGGCGCTTTCGGGCGCTGGTGAGTCCTGGATCGCCCCAACGAAGGAAAGCGCGGAGGACCTTTTGGTGAACGCCGTCTCCGAGAGTGTGGATGAACCGGCTGGCGTCCAAGCCGGCTCACCAACCTTCACCGGCCTCGACGCCTACCGCCCGCTGGGCGAGCGTGTGCCGGAACCGCCGATCGCCGAGGCTCAACGGCGCGAGTTCTTCAACCAGCTCCACCGCTGGCTGCGGCAGGATTACGCCGTCCACGTCTTCTGCAACAACGACGGCGAGCGGCAACGCTTCGATGAGATTTGGGCGGAACTTGGGTTTGGAGGTCAGTCAGTAGCCAGTGGTCAGTTGCCAGAAGTGGACGCCTCGGCGGCAGTCGGCAGCCCGGCCGAAAACCAACGCCTGACTCCTGACTGCCAACCACTGACTCATCTCGGCACGCTCGCTCGCGGTTTTCTGTGCGACGAAGCGAGGTTGGTCGTGGTCACGGATGCGGAGGTCTTTGGGCGCTACCGGGTGCAACGCCCACGCCGCCTCAAATCGCCCCATGCCGCGGCCATGCGATCCGCTCTGGAGATTGACTTCGCGGACCTGGAGGAAGGCGATCTGGTGGTGCATTTACAGCATGGCATCGGGCGATATCTCGGACTCAAATCTCTTCCGGCGACGGTTGGTCGGGAGACACCTGGAAGCGGAACTCCAAAGTCCGAGATCGAATGCCTCGCGATCGAATACGCGCCGAGCGATTCCGGCAACGAACCGCCCAAGCTCTACGTACCCGTCAGCGAGGCGCATCTCATCAGCAAGTACGTCGGCGCGGGAAAGGCGCGCCCACCGCTCAACACGCTTGGGGGCACACGCTGGGCAAAGGCCAAGGAACAAGCCGAGTGCGCCGTGCGTGACGTCGCGGCCGAACTGCTACAGATCCAGGCGGCGCGCGCCTCGCAACCAGGCCATGCCTTCAAACCCGACGCCACCTGGCAACGCGAGTTTGAGAGCGCCTTCATCTTCGAGGAGACGCCCGACCAGGTCAAAGCCATCGGCGAGACGAAGTCCGACATGGAACGGCCCAAACCGATGGACCGGCTGATCTGTGGCGACGTCGGCTTCGGCAAAACCGAGGTCGCCATCCGGGCCGCGTTTAAAGCGGTGATGGACGGGCGGCAGGTCGCCGTGCTCGTGCCGACCACCGTGCTGGCCCAGCAACACTTCAACACCTTCCGCGAGCGCATGGCGGATTATCCGATTCGCATTGAGCTCCTTTCCCGTTTCCGAACGCGTCGTGCCCAGCAGCGCGTGGTGAGCGACCTGGCCGCTGGCTCGGTGGACATCGTCATCGGCACGCATCGATTGATCCAAAGTGACATCGTGTTCAAGGACCTCGGGCTGGTGGTGATTGACGAAGAGCAACGCTTCGGGGTGTTGCACAAGGAACAATTCAAGCGCCTCCGCACGCTGGTGGACGTGCTCACCCTCAGCGCCACGCCGATCCCGCGCACGCTCTACCTCGCGCTCACCGGCGCGCGCGACATGAGCACCATCCAGACGCCGCCGCATGACCGGCTCCCTGTCGAGACCATCGTCACGCAGTACGACGAACGGTTGATCCGGGACGCCATCCAGCGTGAGCTGAACCGCGGCGGCCAGGTGTTCTTCCTGCACAACCGCGTCATGACCATCGAAACGATGCGCTCCAAGCTGGAGAGCCTCCTGCCGAACGCCCGGATTGTTGTGGGCCACGGCCAAATGCATGCCGACGATCTGGAAGCCGTCATGACTCAGTTCGTGAACGGTGAGGCGGACGTGTTGCTCTCCACGACAATCATCGAGAGCGGGCTCGATATCCCAAACGCCAACACGATCATCATTGACCGGGCCGACCGCTTCGGCCTGAGCGATCTCTACCAATTGCGCGGTCGCGTCGGACGCTACAAGCACCAGGCGTACGCCTACCTGCTGTTGCCGCGCCATGCGCGCCTGCTGACCGATGTCCGCAAGCGCATCAGCGCCATGAAGCAATACTCGACGCTCGGCAGCGGCTTCAAGATTGCCATGCGTGATCTGGAAATCCGCGGCGCGGGCAATCTGCTCGGCTCGGAACAGAGCGGGCACATCACCGCCGTCGGCTTTGATCTGTACTGCCAGTTGCTGAAGCAAAGCGTCGGCGCGCTGAAAGGCGAGAAGGTGAAACCGCGGGTCGAGGTGAGCGTGCGGCTGGATTTCATGTCCTTCGGGGCGGAGCAAGCAGTCAGTCCTCGGTCGTCAGGCATCGGTGGCAGCGACCGCGAGGGCGAGGGTGTTCAAACGCGGAGTGCTGCCGACCAGAAGCTACGGACTACGGACTGGAGACGCGCCTCTTTGCCACACGCTTACATTCCCGAACCGCAGCACCGCATCGAGACTTACCGCAAGCTGGCCCAAGCGACGGACAAGCCGGCATTGGACGCGTTGCAGAAAGAAATGCGCGACCGCTTTGGTCCGCTGCCGCAGGCGGTGGAGTTGCTACTCGCCGTCGCGGAATTGAAAGTCCTCGCCAGCGAGAAGTCGGTTACCCGAATCGAGGTTGAGGAGGACAAGCTGAAGCTGACGCGCCTGGGTGGACTTCTCCAGTTGGGCGGCAAATTCCCACGCCTGACCAAGAAGGACGCGAAGGCTCGGCTCAAAGAAATCAAGCGGCTGCTGCTGGCCCTTTGAGCTTGGCGCTTGGCCGCCAGTTCTGCTCGGGCTCCCGGCAACAGGTCCCAGGATCCACCGGGTCAGCCGGCGTGGCTCATCACGTCGACCAGAACGAAGGCGGCATCCGCGCGGCGAAAAGGGCGTCCCCGAGGGGACGCCCTGAACCGCCATTTCGAACCATCACTGAATCACGGCGTCCGCAGCCGGAAGAACCGCACGGCCTCAGAGGCCGAGACCGGGATGGCGTTGGAGCACGCACCATTGGCATCGAGCGTGCCGGTGAGAACGGGAGTCCATTCTCCGGCGGGTGCGGTGACGTTGGTCGAGGTCAACCAGGTGTAGCTGCCGCCCGGCGCACCTTCGACACCGGTTACGATCAGGTTGCCCTCGGAGTAAACCGGCGGTTGCACCTTGGGCGCGACGAAGACGCCGGTGACGCGGATCGTGCCGTCCACGGCCAACTGGCTGAGATCCCACGAGTAGTTCGCCGGCAGATTGGTGGCCGTGAACGAACCACTGCGAGTGCCCCAATCGAACAGGTTGAACGTGTCGTTGATGGCCAGCAGGTTGGTGCCCGTGACCACGACCTGGAGCGTGCCACCGAAGGCAAGAT
>CAYJNU010000038.1:14008-29725 GCA_964371005.1 uncultured Verrucomicrobiota bacterium | reverse complement strand
GTCTTTCAACACCTCACCTGTCGTCGGCAGATTCAGCTCGGCAATGCGACGGGGTTCTGCCACGTTCGTTCCCCGACGCGCTGACATGAATACTTCCTGGATCCGCACAACACCTTGGCTACGCGGTTTAGCTACCCTTGGCATCGCGGCAAGCAGTCTGTTCATGCGAACTGCTCCTGCCGCAACCGACGCGCCACCTTCTGAAAACGCCAACGAGTATCACTTTGACCGAACCATCTCCCGCGGGACGTTGGAGAACTACCTGTCACGCGCAATCACGATGGAGGGCATGTTCAATGGCAGGGGTGATCTCGACGACAATATCCGGATGTTGAAATGCATCGGCGCGAAGTTCATCGGGCGCAGCCTTTGCCTGTGGGGCGGTGAGGCGAATCTGCTGAACAACCTGGAACGTGCGAAGCAACAAACGCCCAAAGCCCACGCCGCCGACCCGGACATGATCCTTCAAGCTTGCATCTTCGAGATTGTGACGACGCAGGTGGGGCAGGTGCCCGTGCCGGATTGGGCTTTTGCCGCACTCGGTTTGCCAGCGGAGAAACGCAACTTCCGCTACGCCGACATGCTCTATCTGGACGGCAGATTCAAAGATCACTGGCGGGCAGGCCAATCCGTGCCCGACGTGGGCCGGCCGGAAACCAAACTCTATTTCTACTTCCTCGGGGCGTCTTTCATTGACGTGGGCTGCGAAGCAATCCACCTCGGACAGACCGAGCTGATGAATCACAACGACAAGGGTCTCGACCACTATTCGCAGGTGTTGGTGCTGATCCGTTCCTACGCCGCCCAGCACGCGCGCCGGCACATGGTGTTGCTGGATTCGCATGTGCCGAGCGGCGGTCTCGTGCGCGACGGGCAAATGCTCATGGATTTCCATTCCTTCCCGTTGCGAATCATGGAGACGCCCGACAAGCCGCAAGAGGCGATCCTGAAGGTGGGATTCTCCGATGGCATCTATGGCCGCAGCAAGGGCGGAACGACGGTCAGCGGCTGGAAGTGCGACCAACTGCCCTACCTGGTGGAGATTGATAACTGGGGCGTAAGCAAGCAGCCGGGCCAAGCAAAGGCGGGCAGTATCTGGATTTGGGGCTACGACGAGATCACCTGGTTCGCGCACCAAAGTCAGCAATACCGCAGCAATTGGCTGAGCTACGCTTGGAATTGGGTGCGGCAAACCGACACCAATGGTTTTCTCCAAATGCCCGGCAGCCGCACGCTCGTGTCGCCGCTGGATCGCAAGCGCTGGTACTACGCGAACAAGCCCAGCGCCGCCGTCCCGGAGGGATACGGCGATGAAGAAGCAATCCGCGCCATCTGGGTGGCGGAATCAGGAACGCCCTGACGAGCTTGAGCATGGACTCCCAATACGACGTTTTCCTGAGCCACAACTCGGCGGACAAGCCGCGGGTGCGGCGGCTGGCGGAACGGCTGCGCCGACCCAATTCGATTACGTCCCTCGAACTTCTCACCACGCGACTCCCAACGCTGGTCAAAGCCGCATCTCGTTCCTGCTGGCCGACTGCACGCGGCTTTTTCGCTTCCTCAGTCAACTGGGCACTCGCCAAACGGCGCGCGGTTGTGCTATCACTTCGCCATGAAAGCGCTTGAACGAATCACGGTGAATCCGCTGGTGATGTCCGGCAAGCCCTGCATCCGTGGCCTGCGCGTCACGGTGGCCAACGTCCTGCGCTTGCTGGCCGCCCGCCACACCCCCGAGCGTATCCTGACCGCCTATCCGTATCTCGAACCCGCCGATATTGACGCTTGCCTGCTCTACGCCTCCGTGCGCGTGGAAGACGAGGAACTCGCGCCGGTCCCGGTGTGAAGATTCTGGTGGACATGAACCTCAGCCCGGAGTGGCTGAAGGTCTTGGAGCAGGCGGGTTGGCAAGCCTGCCACTGGAGCACGATGGGCTCTCCCTCGGCAGCCGACACCGAACTTTTCAACTGGGCGCGGCAGCATGGGTGGCTGCTCCTGACTCAGGACCTCGATTTCGCTGAAATCCTCTTCCACACGCAGGCGGGTGCTCCCAGCGTGGTGCTGCTGCGGCTGCGCAACGAATTGGACACGGTGCAACAAGCCCGCGTTTGCACGCTGCTGCAGACGGCGACACCAGCTCTGGAAACAGGCGCTCTGCTGGTGATTGACGAACGCCGTGCTCGCCTGCGTCGCCTGCCCATTGAAACCGAAGGATCGGTTTGATGCATGAACCAAGGAGGAAACCATGCCAACGGAATTCCAATACGACGTTTTCGTGAGCCACAACTCGGCGGACAAGCCGCGGGTGCGGCGGCTGGCGGAGCGCTTGCGCGCGGCTCATCTGCGGGTCTGGTTCGATGAGTGGATCATCCAGCCGGGGGACGACATTTACTTGGCCATCGAGCGCGGGCTGGAGGCATCGCGCACGCTGGTGCTCTGCCTGTCGCCAGCGGCGCTGGGCTCGGACTGGGTGGGGCTGGAGCGCAGCACCGTGCTGTTTCGCGATCCGGCCAACGCCGGTCGCCGCTTCATCCCACTCCTGTTGGCCGACTGCAAACTCCCGGACACGCTGCGGCGCTACAAATACGTGGATTACCAGGGGGAAGCGGAAGAGGCGTTTTGGGAACTCCTCGCTGCCTTCCAGCCGAAGTCGGCAGAAGTAATTCAACTGCCGCCCCCACCGGGAGAAGACATATCGAAAAAACTGGCCCAGTCAGCAAAGCCACCGGAGTGGAAGGAGCCGCTCTACACGCCGGAATGCAAGCTCACGGGACATGAGGACCGAGTTCGCAGCTTGGCATTCGCCTCTGACGAGAAGATTTTGATTGGGGGCTCAAATAGCCCGATTAGGAGTGGGGAACTCCAGCAGGCTTTTGCCGACTACATATATGGTCCTCCACAGGGACAATACCCACTAGCGGACCTTGGTACGCGCCGGCGAATCTTGATTGTTGATGACGAAGCATGGCTGCTGGAAATGCTGGAGGTGATAATTCACAGTCGGTATCCAAATCTCGAAGTCATATCGGCCAATGACGGAGTAAGCGCTTTGGAGATGTTTGAGCCCGGTTCGTACGCTGCAGTGATCACTGATATTGTGATGCCACGAGCGATTAGCGGGTTGGTATTGGCTAAGCGTCTGCTTTCAGATGACCCGGGGGTCATTCTCATCGCTATGTCGGGCTACTCCCCCGATGCAGTGGAGATTGCTCGTTTTTACGAAGCTGGAGGGTTTCGTTTCCATCCGAAACCTTTTCTTCCCGAAGTCCTCCTAGAAACGCTGGAGGTGGCTCTGAATGGACGAATCCCTCGCCTTTTTCGGAGTCTGAATCTCGTTTGCCAGAACCGGGGTGTGCTGCTTCAGAAGGTCCAGAGCATCTCTGACTCCGTGCACTCCGTATTGGGGCATGCCAAGAACAAAGGTCACATCGCGCATTCTCTTCTCCGCCACAAGCTCAAGCACATCGTGGCTGACTTCATTAAATCAGTTGGTGCTGGAACTGAGGTGGAGGAGAAGGCTGAAGCGGTTCGCGTGCAATTGGAATGCTTGGACCGTTTGGCTTGGGTCACAGCGAACGCCGCGGTATCAGCGTTTCCGTCGTTTATGCGCCAGTACGTCATCGACTTGAAGAAGCAGCACCGTGGACTCAAGGTCCATTTGCGGATGGAGTCCTCGGTTGACGAAGCGATTGGAGGTTGCAGCGCTGAGACGATTTTGGCCCTCGTGACCTGTGAACTCTTGGATAACGCAATAAGCGCCGTGTCTGGAAAAGGCCGCATCTTGGTGGATATAGCGCAACTTCGGAGCACAGGACAGCTTAGCATTGTTGTTCGAGACGATGGACCGGGTGTTTCACTTGCCAATCTGCCGCAACTCTTCCAGCAAGGCTTTTCAACAAAAGGATCAGGTCGTGGTTTGGGTCTGCATCTTGTGCAGGAAGCGGTTCGTCAACTCGGCGGCAAGATCGCGTACGAGACACTCAAAGGGGCTTGCTTCTCAGTCGCGATCCCGATCGAATTCCAAAGAACAACATCTTGTGCTGCTGAAGGTGTTGGTTCGTGATGTCGCCTTGTTCGCAGTTTAGTGAGAGGCTCGTGAGAACTTGAGTCTTGTTGGATGAGCACACCCACGATCCTTGGCCAGTAGCAGTTGCTGCTGCACGCGACGGTGGAGGAACTGGTCCGGCATGACCTGGCATTGCGGGAGAACGCGGATGACGGGCGCTACCTGGTCTTTCCGTCGCAGTTCAACCGCGATTACGAGGACGCGCCCGAACCGAAAGGCAAGGCGGTGGCGATCACCTTCGACGGACCGGTCCAGAGCCTTTACTCGACGCTGGCGGTGCGGCTGGGTCACAGCGGATTGTTCACCACCGGTCGGGCGGAGATGTGGCGCAACGCGGCGGTGTTCACCGCCAGGGCGGGCGGCAAGTGCGGGTTGTTCGTGCATGAGTTCGCGGAGGGGAGGGGCCGCTTGATTCTCTTCTTCCCGGATGAACATTCTAGCGCGGAGACGCGGTTTCACTTCGAGGAGTCCGTTTTGGCCCACCTCACGCTTCGCTTGATTTGAGATGGCAGATTGCAGATTTCAGAGCGGGACGGTGTCGCTGGCCGGGCCGAAGGAACGGATTCAGTTCTGATCATGAGGATTGCCGCAAGAGAACCCAGAGAACACAAGAGAACCAACTGCCTTGACCGCGCCCGGCTTTCCGGCTTCATCCAGCAGGGAGATGAAGGATTGCTCGAACACCACTCTCCTTTCGCGTTCTTTGCGTTCCTTTGTGGCGACCAACAGCGGGGCGATGAACGAAGTGCGGCGGGCGCACTTTGCCCAGAGCCGGCGGCTAATCGGGCAGTTCCAAGGCCGGGAGATCAAGACCATTGGCGACAGCTTTATGGCGGCGTTCAAGTGCGCCGGCGCCGCGCTGGACTACGTGCGGGCGTTGCAGGGGAACACCGGCCACCCGCAGGTGCAAATCCGGGCCGGCATCCACTTGTAGCAGCCGACGTGAGTCGGCTCAAACTGCGCGCGAGCCATCAGATGGAGCGGACTCACGTCCGCTGCTACGAAGTCCGAGGCAGGCGATGTGTTCGGCGGCACGGTGAACTTCGCCGCCCGCGTGGTCGGAGCCGTCCAGGCCGCGGAAATCTGGCTGAGCGGGCGGGCGAAGGAGGACATTGACCGGCTGGGGGCGGGGAAGCACAAGCGTCTGAACTGAATCCCCGAGTTCTGGGGGATGATGGGTTGAGGATTGGCGAAGGTGTTGTCGGCCTTGACCGTGATTTCGGGATGCCGCGCCTTCACCACACCGCAGACCGTCTTGAAGCGTTCCTTGAACACCGACGTGGTGTGTTCCTCATTGCCGACACAGAGGAATTGCATACAGGGGAATTGGGGGAAATGAAACCCGAGTTGCTGATTCCTTTGTCCTCAATTCCCTTGTCCATGCCTTCCCGGACAGAGAACACGGGCGTTCGATCTGCATGCGAACCGCTTTGCCGGCCTTGAATTACCCGCCGTTTCCGCCACACTGGCGACCAGATGCATGTCCTGCCCTCTTCACGCCGGCATTGGCGCAAGCTCGGCCACCAGCGAGCCGCTGGCGCTGTGCCTGAATCCCGAGCTGTGAAAGTCCACGAGGCCATCCGATGAAACGACGACTCGCAATCTCAGCCCTCGCGGGAATCTGCCTGCTGGCGATTCACGAGAACCTTCACGCCCAAGCTCAGCTTGACGAGCTGCTCCCCGTTCGCGGGCTGTGCATCCAAGCGCCCAATCCATCTCAAGTGGATGCCTTTGTCCGCTTCATCGCTGTCGAACTCGCGCCGCGCTCGGTGAACACGTTGGTTCTGCGGGTGGATTTCAATTACCAATACACGAACCACCCCGAGCTGGGCAGCGGCTCCGGGCTCTCGCAGGCCGACGTGAAAAAGCTCGTCTCAGTGTGCCGCACGAACCAAATCCGCCTGCTCCCGCAGCTCAACCTGTTGGGCCACCAATCCTGGCAGCGCTCCATCGGCAAATTGCTCCAGGTGTATCCGGAGTTCGACGAGACGCCCTGGGTCAAGACGCCAGAGAAATACTCGTGGCCGAATCCGGACGGGCTGTACTGCCGGAGCTATTGTCCGCTCCACCCCAAGGTGCATGAGGTCGTGTTCGCGTTGGTGGACGAGCTTTGCGATGCGTTTGAGGCAGACGCCTTCCATGCCGGCATGGACGAAGTCTTCTACATCGGTGAGGCGAAGTGTCCCCGGTGCAGCGGTAAGGACAAGGCGGAGCTGTTCGCCGGCGAGGTCAAGCTGATCCGGGATCATCTCCAGACCAAACAACGTCAGCTCTGGATTTGGGGCGACCGCTTGCTGGACGGCAAGTTGACCGGCCTGGGCGAATGGGAAGCCAGCATGAACGACACGGCGCGCGCGGTGGACCTCATTCCGAAGGACGTGTTCATCTGCGATTGGCATTACAACAATGCGCCGCCGACACCGGCGTATTTCGCCATGAAGGGTCTCAGCGTGGCCATTTGCCCGTGGAAGAAGCCCGAGGTTACTCATCAACAATTGCAGGACATGCTCCACTTCCGCGAGCATGCCACGCGAGCGATGAAGGAGCGTTTCCAGGGCATCGTGCAAACGGTTTGGTCCGACGCCGGTTCGTTCCTGCGAGATTTGGAGGGTCACTTGAAAGACAAGAACTACAAGCGCGGTGAGCAGACTGCCGCCCGGTGTTTCCTCAAGTTGTTCGACGAAATCCAATCCCTGAAGCGGGAGACCGCAAACGCAAAAGACCGAGACAAACCATGAACACCACCCTTCAACGTTGTTCCATCATGTTGCTCATGCCATTACTTGCTTCCTGTGCCGCGCCGAAACTCGCCGGCGTCGGTCCAGTCATGCAGAAAGCCGTCGAGACCCGTGAGCTTTCTGGCGCGGTCACCGTCGTTGCCACCAAAGACAAGATTCTCCACTGCGAAGCGACCGGCCTGGCCGACATCGCGAAAAGCGAACCGATGCAGCCGGACACGATGTTCTGGATTGCCTCAATGACGAAGCCGGTCACCGCCGTCGCATTGCTCATGCTTCAGGATGAAGGCAAGCTCCGGGTCAGCGATCCGGTCGCGAAGCACATTCCCGAGTTCGCGAACCTAAAGTCACCGTCCGGCCAACCGGCCAACCTCACCATCGCGCAGTTGATGACGCACACCTCGGGCTTGGGCGAAGGCGACCGCGAAGCCGTTGCTCAGGCACACACGCTGGCCGATCTTGTCCCGGTGTTTCTGGCGTCGCCAATGCAATTTGAGCCGGGCTCGAAATGGAGTTACTGCCAGTCCGGAATCAACACCGGCGCGCGCATCATAGAAATCGTCAGCGGCAAATCCTTCGACGCCTTCGTGCAGGAACGCATCTTCGATCCACTCGGGATGACACACACCACCTTCTACCCCACCCGAATTTCGGACGCCCACCTCGTCATCGGGTATAGAAAGAACAAGAGCACCGGTGCGCTTGAAGCCACGCCTCTGTGGAGTGGATTTGGCGTCGAAGGCCGTCCGCCATTGGGCAACGGCGGACTCTTTTCCACCGGGCCGGACTACGCCCGCTTCTGCCAAATGCTGCTGGCCGGAGGCACTCTCGGCGGCAAACGCTATCTGAGTCCCGAGGCGATGAAACTCATGACGACGGTTCAGACCGGCGATCTGCCGACCGGCTTTTTCCAGTCGGCGCAGTTCGGTAATCGTGGTGCCAATTACGGGTGGGGCATCGGCACGTGTGTCCTGCGCGCTCCGCATCCTGGCGTCGCTGCGACGCTTTCGCCCGGCACGTTTGGCCACGGTGGCGCCTGGGGCACGCAAGCCTGGATGGATCCCGTGCGCGGCGTGGCCTACGTGCTCATGGTGCAACGGGCCGATTTCCCGAACAGCGACTCGAGTGAGGTCCGTCGCGCCTTCCAGCAAGCCGCCGCCGATGCGCTGGCGAAATGATCGTGACCGCGCGACTGACGCAGCTCCATAGAACCACAGCAGATCAAAACCGACATGAAACTCAAAACCAGTGTGTCTTTGCTGGCGGCGCTTTTTCCCGCCCTGGCCGGGCTGGCGCAGAATCCGGCTCGTCCAGCCGCTTCCTCAACCGAAGCCTTGAGCTTGTGGTATCGCGCCCCAGCGAAGCAATGGACCGAAGCCCTGCCCGTCGGCAATGGTCGGCTCGGCGCGATGGTGTTTGGGGGCGTCGAACGTGAGCACCTGCAACTCAATGAGGACACGCTCTGGGCCGGCGGCCCGTACACGCCGGACAACACCAACGCTCTCGCCGCCCTACCCGAAGTTCGGAAATCCATCTTCGACGGCAAGTATGACGACGCGGCACGGTTGATTGATCGCTCCGTGATGGCCCGGCCGCTCGGGCAGATGCCCTATCAGACGGTGGGCGATGTGTTCCTGGACTTCTCGTCGGTTGGGGAGGCGGAAGGCTATCGCCGCGATCTGAACCTGGATACCGCCGTTGCCAACGTCAGCTACACCGTCAACGGAGTTCGCTTCCAACGTGAAGTGTTCTCCAGTCCGGTGGACCAGGTGATTGTGGTCCGCCTGACGGCCGACAAACCCAAGCAAATTGGTTTTGTCGCGAGCTTGAAGACGCCGCAGCGCGCGACCATCACGACCGAAGGCGCCGATACATTGGTCATGTCGGGCGTCAACGGCAGCGCCGGCGGCATCCGGGCCGCGCTGAAATTCCAAGCCCGAATTCGCCTGCTGGTGCAAGGCGGCAGAATGACCGTTGGCACAAACTCGGTTTCCGTCAGTGGGGCCGATTCAGCGACGCTACTGATGGCCGCCGCAACCAGCTACAAGAGCTTCCAGGACGTGAGTGGGGATCCGGAAGCGATCGTGAAGAAGCAGCTTGCCGCCGCCAGCAAGAAGAACTTCGATCGACTGCTGTCCGCCCACGTGAAGGAACACCAGCAATTGTTCCGCCGCGTAGCTTTGGACTTGGGCGAAAGCGCCGCGATGCAACTGCCAACCAATGAACGTATCGCCAAGTTCGCCGAGGGCAACGATCCACAACTGGCGGCGCTCTATTTTCAATTCGGTCGCTACCTGTTGATCTCCAGTTCGCGGCCCGGTTCGCAGCCGGCAAACTTGCAGGGTATCTGGAACGATTCGATGAATCCGCCCTGGGGCAGCAAGTACACCATCAACATCAACACCGAGATGAATTACTGGCCCGCCGAAACGTGCGCGCTCGGCGAGTGTGTGGAGCCGCTGACGGCGATGGTCCAAGACCTGACGCAGACCGGAGCTCGTACTGCCAAGACCATGTATGGCGCGCGTGGTTGGGTCGTGCATCACAACACCGACCTGTGGCGCGCGGCGGCCCCGATTGACGGTTCGTTCTACGGCATCTGGCCCTTGGGAGGTGCGTGGTTGTGTCAAACACTGTGGGAACACTACCTGTTCACCGGGGACAAGGACTTTTTGCGGCGAATCTATCCGGCGCTGAAGGGTTCGGCGGAGTTCTTCCTGGACACGCTCGTCGAGGAGCCGACGCACAAATGGCTCGTGACTTGTCCCTCTCTCTCGCCGGAGAATGGCCACCCTGAAGGTAAGACCAGCGTCTGTGCCGGCCCGACGATGGATATGCAAATCCTGCGGGACCTGTTCGACAACTGCATACAGGCAACAAAGGTCCTGAGCGTGGATCAACCGTTCGCGGCGCAGGTTGCGACGGCCCGCGCGCGTCTTGCGCCCAATCAAATCGGTTCCGCCGGTCAGTTGCAGGAGTGGTTGAAGGATTGGGACATGGGCCCGGGGGTGGACTTGCACCACCGCCACGTCTCGCATCTCTACGGTCTTTATCCAAGCGCGCAGATTGATTTTCGCAAGACGCCCGAACTCGCCGCCGCCGTCAAGAAATCCCTGGAGATCCGCGGCGACAAGGCCACCGGCTGGGCCACGGCGTGGCGGTTGAATCTCTGGACGCGACTGCACGACGGCGACCACGCCTACAGCATCCTGGCCTTTTTGCTCAGCCCGGAGCGGACGTACCCCAACATGTTTGATGCCCATCCGCCCTTCCAGATAGACGGCAACTTCGGCGGCACCTCCGGCATCGCCGAGATGCTGCTCCAGAGCCAGAGCGGGGAGATTGAACTCCTTCCCGCACTGCCCAAGACCTGGCCCAGTGGAAGTGTCAAAGGCTTGCGGGCGCGCGGCGGGTTCGAGTTGGACATCGAATGGAAGGATGGACGATTGAACGGCGCAACCATGCGCCGAGTTTCCGGCGACGGTGACTGCAAGGTGCGGTACGGAGGCCGGACAGTAGAATTGAACGTCAAACCCAACCAAGCCCTGCATTTGAATCCCGACTTGAGCGTCGGTGGCTGAACGAAACGACGCAACCGTTCCTTGACATGGTGAGGCTGACCCCAACTTCATACGTCATGAAGTTCGGTGTGATGATGGTTTGCGCGCTGATGGCCCTGACCTTCGCCGAGGCCAAAGCCGCGGTGCAGGTTCGGGCCGTGGCTCCGGCGCCGACACAACCCACTGCCTACGAGCGCATCGAGTGGAGCGTCGAACTGGGGTGCAGCTACACGAACCCATCCGATCCAGAGGAGATTCCCGTGGACGCCACCTACACGAACGAATGGTGGGACACGCGCACGGCGGAGATCATCCAGCGCGAAACCGCCTCGCCCAACGGTCGCTCGCTGAAGGTGACGATCCCACCCTTCAAACGCGACATCGCCTTGCGCGTATTAAAGTAAAGGAAAGGAACATGAAAACCCCAACCACGCTTCAAACACTGGCCTTGACCGGCGTGCTCTTCGGTGGACTGACGTCAGACGCGCAGTCTTCCGACCAGCTCCGCGGGAACGTTTTTTACTGTGACCCCGTGAAGGGCATCCCTGACGGGGATGGCAGCGCCGCGCGACCGTGGCGGACGATCGAAGAAGTACTCGCTGCCAAGCGGGTGCAGTTTCGCGGTTCGAACGGAACGCCCGCCAACCCCGACGCCCCCGTCAAGCCCGGCGACACCGTTCTTCTTTGCTCCGGTTGGCAGGGGGTCATCCACATTCCCGAGGGCTACAATGATCAGTTCATCACCATCGACGCAGCACCGGGCCACACTCCCCAGGTTGGCTGGGTCGAGATTGGCGAGGGAAGCAAGTGGCGCGTAAAGGGCCTGACGGTTTCGCGGTCGCTGGCGCCGTCTCCGCTGGGTGGACGACCTACCAGGAATCTCGTCATGCTGGGTGAGCGCGGCGGTGAGCAAAGTGCGGAACTGGTGGTCGAGGACTGCTTCATCTACTCAGAGCTGGACACCAGCCGGTGGACGGCGCAGGACTGGATTGACAAGCCGGCGAGCGGCATCTGGCTGGGGCGGCGGGGCAAGGGACACATCGCACGCAACAATTATCTCCTCAACACGCGCTTCGGCATCAACCTCTGTGCGCCCGATTGCATCGCCGAAGGCAACGTCGTTGCCAACTTCTCCGCTGATGGCATCCGCGCCACGTGCGACGGGCAGATTGTCCAACACAATGTCATCAAAAACGTGTTCGTCGGGGCCCGGGACGGCGATGCGAACCACGATGATGGCATCCAAGTCTTCCTCTTTGGCGCCGGTCGGGGCACGGTGCGCAACCTGACCCTGCGCGGCAACATCATCCTCGCCCGCGAAACCGAGGGACTACCCTTCCCGAATGGACTTCAAGGCCTCGGCTGTTTCGACGGGCCGTTGGTCAACTTCACGGTCGAGCAGAACGTCATCGGCGTCAGCCACTATCACGGCGTCTCGCTATACGATGCGCAGGGCTGCACGATTCAGGACAACGTCTGCTTCAGCCGTGATCCCAAGCTCCAGCCGTGGGTGATGCTGGGGCAGAAGTCGAAGCAGGCACACGGGAACATCGTGCGGAACAACTTCGCCCACAGCTTTAACTTCAAAGCCGACGCCGAGGTGAAAGCGGAAAGCAATGTCCTGGTGACGGAAGCCGTGTTCAACCAGCGGCTGGCGGCACTGGCGGCGGTCATCAACGACAAGTTCGGCAAACTGCATCCGACAGCGAAGCGACCGAGACTCGAACCGAAGCCGACCCAACGTTGAGCTCGGCCCGAACGCTCCTCGCCTCACGCTCGCAGCGGTTCGTCCTGCAACCCTCGCCCGCTTTCTTCTGCCAGTCGCGTGAACATCTGCGCCCTGGCCAAGAGGGCGGGATCCTCGTCGAGTTGCTTCACGGTTTGCGGCAGGCGATGCGACCAGTTTGCCGGGGACGTTGAGCCGGGAGTGTTGAATCGCTCTGCCTGACCGAACACGTCGGTGATCTGGAACACGACCAGCCACGAGTTTGATTCCATCACCGCGCGGGTGAACGCTTCCTGCAGACGGTCGCTGAACTCGCGCGGCGGTTCTGCGTCGTTGAGGCCGGCAAATTCCATGATATGCCGGAGTTCCTGGCGACTGGCGTCCGCATCCTTGCCGGCGTCAATGCCTGCCCAGCACTCCGCCCATTGCGCAGCCAGCGGGGTGTGATCATGCGTGGCCGGTTGCGCGAGCGAGAGGCGCGGGTAACGCTTCGGGTCGGCGTAGCGGCCGTCCGGTTCGCGGAGGAACATCGGGATGCGAAAGCCGGGAACCCCGAGCTTGAGCAGCGTGGGAGGCACGTATTCCGGCACGACGCCCAGATCCTCTGCCACGACCGTGGTGTCGCCGGAAGCTTCCAGCACGACGCGCAGGATTTCCTCGCCCTGCGCCTGGTTGGCGGCCTGGTGCTCGGGTGTGTCGTCGGGGAATGGCTTGAAGCCCGGTCGCCGCCCACCCGTCTTGGCTGCCGCCTCGTCCTCGGTCAGCGGCAGAAACTCTGCGTTGCGATCGGGCGTCCAGGGGAACGAGTAGATGCGGAAGAAGCCGAGCACGTGGTCAATGCGGTAGAGGTGAAAGACCTTTTGGATGTTCCCGACGCGCACGCGCCACCACGCGAAGTCATGCCGGCGCAACTCGTCCCAGCGATAGTGCGGGATGCCCCAGTTCTGTCCCCACTTTTCGGTGAAGGGGTACTGCTTGAAGGTTGGCTCCGGCGGTGCGCCGCCGCTCCAATCGAGGTCGAAAATGCTGGTGTTCGCCCACACGTCCGCGCTGCAGCGGCCCACGCCGAATGGGATGTCGCCCATGAGGTAAACCTGCCTCGTTGTCGCGTAGGCCTTGACCGCCTGCCACTGGCTGAAGGCGATCCATTGCACGTAGGCGAAGAAGAGCTGGTGTTGCATCAAATCATCGCGGCGACGCTCCGGCAGCGAGAGCAGCCAGGTGCGTGCGCGCCGCGGGCCGCGATGCTCCGGCTGCCAGCGATCCCACGCCGGCGTGTTGCCGTTCTCTTCCATCAGGACGCGAAACAGTGTGTAATCAGACAGCCATTCGGCGTTTTCCATCATGAACGCGCGGAACTCCAGCGCCCGCTTCGTCTCGCGGTTGAAATGCTGCGTGAGGAAATTCGCGAACGCGACGTTGAGCAGCTTGCGCTTGAGCGCCTTGACCTTCGGATAGTTCACGGGACCTTTGTTCAACTCTGACAGCAGACGGCGCTTGGCGATGTCTTGAAACGTGGCGGTGGCCAGGTCGGGAATGTGTTTGGGCGAAACCGCGAGCGTGGCGGGTTCAATGGCCTGCGAACTGATGGCGTTGTAAGGCGAGTTGTCGTCGCTGGTCTCGTTGATGGGCAGGGTCTGGAAGAGGTTCAGTTTGTGGCGGTGGCACCAGTCAATCATCTGGCGAACGCCCTCGGTGTCGCCGATGCCGAGGTCGTCTTCGGTGCGGATGGCAAAGACCGGCTCAAGGATGCCGGCGAGAGGCTGGGCGGGACTCAGTTTCATATATTGCGCGGGCGCAGGTTGGCACAACGTCCGGCGAAGATCAAAGATTCACCGGAGGCAGTTTCAGGAGGGTCAAAGCCCGAAACTCGAAAACCAGATGCCAGGCAGATTGAATCGAACGGCGTGGTCTTGTCTGCGGCTCACCACGTGGAATCGTAAAACACATCGCCCGCTGGCGCGGTGATCGAGAAGAAGGGCGGGCCGATTGAGACTTGGTTTTGCGAGCGCCGGACGACCGGCACACCTCCGTCGTCCACGCGGTCCGGCCCGACGCTGTAGAGCACCCAGTTGGTTCCATTCGGACGATAGACCAGCGGCTTCCCGTTGAACGGATCCGGCGGGAAGTCTTTCAGGAACTCCGGAGATAGCTCCTTCAACTGCTGCGGTGGCTTGCCGTGTTTAGCTTGATGACATCGCAGCGCCAGCTCGACGCTCAAGAGAGTCAATTTCGATTGGATCGCCGCATCTTTCTGTTGAGTCTTCAGCTTGGCAGGGATGATCTGCGGATAAGCGATCAGCGACGCGAACGGGTTGCGAGTGAATTGCACCACGTAGCTCCTCTCAGCGCGCCAGACTTCATCCAACGGCACGCTGGTGCGACGGGCTTCCTCCAACCCTCGCGTCAGTTCCCGCAACTGCATTTCCTTCAACTTCGGCAGGACGTTGAGGATCGGTTGATAGCCAATCGCCTCACACGCCATGCCGACCAATCGGTTGATGAGGGGGCCGCCCCGACTCTGCTCATTCCCCAAACGGATGCAATCCAGGTAGCTCCGCGCGGCATCAGCAGGGCGATTCTCCATTTCTGCCAGGCGGCCTTCGGCGGCGAGAAGCTGTGCCAAGCACTTGAAGCTCGCCAGCGCAGCCAGCGCAGCGGATTGGCCGTTTGGTAGATTCGTCCCAACTTGAATCGGAGGCACGACGCAATGCTGGGTCAGTCCCATGCGGAGGAGACGCAACGCTTCGCTGTTGGTCTGGATGACTGCGTGCAGGGCCTCGTGGCTGAGCTCCGTGAAATGCGTGGCCGGCAGCGCCGCGAGTGCGCCAGCTTGAACATAGCTGTCGTAGCCGTTGGGATTCGGCAGCGGCAGCGGTGGCCGGGGCTTCGCGACGAAGACAAGTAGCAATCCGGCGATGAGTGCCACGACAAGCACACCTACCGACCAAATCAACGCCGCTCTCAATTTCCTCGACATGGTGACGGCCCCCGTCAGATCAGATCTCAGCCTCGAGCTTGTGCAGCAGGTTGTGCAGGAAAACCCCGTTATCGCACTGGACGTATTTCATCTCGCCGCCCATGCGGGCGAAGCTCTTGCAGAAGCGCAGATAGTAGGCGGGATTGTCTTTGGGCGGTTCGTCCTGCGACCAATCCCAATTCCCGCCGTCCTGAACATCCACGACGAAGATCGCATGATCGCGCACGATGGCACGGCCCGCATGCAGGCGAAGGTTGTTCACGCAGCTCAGGCTCTTCTCGAACACCTGCGGCGCCATGATGGCTGAACCGACGGAGAGCACCACGCCGCCATCCAAGCCATCCACCGCGCGACTGAACTGGGCGAAGTCCAGTTGCGCTGCCCGGCCAACCGCGGCTCCGCTGAACATCGGATGCGTGTGAATGATGTCGTAGCCGATCCCTGGATGCGCGGTGAGCGGCACGCCGTGCTGGAACGCTTGCGCGAGGATGCAGGTTGCCTGGTTCGGATGTTTCACCTCGATGCGTCCCGCAGGCAGCTTGTGCGTGACCATCGCCTGCAAGAGTTCGGCGCGAGCGGGGGCGAGTGGATGTGCGGGTTCAACGCGGAGCAGTTGCTCCAGTTCCGCCGTCGTAGGCAATGTCGTGCCG
>CAYJNU010000038.1:0-13998 GCA_964371005.1 uncultured Verrucomicrobiota bacterium | reverse complement strand
TCGTGCCGTCTTCGCTGATGAACCGACCCAGGCTGCGTCCGTAGCCTTCGCCTTGGAGTGCGCCGGCGAGCAGCGCGAGGTGGATGTTCCGGCCCGTCTCGTCCCAGGTCCCGAACGTGCCGGTGGCGACGTTTTGCCGGACGTTTTCCTCCGTGCGCCCGAGGAACGCAAGTTCCCAATCGTGAATCGTGCCTGCGCCGTTCGTGGCGAGGTGCGTAATCCAGCCGCCCTTGATGAGTCGAATGACCACGCCCATCAGGCCGTTCTTCACCAGATGGGCGCCGTAGAGCAACATGACGCTCGCCCCGCGTTGCCGGGCGGCTTTGATGCGGGCAGCGGCGACACCGATCGTCGCGCTCATCTCGACAGGGCAGGGAGGCGGTGGCTGACTGGCGTCCACCAGCATTCGCTCAAGCGAATTCAGACTGCGACGTTGAGCGAGCGGCAGGACTCTGACTTGCCGAAGATCGAGTGGTGCAGGTGGATTGTTCATGGCGGCACTGGATGCAAACGCTGGGACGAAGGGTTGTCCAAGCCCAGGTGTTTCGCAAGCGCACTGTTGCCGCACTGTTGCCGCCCGCCGAACGACGCCGGAGTAGTGAGATCGCTTCCCCTGAACCCTCCGGGTTGCCGCCAGGTCTTGGAGATGACATGGCGCCGGGCGGATTTATCTCCGGCGGCTACGCACGTTTGGCGACCTTCAACAACGATTCCACCAATCCGTCGGCCGTGTGCTCCTTCGCTTCGACTGCCGGCTTGAGGCCAAGTGCTTGCAGCGCCTTGGACGTTTCCGGGCCGATGGTTGCGAACTTGGTTTGCGGAAACTTCTTGAGCAATTCCGGCAGATTGAATCGCGCGTGAAAATGCTCCACCGTCGAACCGCTGGTGAACGTGATCCAATCCGTGCCGGTTTCCAGCAGAACCTTGCCCGCGTCGGTTGGGTCTTCCGTCTCGGCTACGGTGCGATAAACCGCCACGTCGTCCACGATGGCGCCGAGTGCTTCGAGCGCCTTGGGCAAATCCGGGTTTGCGACTTCGGCGCGAAGCAGGCAGACGCGCAGATTCTCCATGCTCTCGAATTTGGCGAACGCCTTGGCGATCTCCACGCCGAGCGCTTCTTCGGGCATCAGGTCCACCTGCAGGCGCAGCTCGCGCAGCTTCGCCGCCGTGGCGGGGCCAACTGCTGCGAGCTGCACGCCGCCGATGTCGCGCAGGTCTTGGAAGCGTTTGAAGAACATGTCGAAGAACGCGGTGACGCCGTTGGGGCTGGTGAAGACGAGCCAGTCGTAGGCGTTCAATTCCAGCAACGCGTCCACGATGTCGTCGTGGAACGTGGGCAGCGCCGTCTTGATGACCGGGATTTCGAGAACATCCGCGCCAAGGTCACGCAACTGCTTGGCGAACGGCCCGGCCTGTTCGCGAGACCGCGTGACGACGATGCGTTGGCCAAAGAGCGGCCGCCGTTCAAACCAATTCAACTTGGACCGCAACTTCACCACGTCGCCGATCACGGCGACCGACGGCGGCGCGAAGTGGGCCTTGGCGATGCGCTTGCCAATGGTGCTGAGTGTGCCTTCGAGCGATTCCTGGCGGCCGGTGGTGCCCCAGCGTGTCAGGACCACGGGCGTTTCCGGCGACATGCCGCTGGCGACGAGGATTTCGGCGATTTGGCCGATGCGTTCCGTGCCCATCATCACGACCTTCGTTCCCGGGAGTCTGGCTTCCGCAGCCCAATCCACCGTGGCGGCGGCCCCCGCGGGATCGCCGTGGCCGGTGATGATGGTCAGGCGTGAGCAATGGTCGCGATGCGTCACTGGCACGCCGGCGTAATTGGGCACGGCTACGAACGACGAAACGCCAGGCACGACCTCGAACGGCACGCCTTCGTCGGCGAGGCGTTCGGCTTCCTCACCGCCACGTCCGAACACGTAGGGATCGCCGCCCTTCAGCCGCACGACGGTTTTGCCGGCCCGGGCGTGGGCGATCAAGGAGGTGAGGATGGCTTCGCGGTCGTTCGCGGTTTCGTTGGCGCGCCGTCCGCCGAAAACGCATTCCGCAGTGGCAGCCGCAAGGTGCAGGAGGTCGCGACTTACCAGCGCATCGTAAACCACGACGTCGGCGCGGCGGAGCAACTCCGCGCCGCGCAGCGTCAGCAAGCCGACGTCGCCCGGCCCTGCGCCCACGAGATAAACGATGCCCGATTTCTTCATGCCGGGCCAAGTTAAGGCGGGGGTGGCTCGGGCAAAAGAACAATGTCCAGTGAAGGGCCGGCTGAACGAGATCGCGGTTCGGCCAATAACCACCAGGAGTGCCCGAAAACAAAGAGCCAAGACACGACCGCAAGAGGCATTAGTCGCAGCCTGGTGGGGAGTTTCAAGGATGGTGCTACTGGGCCAACACGCGCCAGAAGGTCGGCGGTTCGGCTGGCAGGGGCAGCGTGACCTCTTGGGGATCGTTGGTCAGGGTGAAGCTCTGAACTGTCTTCCACGTGGTTGAATCGGGAGAGGCGGCTTCTTGCACCACGTGAGTTCGCCCCACATCGCCGCGCACCCGTAATACCAGACCCGACGGAGTCGCGGAGAGCGCCAGCGCTGGTCGGCGCGGCGGAGACAACGCCACATCGTCGCTTAAGTCGGGGATGCCATTTCCGTTTGAGTCGTTGGCATCCAGAAGGGAGAAACTCCAAGTCGCGTAAGTGCCGTAAGGGTTTTGAAGCGTCCCCCGGTAAACGCTGGGATGCGCCGGATCACGGAATAGCTGACAGTCGCCGAAACTGAAGACTTCCACTTGGTTCGTGCATTCGCCGCTGGACAGCGTGAGCAGGTTGAACCGATTCGTCGGTGACTTGACGAGCAACACCGTCCCGGCCAAAGCATCGGAGGACCCATCTGCGGCGGTGAGCACCAGATTACCCGCCACGTTGGTCGCGGCCGGGCTGTAGGTCAGCGTGCCCGTGCGTTCGATCAGTTCGAAGACGTGATTGAACGGCCCCATCAGGCCGAGGATCGAGTCTTGCATGTAGAGCTGGCAGGTCCCCTGCCGCGATCCGGCGGAGCGCGTCCAGGTGAGCGAGAGCGCCTCGGGGCCATTGCCCCAGAGATCGGGATAGGTCCCGCTGGTAGTGGTGGAGATTGGCTGGGCGACATCCAGGAAATCGGGTGTCCCATCTCCGTCGGTATCGTCGCCGAGGGGGACATCGAGTTCTGCGGGAACCACTCCGTAGGTCATGGAAGGATCTTCCAGAATCAAGTAGCTCCGATGGCTGTAAGCAGCCGGTTGCGGCGACGGCACAAGTTCGCCGTTCGCTTGCGAAGAGTCTTCGGTGTAGAGGCTGGAGAAGTAGATCGTCCACGTAAGCTCCCAGCCGCACGCGCAGTCGCCCGGATACATCCGCACCGAGTTGTTCGACAGCCGCACCTGCGCCGTTCCGGCGAGCAAGGACAAAGGAAGGAGGGCGATGCCGGTAAGTAGCCACGCTCTGAACGTTGAATGTTTCATAACTCGCTTGAGGTCCAGATTATCAAATCTCCACTGGGAGATGCCAAGCAAAAGGTTTTGCCGAAGAAGGTATCCGCCGCGCCTTTTCTCAAACGGCGGGTCTTGGCTCGCGACATGGGGTCGGTTTGTGCATGTCTTTTTGTTGGAAAAAGTCTGTCCAGTATTGCCTCCGGCGGACATGCTGTTGGTGGAAACCGATCATGGAGACCCTTGGAGATCTGCAGGCGCTGCAAATGGGCGTGAACATCTATCTCTACGCCATGATCCAGACCGGCGGTGTGCCACCGAAACAGGACCCGGAGGTTTCCACCTCCGGCGACAATTCTCCATGAGTCAACTCGGATCGGAACCCCGTACACTGCCAAGGCCGCGAAAACGGGCCGTTGCCAAACCCGCAACCGAGCAGCACAGGCGACGTTCCTGTACCGTCGGGTGACTGGCCGGGCATGACGGGGGAAACGTTCCGAACCAGTGGGGGACGACCTTTCCCTACCGTGCGTCTTGCCATTGCGGTCGGCGGCTCGCCCGCGCTACCCCATTTGGAGACACGTGTTCACCACCCCGTCCACCGGCGATACCGCTTCTGCCACAGCCTCACTCAGGACGGCCAGGCCCTCTTCCAGCGCCTCGCGCGGGATGGTGAGCGGCGGCGCGATTTTCACTGTCTGGCCCCACGCGCCGACGGGCGAGAAAAGCAGCAAGCCTTTCCACACGCAGCGTTCAATGATGGCGTGCGCCAGATCGTGATTCGGTTCCTTCCGGCCCGGCTTCACGATTTGCATGCCGCCAACGAGGCCGCACGCGGTGACGTGGCCCACCACGTCCGGATGCCGCGCCTGAATCTGCTTCAAACCGGCGAGCAACACCGGCCCGAGCGCCGCGGCGTTTTCGGTGAGTTTGTCAGCCAGAATCTTCTTCAGGCTGGCCAGCGCTGCCGCGCAGCACACCGGATTGCCCGTGTGCGTGCTCGTCATTGAGCCGGGCGGGAACTGGTCCATGATGTCTGGACGTCCGATCACGGCCGAAAGCGGCAGCGAGCTGCTGATGCCCTTGCCGCAGCAGATTAAATCGGGCGTCACGCCGTAATGCTCGAAGCCCCAGAACTTGCCCGTGCGGCCAAAGCCAGCCTGCACTTCGTCGAAGATCAGCACGGCGTGGTATTGCTTGCAGAACTCAACCAGCCGTCGCACATACTCCACTGGCGCGAAGTCCGGCCCGACGCCCTGGTAAGTTTCCATCATTACCCCGGCCACGTCTTCCGGCGCCAGTCCCCGCTGCTTCAACGCGGCGAGGAAGGTGTCGAAACTGTTGTTGGTCTGCCAGTAGCCGTCCGGGAAGGGCACGTTGAGGATCGCTGGGTCTTCATTGACGATCCAAGCCTTCTGGCCGGCCATGCCGCCAGCCTGTTGTGCCCCCAGCGTGCGTCCATGAAAACCACGCTCGAAACCTACGACGCCGATCTTCTGCCGGCCGCCGACCTTGATGCCGTGGGCGCGGGCCAGTTTGATGGCACATTCGGTCGCCTCCGAGCCGGTGGTGAGCAGGAACACTTTCTTGAGCGGCTCGGGCGCAACGCGCGCCAGCGCCTCGATGAGCGCGGCGCGTTCTTCGCTGGGGAAACAGTAATTGTGGAGCAAGCCGCTGTTGACCTGGGCGAGGATGGCGTCGCGGATTTCCTTTGGGCCGTGGCCGGCGTTGGTGACGAGCACCCCGCTCGACCAATCGAGCCAGCGGTTGCCATGCTTGTCATAAACGAAAATGTCTTCCGCGCGATCCCAGACCACGGGCGGTTGGCCGCGCATGGATTGCGGCTCAAACTGGCGGAGCTTCTCCAGCGTGGCCTCCGAGTCCGGATGCGGAATCGGCGTGGCGATGCGGCGATACTTGGTTTCGACGGGCGGTACGGTCCGGGGCGTGATGTTGAATTCCTTACCCATGAATGATCCTCCGGGGTTGGAGCCGGGCGATGGCGGGCCGTGGGCCGACGCGCGCTGCATCGAGCGTCTTCGCACCGGTCGGGGCGGCCATGACTGTGAGTTCCATAAACTGCGCCGTCATCATCGGATGCCGGTCGCCCCCATTACTCCTCACTTCGTCACCGTTTCCAATACATTTGCCGAAGGTCGGGACGCGTTTGGACGAGGACCGTTCGATCTCGCTGATTTCGCCGACGGTTGTTTGTTGACGAAAGAACCACTAGTGTGGACACGAAGCGCGTCGGCATGAAACCGGCTTTTGAACAAACGCCCCAACGGTCCTGGGAATCGTTCCACTGCGAAGTGGTGCGCGGTCGCAGTTACAACGCCACCTGGCATTTCCACCCGGAGTACCAGATTACGCTCGTGCTCAAGAGCAACGGCTATCGGCTGGTCGGCGACAACATCACTTCGCTGCGGGCCGGCGATCTGGTGCTGGTCGGATCGAATCTCCCGCACGTCTGGCATCAGGATGAGAAGCACACGCGCGACCGGAACGCCGTCCACGCAATCGTGGTGCGCTTCCTGGATACTTTCCTGGGCGCTGGTTTCCTGGAGATTCCTGAGGCCGAGGCGATCTGCCGCCTGCTCAAGCGCGCCAAACGGGGGTTGCAGATTACCGGACGAACCCGCAGCCTGGTCACCAGCAAGCTGATTCAACTTCCCGCCAGCCAGGGTCTGGAACGCATCGCGGGCCTGCTTTCGATGCTCGAGCTTCTCGCGCGCTCCGATGAAACGAAGCCCATCGCCAGCCCCGGTTTCCTGCCGCATCTTTCTGGCGACGATCACAGCCGCGTTGAGCGGGTAATTACCTTCATGCACAAGCATCTGGCCGAGCCGATGGATCGGCGGGCGGTGGCGGCGGAGGCGCACTTGAGCGCCGGTGCTTTCAGCCGTTTCTTCAAACTGCGGACGGGAAAGACCTTTCCGCGCTACGTCAACGAATTGCGCGTGGGCCGCGCCTGCCGAATGCTGGCCGACCCGGAAATCAAGATTGCCGACTTGGCGTTGTGCTGCGGCTTTCTCAGCCTGGCCAACTTCAACCGATGCTTCCGAAAGATCGCGAGGATGAGTCCGAGCGCCTATCGCCGACAGTTGCGGCGAAGCTCGGAAGGATCGTGACGGCCCCAAGCGGGGTCCTGTGGCTTGTCAGGTCCACTTTCCGTCGGCGGCAGCGAGCCCGGATGATTTGCTCAGCACAAAAGTATCAGAAGCAGCCACGGACGACGGAGTTTTCCAGGAGGTTTTCCCGTACCTACTAGTCGCCGGTTCCTGTCGTGAACGAATAAGTGCTGGTCTGCACATGGGCGTGCGGGACGCAAACGCGGACCCGGCGTGTGACTGTCTCGTGGCCGTGGCCCACGCCGGCGGGTGGGCGGCGCGTTGCGATGTCCGAAACGAAAACGTCTCCGAATGAAAACCAAAGTCCGTCTTGGCGTCATCGGCGCCGGCTCGGTGGTGCGGGAAATCTACCAGCACCTCTATTTTCACAGCCAGTACTCGGACCAGATCGAAGTCTGCGCGGTCGCGGATCCGAACGACGCCTATCGCCGCTGGTTCGGCGACCTTGCGGGTCTGCCGAAAGCGAGGCGGTTTGCCAGTCACAAGGATCTGCTGGCGCAGGTGAAACTGGATGCCGTGCAGATCAACACGCCTGATCATTTGCACTGCGGGCCGGCACTGGACGCATTCGAGGCGGGGCTGGACGTGGTTCTGCCCAAGCCGACGGCGGCCACGGTCAAGGATGTTCACGCCATCATCCAGGCCGCGCGAAAGGCCGGGCGATTTCTGGGTGTGGATTATCACAAGCGCGAGGACCCGCGCATCAAGGAGGCCGAGGCACGCTTTCAAAGCGGCCGCTACGGCACTTTTCAGGCCGCGGTGTTTTACATGCTGGACAAGTTGCTCGTGGCCGACCCGAACCACAGCCCGCGCTTCTTTGCCTCGCCCGATTTCGCCGAGAAGAACACGCCGGTTTCGTTCCTGACGGTTCACATGGCCGACGTGTTGATGAAGATCGTCAATCTCATCCCCGTGCAAGTGAGCGCGACGGGCTATGCGCACAAGCTGCCGTCGCTGAAGCCGAAAGCGGTGAATGGCTATGATCTGGTGGACACGGAAATCCGGTTTGCGACGGGCGCGGTGGCGCACATCCTGACCGGCTGGGCGCTGCCCAACACCGCGTGGTCACCCACCGTGCAATCCAGCCGGCTGATTTGCTCGGAGGGGCTGGTTGATCTTGGCCTCGACACGCCCGGACTTCGAGAGATTCATTCGGAAGGCGTGTTCGAGGTCAACCCGCTGTTCCGCAATTTCGAGAAGGATGGCACCGTCAACGGCTATGGCATCAGCAGCCCGGGTCAGATGTATCGCCAAATCCTCGCCCGGCGTAACGGGGAACGGCCAGCGGTCGCGGGCGACACGACATGCGAGCCGATGGCACTGGGCTTCTACACGACGCTGGTCCTTGAGGGCGCGGAGAAAAGTCTGGCCGAGGGGCAACGGCTGAAGTCCGGCGCAACGCTCGGAACGACGGTGAATCTGCGGGCGCTGGCCGCCCGCCAAATCGGGCGCCCCGCCGCCCGCGGATACGGATTGTGAGCTAACGCAATGTCGGTCCCTGCCTACAAACACCCGATCAAGCACCTGCGCTGGTACATCGCCATTCTGTTGTGTTTGGCGTCAGCGCTGAACTACCTGGATCGGCAGACGCTCTCGGTGCTGATCGGCACGATCAAGGAGGAACTCCATCTCAACAACGCCAGCTACGGCACCATCAACGCATGGTTTCTCGTCAGCTACGGCGTGATGTACGCCGTCAGCGGGCGCGTCATTGATATCATCGGCACACGCCGCGGCTTCGCCGTATTCGTCTGCGGCTGGTCGGTGGCCAACATGCTGCATGTGTTTGCCGCGACGGTCGGCCAGTTCTCGTTCTTTCGACTGCTGCTCGGAGTGTTTGAACCCGGCAGCTTCACCGGTGGTGTGCGCGCGGTGAGCGAATGGTTTCCGATGAAAGATCGCGCGCTGGCCATCGGCATCTTCAACGCCGGCACTGCGGTGGGCTCGATGGCGGCCGCGCCCATCGTTTCGCTCATCGCCGTGCAATGGGGTTGGCGCTCGGCGTTTCTGGTCACCGGCGCACTGGGCTTTGTCTGGGTTGCTGCGTGGTGGGTGCTGTTCAAATTGCCCAAGGATCACCCGCGCCTCAGCGAGGAGGAACGCCAGTTGATCCTTGCCGATCAGGGGGAGGCCACCGCCACCACCGAGCGTCCCGCGCCGTTGCTACGCCTGCTGGCCATGCGCGAAACCTGGGGCTGCGTCCTGGTGCGCGCCCTGACCGATCCCATCAGCTACTTTCTGCTGTTCTGGATTCCGCTCTACTTCCAGAAACGCCATGGCTTCGATCTGAAACAGCTCGGGATGTTCGTCTGGATTCCCTTCGCGATGGCCGCGCTGGGCAGCGTGTGCAGCGGCGCGATCCCGCGCTTCCTGATCGGCCGTGGCTGGGAACTGGACAAGGCCCGCAAGACCACCATGGCGGTGATGACCGGCGGGATGTTAATTTGCTGCCTGCTGACGACGCAGGTTTCCAACGCCGGCCTCGCGATGGCGCTGGTGGCGACCATGACTTTCTGCCACGCGGGCTGGGGCAACATCACGCTCCCGGCAGAAGTGTTTCCGAAGAACGCCGTCGGCACGATCACCGGCCTGGGTGGCACGCTCGGTTCCTGGATGGGCGCGCTCTCGCAACTCTACATCGGCGGCGTGGTGGATGCGCTGGGCTTCGCCCCCATCTTCATCGCTTGCGCCGTGCTGTATCCGCTGGCGCTCTTGCTCGTGTTTACGCTGATCGGCAAACTCGGCGTCACCCGGAAGATTGCATGATCCAAATTCGTCCAACCCGATGCGTACCGCACCGACTGCACTTGCGAACCAACAACCAACCACTCGAAGACCTATGACCTCCTCCCTCAATCGCAGAGACTTCCTCAAACAAACTTCCCTGTTCACCGCCGGCGTCGCTGCTCTGGCAACCGCGCCGTTCAATAGCGCCCGTGCTGGCGCAAACGACCGCGTTCGCGTGGGCATCATCGGCTGCAACGGCCGCGGCATGAATCACATCACCGCCCTGCAGGCCGTGCCCAACGTGGAGATTGCTTACGTCTGCGACGTGGACACGCGCGCCATGGACAAGGGCGTCGCGGCAGCGGCGAAGAAACAGACCACCAAACCCAAAGGCGTCCGGGACCTCCGTCGGATGCTCGACGATCCCAGCGTGGACGCAGTCTCCATCGCTACTCCGGATCATTGGCACGCCCCGGCGACGATTCTGGCCTGCGCCGCGGGCAAGCACGTTTACGTCGAAAAACCTGGCAGCCACAACTTGCGCGAAAGCGAGTGGATCGTGGCCGCCGCTCGGAAGCACAAACGCGTCGTCCAGATGGGCAACCAACGCCGCAGTTGGCCGTGGGTGATTGAAGCCATCGAGGCCTTGCGCGCGGGCGAGCTGGGGAGACTGTTCTTCGCGCGCGGTTGGTACACCAATCATCGCGCTCCGATCGGTCAGGGCAAACCCGCGCCCGTGCCGTCCTGGTTGGACTACTCCCTGTGGCAGGGGCCGGCGCCCGAGCTGCCGTTCCGAGACAACGTCATCCACTACAACTGGCATTGGTTCTGGAACTGGGGCACGGGCGAACTCGGCAACAACGGTGTTCACGCGTTGGACCTTGCCCGTTGGGGGCTGGGGGTGGACCTGCCCCAACGCATCACCTGTGGTGGCAGTCGCTACCACTATCCCGATCAATGGGAAACTCCGGACACCATGGTCGCCACGTTTGATTTCGGCGACAAAGGCGTGGTGTGGGAAGGTCAGAGCTGCGACCCGCGCGGTTTTGAGAACTCCAGCTTCGGGGTCAGCTTCTTCGGCGAGAAGGGCTCGATGGCCGTGGGCGGCAATCACGCCACCGTGTATGACCTCAACAACAAGGTTGTTCGCGAGTTCAGCGCCGGACAGAAGGAGTTGTTCCAGTATGACGCCGGGCACTTCGGCAACTTCATTGACGGCATCCGCGAGGGCACGGCGCTCCGGGCGGAGATCGGAGAAGGCCAGAAGAGCACGATGCTTTGTCACTTGGGCAACATCGCCTGGCGCACCGGCCACACGGTGAACTTCGATCCGCAAACGCACAAAATCCTCAAGGACCGCAAGGCCGCAGCCCTCGTGGAGCGCAAGTACCGCCGCGGCTGGGAGCCGAAAGTCTGAACGGAACCCAAGCCGTGTCCGACGGTCCCCGCGACCGGCAGCGTTCCGGCGCGCGCCGCTATTTGCCGGCCTTGGCGTGTAGGAACGCCCCCGCACGATCCGGAAAGTCCGTGAACATTCCATCCACGCCTGCCCGGCGGTAGAAAATATCGAGCACCTCTTCCAGTGATGAGGCGTATGCCGGGAGTTCGTCCGCCCGCGCGGTGTAAGGATGCACGGCGAGTTTGAGCGCATGGGCATCTCTCACAAAGTCGGTGATCGTGATGCTGCCCTTGCTCTTGCCGGTGGCGATGGCGTCCAGCGACGGGCCGATCCCATCCACGAACTTGGCGGCCTCAGCCAGCCCGGCCTTGGTTTTGAAATGGGTAAAGTCCGTGTTGTCCGAGCCCATCCTGCCGCCCAGCAACAGCAGTAGCCGTCCCTGGTAACCGAACTCCTGCCGAATGCGTTTCACCTCGTTAAAGTCGAAGCACTGCACAAACACGGGGTCCGCCTTGGTCTTGTAGCCGTAGCGGGCCAGCATATCTAGCACGACGGGGCTGATGTCCCGCCCCTGCTGCCGATGCCACGCGGGCGACTTGATCTCCGGGTAGACGCCCACCGTCCTCCCGGTGCTCTTGTTGAGGCCCTGGATGAACTGTAGCTCCTCCTCCAGCGTGACGATGCTGAACGTGGACTGCCCTTTCGGAAAACGCGCGGGGAATACCTGTTTGCCAGTCTTCGGATCGAACCGCTCGGTCATCTGGAGTTGCTTCAACTCGGTGAGCGTGAAGTCGAGTGCGTAGTAGCGGCCGTTGTCGCGCTTGCGATCCGGAAAGCGCGTGGCCACGTCACTCACCGTATCAATCTGGACGTCGTGCAGGACCACCGGGACATTGTCCTTGCTGAGGACGACATCCTGCTCCAGGAAATCCGCGCCCATCCCGTAGGCCAGCGCCTTGGCGGGCAGCGTGTGCTTGGGCAGATAAGCACTCGCGCCGCGGTGGGCGATCACGATCTGTTTCTCCACAATCGGCCTTTCGAATGCGTGAGCCGAAGAAATCTCCGGCGCGCCTTGGATATCCAGCGCGATGACGGTGGCGATCTTGTCCGGCAACGCTCCCGGCAGTTGCACCACGACCCCGTTCTCCTCGTTCGACGCCCGCAGCTTTGTCTTGCCGTCCAGCAGGAAAGCCTTCTTCGGTTTGTTCATCAGACCGGGCAGGACAAGCTTACCATCCGCGGGCCGCTCGAAGACGTGGAGGTAAAGCCGCGTGACGCCGCGGGAGCGCGCCTTCTGCGTGCAACGTCCCCAGTCGAGCTTCTCAAACGGGCTCGCGTGCGTGGCATAGATCGCTTCGCCGTTCTTTTTCATCCAGGCGCCGATGGCGTGCATAGCTTTGACGCTTTCTTCCGGCACGCTGCCGTCGCCCTTGGGCCCGATGTTCAGCAGGTAGTTGCCGCCCTTGCTGGCGATGTCGATCAGGTTGCGGATGAGCGTCTCGTCCGATTTCCACGCGTGATCGTGCTCGCTGTAGCCCCACGTGGTGTTCATCGTCATGCAGGTTTCCCAATCCACGCCCGGCATGCCGGTGGCCGGGATGTGTTGCTCTGGCGTGATGAAGTCGCCGTATTTCGGATCGAGCTGCGGGATGAATCCATCCGTGCCCATGCTGGCCCAGCCTGCCTCCGGACTGCGAAAGAGCCGGTTGTTCATGATGATCTTCGGCTGCTTGGCGCGAACCATCCGCATTAGGTCAAACGCGCGCCATGCTGCGTCGCCTTGAAAATCCTGCGCACTGTAATCCCACCAAAGAACGTCCACCGGACCGTAGTTCGAGACGAGTTCGTTGACCTCCTGATGGAGGTAATCCACATACTTCGAGTGATCGCGCTCGCCGTTCGGATAGGGCTGGCCCTTGAGCGGATGCGGAAGCTGCTTGGACAAGGCATAGCCGTATTGACCGTGATGCCAGTCAATTACCGAGTGATAGAAGCCGACCTTCAGACCCTCGGCCCGACACGCCTTGACGATCTCCTTCACCAGGTCGCGATGCAACACCGAGCCGGCGTCGCAATCGCTGACCCTGGAATCGTGCAGCGCAAACCCCTCGTGATGTTTGGTGGTGAAGACGAGGTAACGGCAACCCGCTTGTTTGGCCAGGCTCGCCCACTCGCGCGCGAAACCTGGCTTGGGCTGGAACTTCGGGATGGCGGCCTTTGCGTAGGTGTCCGTGTCCGCCTTGACGCGCTGCTGAATCCACTCCATGCCGCCCTTGGTGCCGACCGGTTTGCCGTCCCACGTGCCTGCCAGGCCGGAATACAGCCCCCAATGCACGAACATGCCGAAGCGCGCCTCGCGCCACCACTCCATGCGCGCGTCCCGTTGGGTGATGGATTCCTCCTGGTCCTTCGCGGCCGCTCCGAAGCTGCTGGTGACCATTGAAAGCAGCACGACACCCAATACGCTTAGCATTCTCGTTTGCATGAGATGATTCTGTTCTTTTCGGCGAAGCCGGGTCAATACGTTGGACCAGCATTTTCATTCTCAGCAAGGGGGGGCGTAGCGGTGTGGTTTGGAAGAGCGCGGCTGCTTGAATCGATGGCGCCGGTCTGCCGACCGCCGCTACGGATTCAGAACCGGATGTCAGGTGGCAGCCTTTCAAGATTCTGGGCTGGAATTGAGGAGGCAGATTACGGTTTCACGCGATATGGCGGACCCTCTTCCTTTGCCGAGTAAAACTTGGCGGCGTCCGCCTCAGCTTGCTCCGGTATGGGCCTACGCAAGGGATCTGGATTCGGCGGCTCGTAAGGTGGATAACCACCGACAAACAGGTCGGGGGTTGCGTGGTGTTTGGTCTTGCGCTTGGGCTCAGGTGGTAACTCAAATGCGCCTGCCGTGCGCAGCGCTTCGGCGGAGAGCGTTGGGCCAGCGCAAATCTTCTCCAGCAGCCGGGCTTGGGCGGGTTCGAGGTCCACGAGACAGCCGAGCACGTTGAGGACGTTGATCAGTTCGGTCGTGTATTCGGCGAGCCAGTGGTCGGGCTGAATGTGGCCCAGCGGCGAGGGCGGGCGGCGGTCGCCGATGATCGGGCGCTCGCGGTTTTGCTTCCGGTAACTGAACCATTGCAGCAATACTTGCTTGCCCGACACCTCGTAGCTCCACACGGCGGGCTCGACGTCCTCCACGTAACCTGTGCCGACCAGCAACCGCTTCTTGCTGGCGTCGTGTGCGCCAAGCGAAGCTTGGTGTCTCTTGCAGGGTGAGAGTCCCTGTCG
>CAYJNU010000037.1:25034-30134 GCA_964371005.1 uncultured Verrucomicrobiota bacterium | reverse complement strand
TATACTGAGGATGTCGTTGGCGCCCGGGGCGCCGACCGGCGGCGCGGCGGGGGGGGGCGAACGCCAGAACCAAGCCATCGGTCTGCCAGCCCATCCCCACCGCCGGCTCAGAGGCCAGCGATGATGGACTTATCCTGCCACATCGTGGGACCATCCGGACTCTGTTGAATTGCCGAGGACGGTTGATTTACGCCCGGGCAGAATACGTGTCTGACCACCAGCCTTGCCTCATTGGCAACGGCTCGAAACGGACGAAGAGCCCGGAGAATTGCGTCTGCGGGAGTACGGCGGGCTTGTGCGGAGTACCAGAGGAAGTTAGGCTTGCGGGCGTGATGGCAGGTTGGAGTGGGTGCGCTTTCACAGTCGGCGACCCCGTGACAGGTCGCGACAACAACAGCCAAGCCGGCTCGCCATCGAACCAGAGTCACCACGGACGTTGACCTCAAACAACGTATGGGCAAAGACAAACCAACGAACCAGTTGGCGACCGGCGGCCCAACAAGTCCGCCCGTTCCCACCGACATCACCCCGAAGCAAGTCATCGCCACGCTCGAGAAACACATTCTCGTGGACGGCTTCAGACTCATTTTTGACGCCCGCCAAAGCCGTGGTTCGATCTTTGTGGATGCCGCCACTGGGCGCCACTTCATCGATCTCTATGGCTTCTATGCGTCGCAACCCCTCGGTTTCAACCACCCATATTTCGATCGGCCCGAAGTGCAAGCCGATCTCCTCACCGCCGCGAAGGTGAAAGTGGCCAACGCGGATGTTTACACGACTCAGCTTGCCACTTTTGTTGAAACCTTCGCCCGCGTCGTGGGACTGCCACCGTTAGAGCGCTACTTCTTCATTGAAGGTGGCACGCTGGCGGTCTGCAACGCGATCAAGGCGGCCATGGACTGGAAGGTGCGCAAGAATCTTGCGGCGGGTCGCGGCGAACGGGGCACGGAGATCATGCACTTTGAACGCGCCTTTCACGGGCGTAGCGGCTACTCGCTCAGCCTCACCAACACCGACCCGCGCAAGGTGGCCTATTTCGCCAAGTTTCCCTGGCCACGCATCGCGAATCCGTGGATCAACTTCGCGCTTCCGCCGGAGCAACGGCGCGCAGATGTCCTCGCCAAGGAACAACTCGCCGAGCGGCAAATCCGCGCGGTGCTGGCGCAGAAAGCGGTGGACATCGCGGCGATCATCATCGAACCAATCCAGGGCGAAGGCGGCGACAATCATTTCCGCGGCGAGTTTCTGCAAACCCTGCGCCGCCTTTGCGACGAGCACGAGATGTTGCTGATCTACGACGAGGTGCAATCCGGCATGGGGATCACCGGCCGGAACTGGTGCTGCGAGCATTTCGGCGTATTGCCGGATCTGCTGTGCTTCGGCAAGAAGGCGCAGGTGTGCGGTGTGATGGCCGGTCCACGACTGGACGAGGTGAAGGACAATTGCTTCCGCCTGCCCAGCCGCATCAACTCGACCTGGGGCGGCAACTTCACAGATTACGTTCGCTCGACCCATTACCTGCGGATCTACGAGGCGGAGAATCTGGCGGAAAACGCGCGCGTCAGAGGCGAGGCCCTGCTGGCCGGTCTTCACGAACTCTCCGACCGGCATCCGCTGGTCACCGCGCCACGCGGACGTGGGTTGATGCTGGCGTTCGATCTCCCCAACACACCGTTGCGCGATGCGTTCTGGAAAGGTTGTTACGCGCTCGACCTGCTGGTGATCCGCTCCGGCGACCGCTCCATCCGGTTGCGCCCCGTGCTCGACTTGAAAGAGGACATCAGCGCGGAGTCCTTGCGGATTATGAACATCGCCTGCGGTAAGCTCACGGCGTAAACCACAACCCAACCTCGATCCTATGCCCAAAAGACTCTCTCAACGCGCAGTCGGTCGTGCGGTTTCCGCCGCGGCCACGCTCAAAGCCCTCGGCATCAAAGCCACCAACCCTGGGGTGTTCGACGGCGCATGGTCCGGCTCGGGGGAACTGCTGCAAAGCATCTCACCCAACAATGGCCAGGTGCTGGCCTCAGTTCGCACGGCGACGCCCGGGGAATATGAGCGCGCCCTGGAACGCGCCACACTCGCCTTCCAGAATTGGCAAACGCTGCCGGCACCCAAACGCGGTGAAGTCATCCGCCAACTGGGCAACGCGCTACGTGACGCCAAGACCGAGCTTGGCGCGCTTGTCACCCTCGAAGCCGGCAAGATTCTTGCCGAAGGCCAGGGCGAGGTGCAGGAGATGATTGACATCTGCGACTTCGCGCTGGGCCTCTCGCGCCAGCTCTACGGCTTGACCATCGCCTCCGAACGCCCGAACCATCGCATGCTGGAGCAGTGGCATCCGCTCGGCGTGGTCGGTATCGTGACCGCGTTCAACTTCCCCGTCGCCGTGTGGGCGTGGAACAGCGCACTGGCCGCCGTCTGCGGCGACGCAACAATCTGGAAACCATCCAGCCAAACACCGCTTGCGGCCATTGCCACCGTCAGAATCGCAGAAAAGGTCTGTCGCGAAAACAACGTGGACCCGGCCATCTTCAGTCTCGTCATCGGCGGTGGCAACACCATTGGCGAGCGCCTGATCAATGACAAGCGCGTCCCGCTGATCTCCGCCACCGGTTCCTGCAAGATGGGCCAGCATGTTGCCGAAGTCGTGGGCCGGCGTTTCGGACGAACGATCCTAGAACTCGGCGGCAATAACGCGATCCTGGTCACCCCGAGTGCGGACCTCGAGCTCGCCGTACGCGCAATCCTCTTTGGCGCGGTGGGTACCGCCGGCCAGCGCTGCACCACCACCCGCCGGATCATTGTCCATGAGTCCGTCCGCGACAAACTCGTGAAGCGGTTGATCGAAGCCTACAAGCAAATCCCAATTGGCAACCCCGCCGAGCCCGGCGTCCTGATGGGCCCGTTGATCAATTCCAATGCGGTTGCCGAGATGCAAGGCGCACTCGAAGCCATCCGCCGCGAGGGGGGCAAAGTCCTGTTCGGTGGCGAACCGCTCGCCGGCCCGAAGTTCCCCGGAGGCTGTTACGTGCGCCCGTGCCTCGTCGCGGCACAGCACGACATGAAGATCGTCCACGTGGAGACTTTCGCGCCGATTCTTTACCTCATCAGCTACCAGTCGCTCGACCACGCCATCGCCTGGCACAACGAAGTCCCGCAGGGCCTGAGTTCCGCGATTTTCACCAACGACTTGCGCGAAGCGGAGCAGTTTCTTTCCTGTCGCGGCAGCGACTGCGGCATTGCGAATGTGAACATCGGCACCAGCGGCGCCGAGATCGGCGGGGCGTTTGGCGGCGAAAAGGAGACCGGTGGCGGTCGCGAGAGTGGCAGTGACGCCTGGAAAGCCTACATGCGCCGGCAAACCGTGACAGTCAATTACGGCAACGAACTCCCGCTCGCACAGGGCATTCAGTTCGGCGGTTGACCACTCCGACACCAAACGCAACCCAATCGACTCTGAGGCATTGCTTCTTCGTGGCCGTTGTACGCCTCGTTGCGGAAGTGAACAAAAACTCCAAGGCAGGTCTCCGTAGGTTCTGAAGCAGGGAGGCCTTCAACTCAGTGTCGTCTCCAAGACAGACGCAGCCGGTGTTGCCGGCGCTTTGCAGGCCGGCTTGAATACGTCATACTTGAGCCAGCGACGGATTGGCCGAACCGAACTGAGATTCGCGCCGGCGTCCATCTCGCGCATGACGTGGGAGTGGAAGCCCTACCGTTGCGTGGGCTGCTGTGAGCCAATGCTGAAAGTGAAGGATACGCTGCGGGCGACCGTGAACCTGACCTTTGATGGCCGGGTCATAAAGGTTTATCACGGCCCGAACGCCGAGGCGCGCTTCGACAACGAGGTGCGCATCCTGCGGCATTTGGAGGCCCGGGGATGCCCCTTCGTGCCCAAACTGCTGGAGGCGGATCGGGAACGTCTCCGGATCGTCACCTCGAACTGCGGCAGCCGGGTGGAGCACCTTGATGAGCCGCGCACCCGCGAACTCTTTGCGGAGCTGGAACCCTTCGGCGTGCGTCACGACGATCCGGACATGCGCAACGTGACTTACCGCCAGTCCGACGGACGCTTCTGTTTGATTGATTTCGAGTTGGCCAGCCTCCTGCCGGACGCTCCGCCATCGCCGCCGACATGACAGCCCAACCCACCGCCTCGATCGTCACTTCCCTGACCTGGTCCGGTTGCACAGATCGGGGCAGGGTTCGCGCCAACAACGAGGACGCATTCCTGGGGCTGCAATTCGATTCCCGGGAAGTGCATCACCTCGGAAGACTCGGCGAGGCCCGGATCGCCAACATGGACATCGCTTTTGCCGTCAGCGACGGTATGGGTGGGGCCATGGCCGGGGAATACGCCAGCCGAATTGCCGTGGACAAAATCACCACGCTGTTGCCGCGTTCGTTTCAACAATCCGCCGTCGGGCTGGAAGCCGGATTTGCCGATGTGTTGGAGGAGCTTTTCGAGCAAGTCCACCGCGCCCTGGTATTCGTGGGCGGCAGCTATGAGGAATGCTCCGGCATGGAAGCCACGCTGAGCCTTTGCTGGTTCACCCCGGGTTGGATGTATTTCGGGCACATCGGCGACAGCCGGATCTACTATCTGCCCGCCGGGACCGATAAGCTCAAACAGCTCAGCCATGACGACACGCATGTCGGCTGGCTCTTCCGCAACGGCAAGCTCAACGAACGCGAGGCCCGCACGCACCCGCGCCGCAACGTCCTCCAGAAGGCGCTTGGCGGCGGCAATCAGTTCGTGGATCCGCAGGTGGGGGCGGTCGGCTATGAGCCCGGCGACCTCTTTCTGCTCTGTACGGACGGATTGGTGGACGGCCTTTATGATCATCACATGGTCGAGATTCTGCGCTCACCCGAAGCGATCCCGCAGGGTGAGAGCGTGGCGAAACGTCTCGTGGAGGCCGCACTGGAAAAAGGCAGCCGCGACAACACGACCGCGCTGGTGATCCATGTCACTTGAGCCGCCATTTGGACGGCTTGTTTGACAAGGCGATCTGGCGGTGGTGACGGCCCCGACCGGAGTGGGGGGCCCCCCCGGGGGGGGCGGGGGGGGGGGTTTTTTGGGGGGGGAAAAAAAAAAAA
>CAYJNU010000037.1:17198-25024 GCA_964371005.1 uncultured Verrucomicrobiota bacterium | reverse complement strand
ACCCCCCCCAAAAAAAACCCCCCCCCCCCCCCCCCCCCCCCCCCCGCCCCCCCCCCCCCCCCCCCCCCACTCCGGCGAGGACTTTTCAGATAAGCTCTCAGGCATCGGCGCAAGAAGTAGGGGTGAGTTGGCGATGGGAGCAGATGCGTGAGGTTCGCCAGCGTTTCTCTGGGTGGAAGCAATTCAGATTTGAACCCAATCCCGCCCGTACAGAAGGAAACGCCGCTGACAGATTTCTCCGTCAGCGGCGCACCCTTACCACGCACCAACTACTCAGCAAGTTCGATCAGCCACGGGCTTGGTGATAACCTTCCTCGCCGTGCTCCGCGAGGTCGAGGCCAGCGACTTCGACTTCCTCCGCGACGCGCAGACCGACCGCGGCCTTCACGATGTAGGCGATCACCACGGTGCCGACGATGGCCAGCACCAGCGTGATGCCGATGGCCTTGATTTGCTCGAACACGAGCGGTTGGAACACACTGTCGGTCACGTAATCATTCAGGTTCATGGCCAAGTTCGCGTTGGCAGGTTTCCGTGCTAGGAAACCGGTGAGCAGCGCGCCCAGCGTTCCGCCCACGGCATGCACGCCAAACGTATCCAGCGCGTCGTCATAGCCGAACCACGACTTGATCTTGTAGCAGAAGAACCAGGGGATGATGCCCGCCGCGATGCCGATCACCAGCGCGCCGCCCGCAGTGATGAACCCGCAGGCCGGCGTCACCACAACCAGTCCCGCCACCACGCCGGAGCAGAAGCCCAACACGCTCGGCTTTCCGCGCACGATCCATTCCGTCAGCGGCCACACGAACGAGGCCACGGCGGTTGCGATGGTTGTCGTCATGAAGGCGTTCGCTGCGACGCCGTCTGCCGCCAGGGCGCTGCCGGCATTGAAGCCGTACCAGCCCACCCACAGCATGCCCGTGCCAATGGCGCAGAGCACCATGCTGTGCGGCGGCATCGCTTCCTTCGGGTGGCCGAGCCGGCGCCCGAGGATCAAACAGAGGATCAAGGCAGACCAACCCGAGGACATGTGCACCACGGTCCCTCCCGCGAAGTCGATCGCCTTGATCGAAGCCCCCGCATTCCAGACGCCGTTCATGGAGCCGTTGATGCCCCAGACCATGTGCGCCAGCGGGAAATACACCACCACCATCCACAGCCCGACGAAGAGCAGGATGGCGCTGAACTTCATGCGTTCCGCAATCGCGCCCAGGATCAAGGCCGGCGTGATGATCGCGAACATGAGTTGATACATCGAGAAGACGTTATGCGATGTCCAGTAGGCGTAGTTCGTGTTCGGCCCCGAGCCCACGCCGTCCAGCATGGCGAACTTCAGGTTGCCGACGACGCCCTTGATGATGTCCGCGCCGTCCGCGAACACAAAGCTGTAGCCGAACACCACCCACAGGATCGTCACCAGACCGGCGATGCCGAAGCACTGCGCGATCACGGACAAGATGTTCTTCCGCCGCACTAGGCCGCCGTAGAACAGAAACAAGCCGGGCAGCGTCATGAACAACACCAGCGCCGTGCTGGTCATCATCCAGCCGTTGTGACCCGGACCGGGCGCGGCAGACGTCGGCGTGGCCAGACCGTCGGGGATGACGGCATTCCCGTCCTTGTCCTTCGCCACCTTCAGGGCAGCGGTCGGGTCACCGTTGTTGACATAGGCTTCCAGCGAGGAAATGCGCTGTTCGAGCGTGGGCGCAGGGGCAGCGTCTGCCGCCCGGGCTGGCGAGAAGCCGCTTAAACACACACTCGCAATCGTCAGGAGATAAAATAGCTTTTTCATGGATTGTTTTCGGTTGGTCGTTCGGGTCATGGTGAACTCAAGGAATCAGACGGCAGCCTCGCCACGCTCATCCGTGCGGATGCGGACGGCTTCTTCCACTGGCGAGACAAACACCTTACCATCGCCGATCTTGCCCGTGCGGGCCGACTTGACGATGGCCTGAACCGCGGCGTCCACCTGTTTGTCGGCGACGACGAGTTCCAGCTTGATCTTGGGGAGGAAGTCCACGGTGTATTCGCTGCCGCGGTAAATCTCGGTATGACCTTTCTGGCGGCCGAATCCCTTGACCTCGGTAACAGTCATTCCTTCGATGCCCACTTCGCCCAGGGCATCCTTCACCTCTTCCAACTTGAACGGTTTGATGATCGCTTCGATTTTCTTCATGGCATTCGGGTTTGCTTTCAACGGGCGCTCGGGCGCCGGTTCGCACAGCCGCAGCCCGGCCGCCGGCGCCGCGGGTCACATGCCAGCGGTTTCGGCGACTACAACGAGCCTGAACTCCCTTTAGCAACGGCGGTGCCACCGTATCCGTCTGCTCGGCGCAGCCATCCCATAGGCCCGTCATTGTTGAACATCTTCATGGTGGCAATTTCTTGAACGCCCGATTGTTCCTTCAGCGAAGCTGCCTGCTTTTGACCACCCCCTGCAATTCTCTCCAGCAGATACCGGGAATCAATTCACGTGCCCTGAGCCGTCCGGCGTTCGTAGTTCCGGCTTTAGCCGGCCTGGGCCGCCTGCACCGGCTAAAGCCAGAACTACCAACACGGCGTCGCTACGGTGCAGGTCCCTGACACGCGAACTTGGATTCGCGGAGGCTTTCTGTGAACCGGCCGGCCGCCGTCAGGTCTTTCAGAGGACTTGCACCACCCCCCCGCGCTGAGAATCTCGGTGGCATGAAACGGCTTCTGCTCCTGGCCTGGCTTACGACAAGCATTTTCTACTGCGCGACGGCTGCGGACAAATTCCCAGATCGGTTCGTGTGGATCTTCGGATGGGGACTTGGCAAAGACGTCGTTCAAATCACCCGCGTCTTGGAAACCGCTGGCCAGCACGGCCGCAACGGCGCCGTTGTTTCCTTCGGCCTGGACTCGCTCTGCAAACGCGACGGCGTTTTTTTCCGACGCCGCAATTCCGTCCGCCAAGCTTGCGAGGCCAACCACCTGGAACTCATTCGTTCCGTCTTCTCCGTTGGCTACGGCGGCGGAATCCTCTCATATGACAAAAACCTCGCCGAGGGATTGCCCGTCACTGACGCCCTGTTCCTCGTCCAAGACCGCGAAGCCCGCTTCGTGCCGGATACCGCCGCGCGCCTGAGCAACGGCGGTTTCGACGAGTTCCCCGGGCACACGTTCAGAGGCTTCGGCTTCCATGACCAACCTGGCGAAGTGAGTTTCGCCGACGCGAATGTGACGCACTCCAGCCGCGCGCGTTTGTGTTGGGGGCGAAGAGCGTGTCCGCGCAACGATTGCTGGATGCGTTGGCCGGCGATTACGAACACAACGAGGAGTCGTGACGGAGGCTTTTTGACGAAGGCCCGAAGGTGGGCAACAACGACGATTGCGCCGACGCGCTGTTGGCGATGCTGTTCCATCTGTTCGCTGATGCCTGCGATGCGCTCCAAGACAATGGTGGCGGCGGCATCGTGCGCGCGGGCAGCGGTTCGGCGATGTATTACGTCTGGCTGGCGCGCGGGCTTGAGGGCATGATGACAAGACGCCAAGCGCCATCCGGAACGCCACCGGAATCTGGTGGTACAGGTCTGGGGCTGGAGCGGTTATTCTTGTGAACTCGATGAAGTGTATCAGGATCAAGTCATCGCGCGGCATCACTATGGCGCGTAACGTGTGAAAAGCGAAACAACCGAGAGCGATCTTGCATGTCAATTAAACAGTCCTTCGCGACAGCTCTGATCTGGGCGACCTCAGCCGCGTCTGGTTTTTGCAGCCAGGCGCAGCCACTCGTCCCGGTGCCGATCCAACAAGTGGTCGTGGAAGACGAATTCTGGTCGCCCAAGCTGAAGGTTTGGCGGGAGGCCACCATTCCGGATTGCTTCGCGAAGTTCGAGAAGGATGGGGCACTGACCAACTTCGACAAGGTCCGGGACGGCACGGGCGGCGAGCATGGCGGTCCGCCGTGGTATGATGGACTCATTTGCGAGATGATCCGCGGTTCCGCAGACTTCTTAGCAGCTCAGCGCGATCCCGTTCTGGAATCAAGATTGGATGGTTACATCGAGCGCATCGCGGCGGCGGCAGCCAAAGACCCCGACGGCTACCTGAACACCTACACGCAGTTGAAAGAGCCGACCCATCGCTGGGGGTTGAACGGCGGCAATGACGTCGAACAGCATGATGTCTATAACGCAGGCGCGATGGTGGAGGCCGCCGTCCACTATTACCGGGCCACTGGCAAGACACGGCTGCTGCAAACGGCGACACGGTTGGCGAACCACATGTGCGACCTTATGGGGCCGCCCCCGAAGAAAAACATCGTGCCGGGCCACTCGTTGAGCGAGGAGGCCCTGGTGAAGTTGTATCTGCTTTTCCAAGAGAAGCCGGAATTAAAGGCGCAGATGTCCGTGCCGGTTGAGGAGCAGCGCTATCTGAAGCTCGCTGAGTTCTGGATTGAGAACCGCGGCAACCACGAAGGTCGGAGCTGGGGCAAGTTCGATGGCACTTACGCCCAGGATCACCAGCCGGTGTTGCAGCAGGACACCATCGAAGGGCACGCCGTCCGTGCCACGCTGCTTTGCGCGGGACTGGTTGCGACCGCCGCGACGAACGGACGCGCGGACTATCTCGTCGCCGCCCAACGCTTGTGGCGGAACATGGTAGAGCGCCGCATGTATGTCATCGGCGGTTTGGGCGCGGTGGCGGGCCACGAAGGGTTCGGGCCGGATTACGTCTTGCCGAACAACGGCTATCTTGAAACCTGCGCGGCCATTGGCGCGGGTTTCTTTCACCACAACATGAACATGGCCCTGGCGGACGCACGCTATGCGGATGAGTTGGAGCGCGTACTCTACAACGCCGTCCTGCCGGGCGTCTCACTGAAAGGCGACACTTATTTCTACGAGAATCCGCTCGAAGCCGGCCCAAAGCGCACGCGCTGGTCGTGGCACGGATGTCCGTGCTGCCCGCCGATGTTTCTCAAGATTATGGGTGCGCTGCCCGGTTACATCTACGCCCAGGACACAGACGCGCTGTATGTGAACTTGTTTGTCGGCAGCCGCGCCAATTTTACTGTCAATGGCACGAAGGTCGCGCTCCGGCAGACGACCCGTTACCCGTGGGATGGCACGGTGAAGATCGTGCTTCAGCCGGAGCGCAATACCGAGTTTGCCCTCAACCTGCGCCTGCCCGACTGGTGTGCGGAACCGAAGCTGCGGTTGAACGGCAAGGCGGTGGCCGGGTCAGCAATGGTTCGCGGTTACGCCCAACTTAAGCGGAAGTGGCGGCGCGGCGACGTCGTCGAGCTTTCTCTGCCCATGCCCGTGCAGCGACTCAAGGCCAACCCCAAAGTCGAAGCTGACATCGGTCGCGTGGCGTTTCGGCGTGGCCCGCTGATTTACTGCTTCGAAGCTGCGGACAACGACGGCCACGTGCGCAACCTTGTCATTCCGCCTGATGCGCCGCTCAAGGCAGAACACCGCGCCAAGTTGCTCGGCGGCGTGACGGTCATCACCGGCACTGGGTTGGCAGTCCACCAAGCGCCGTGGACGGAGACGCTTTACCTGCCCAGCACGGCTGTTCCCGGGGTGAGAAACGTCGAATTCACTGCGATTCCCTATTTCGCAAACGCGAACCGCGAACCGGGCGAGATGCAGGTGTGGATTGCCGAAACCGCACAGCAGGCGGAGCCGCAGCCATCGCCCACGATCGCCTCGTGCGCTCAACCATCCGCGTCGCATTGCTGGCAAGGTGACACCTTGTCCGCATTGAACGATCAAGTTGCGCCCGCAGCCTCTGATGACACGAAGATTCCCCGATTCACCTGGTGGGATCATCGCGGCTCGAAGGAATGGGTGCAATACGACTTTGGCCAGCAACAAAAGGTCTCTGCCGTAGAGGTCTATTGGTGGGATGAGCGGCGCAGCAACGCCCACTGCCGCGTGCCGCAGTCCTGGCAAGTGCTCTTCAAGGATGGCAATGCGTGGAAACCTATCTCGGGTGCGTCCGGCCAAGGAACGGAAATGGACCGATACAATCGGGTGACGTTTCCTCCGGTCTATACTTCGACGCTTCGCCTCGAAGTCCAACTCCAGCCGGAATGGTCCGGCGGCATTCTCGAATGGAGGGTGGAGTGATTGCGAGACTCGGCCTGAGCGCACTGCTGTTGGCGGCGGGGGTCGGTTTATTCTCAGAAGCTGCCGCGCAAACGAACACGACCACCAAGGCGACGTTCGCCAATCCGATCGTGGCACGAGGAGCTGATCCGTGGGTGATCCGGTGGCACGGTGATTACTACTTTTGTCAGTCCCGCGGACGCCGCGGCATTTTGGTCAGCAAGTCTGCTCGACTTGAAGAGATCGGCGACGGTCCTTGGGCGCAAGTCTGGTCGCCGCCGTCGCACCAGCCCTATTCTAAGGAGCTTTGGGCGCCGGAACTGCATTACCTGGGCGGAAAGTGGTATATCTACCTCGCGGCCGACGACGGCAAGAACGAGAACCACCGCATGTATGTTTTGGAAGGCACTTCGCAGAATCCACAGGACCGCTTCGAGTTCAAAGGTCAACTCGCGCTGAGACCGGATCGCTGGGCGATTGACGGCACCGTTTTGGAGATGCCCGAGGGCCGCTTGTATTTCATTTGGTCGGGTTGGGAGGGCTCGGAAAACGTGGCGCAGAACCTGTACATCGCGTCCATGAAGGACCCGCTGACCATCGCCGGCGAACGGGTTTGCATCTCCCGACCGGAGCGCGATTGGGAGAAGCGGGGATCAAGCAAGGACCTGCCGACGATCAACGAGGGCCCGCAGGTGCTTTGGCATGGCGACAAGCTGTTCGTAATTTACTCCGCGAGCGGGAGCTGGGGCGACGACTATTGCCTGGGCCAGCTCACGTGGAACTCCGGCGATGTAATGTCGCCGTCCTCGTGGGTGAAGCAGCCCGTTCCCGTTTTCGCCAGAACAAAGGACGTGTTCGGTCCTGGTCACTGTTCCTTCACCAAATCGCCCGATGGGCGCGAAGACTGGATCGTCTATCATGCTGCGCGTCACCCGGGCTCCGGCTGGGATCGCGACGTGCGCATCCAGCCATTCACGTGGGCTGCGGACGGCTCGCCGCAGTTCGGTGAACCGATCGCTCCGGGCGTGCCGCTATCCGTGCCTTCAGGAGATCCATCCACTGGAACGAAATGAAAGCCTTGCTGGCAGAGTCACGCGCAGGCACAACGGATGCAAAAGGTGCGAGCCCGACTGCAGTTCATCAAAGCCAATGAAGATCGTGTTGAATCCACTCCTCCTCCTCGCAACCTTCGCTTGTTTGGCCGTCGTCCAAGCGCAGGATGCCACGATCACAGTGCATGCGGACCAGGTGCTTCACTGTGTTTCGCGATATCTGACCGGCGCCTGCATCGAGGACGTGAACCACGAGGTCTATGGCGGCATTGATAGTCAGATGATCTTTGGCGAGAGTTTCGCCGAGCCTCCACCTCAGCCGCCGCTAAAGGGCTTCAGCGTCTTCGGCGGAAAATGGACGTTGGCCGAAGAAGGCGGCATTCAGGTTTTGGGCAGCGACGGAGCGAAAATCGTTTGGGATGGTCCGGATTTCACTGAGGGCGAAGCCAGCGTGGATGTGTGGCTGACTGAAACGGGCGGCGGTAATGGCGGCTTGATTCTGAAGGTCAGTGACGCAGCGAAGGGCGCTGACACATTCAATGGCTACGAAGTGGCGCTTGAACGTCCGGGAACGCTGGTGATCGGTCGGCACCGCCAGAACTGGGAGCCCATCCGCCGCGTGCCGTGCGAAGTGCCCGTCAACCAATGGATACCGCTCACAGTGCGTCTGACCGCGAAGACGCTCGAAGTGCTGGTC
>CAYJNU010000037.1:0-17188 GCA_964371005.1 uncultured Verrucomicrobiota bacterium | reverse complement strand
GAGTATCACGAAGTACGAAGACACGGAGCATCCGCTGGAAACGGGAAAGGTGGGGTTGCGGACGTGGCAGCATGACGTGCGCTTCCGCAATCTGTCGGCCACTACTGGAGGCGTGGAGCACAGGATTCCGTTCGCATTGCGGAATCCAGAAGGCGGGGAAGAGGCTGTGAGTGGCATGTGGCGGGCGGTGCGGCGAGGTGCGGCCGCAGGCGAGTTTGCCGTGGACGAGGCAAACACTTTCTCCGGCCGGCAAAGCCAGCGCATCACGTTTACCGGCGGATCGGGAGTGATCGGCATTGAAAATCAGAGTCTCAACCGTTGGGGCATGAACTTCGTGAAGGGCAAGCCTTGCGAGGGATTTATCTGTGTCCGTTCGGCGAAACCGACGGCGCTGTTCGTTGCTCTGGAGAGTCGTGACGGAGCAATGGTGTATGCCGAGAAACGCTTGATGGCCGCCAGCAGCGATTGGCAGCGACTGGATTTCAAACTCAGGCCAAACAGCGCCGACAAGGTTGGCCGATTCGCCATCAAGCTCAAGCAACCGGGTTCGGTCACCGTCGGCTACGCCTTTCTGCAACCTAGTGAGTGGAATCGCTTCAAAGGCTTGCCCGTGCGGAAGGATGTGGCCGAAGGACTCATCAACCAGGGCATCACGGTCCTGCGGCAGGGCGGCTGCATGGTCAACGCGGCCGAGTATCGCTGGAAGAAAATGATCGGCCCGCGCGAGCATCGTCCGCCGTACGCCGGCTGGTGGTATCCGCATTCCTCGAACGGCTGGGGCATCTTCGACTTCCTGGACTTCTGCGAAGCGGCCGGTTTTCTCGCCGTGCCGGACGTGAACATTGACGAAACCCCGCAAGACATGGCGGACTTCATCGAATACGTCAACGGCCCGGCCGACAGCACGTGGGGACGCAAACGCGCGGCGGATGGGCATCCCAAGCCGTATCACCTGAAGCATCTGCAGATTGGCAACGAGGAACGCGTGAATGAAGACTACTGGCAGAAGTTCAAGCCCATCGCCGAGGCCATCTGGGCCAAAGACCGGGAGATCATCCTTGTTGTCGGTGACTTCGCCTACGGCCAGAAGATCGATGACCCGTTCAACTTCAAAGGCGCGGCCGGAGGCATCACCAGCCTCTCGGCGCAGCAGAAAATTCTGCAACTCGCCAAGCAGCACAACCGCGAGGTTTGGTTCGACGTTCACATCAACACGGATGGTCCACGCCCGGATTTCGGCGGCACGCTGAGTTACATTGACGCGCTCGAGAAACTGGCGGACGGCGCGAAGCATCGCGTCGTAATCTTCGAGTTCAACGCCGACAACCACTCCCAGCGGCGGGCGCTGGCCAACGCGGCGGCAATCAACGCCGTTGAGCGTGACGGTCGCTTGCCCATTGCCACCTCGGCGAACTGCCTCCAGCCCGACGGCCAGAACGACAACGGTTGGAACCAGGGTTTGCTGTTCCTGAATCCTTCGCAGGTCTGGCTGCAGCCGCCCGGTTACGTGACGCGGATGGTTTCGCAGAATTACCATCCGCTCGTGGTGAAGAGCGACGTGACTGGCGCGGCCGCGGGAAGTCTGGATGTGAGCGTCAAGCGGAGCGAAGACGGCAAGACGCTGGTTCTGCAGGTGGTCAACTTCAGTGATCAGCCGGGCACCACAAAGCTCTACCTGGCTGACTTCAAGGCGCGCAAATCCACAGCCAACGTGGAAACGCTTGCCGCCCCTTTGGACGCCCGAAACACCGCCACCGAACCAGCACGCGTCAAACCCAGTGTTACCAGCTGGCAGCACGGCCTGAAGGCGGGACAGGCGACCTACCAGTTTCCTGCACGTTCGTTCACTGTCATGCGTTTCGAGTAGTCACGGCACAGCGGAAGAACCGGCTCGACATCGAGTCGCCAACGGCAACACCCTCCAGCACCGCGTGGAAGCGGTGTTGCTTCCGCGTGGCTGAAGACACCACCGTCGTCCGGGCGATGTTGTGCGCATCTTGATACTCCCACCACTGATGAGTGGCGCAAGCCTGCGGCTTGCGATCGTGCCCCAGGCCTCTGGCTTGGTGGCGAGGCGGAATCGCGAGCTGCCGGCAACCTGAGAGGTTGCCGACACGACTGCAAGCTGGAAGCTCGCACCACTGCCTTGCTGGGGTATCAAGATGCGCACGGCGATGTTAGCAAATCGCGATTCGGCTCGACGACGCCCCGCGCGATGCTAAATTGCGCCCGTATGGCAGACCCAACGCCCGCCGCGCCCCAAAAGATCAACTTGCGTCGTCCCGACATCATGGAGGCGGTGCAGGCCCAGGTGCTTTCGCACTACCGCAGCGAACTCGTTGAGCGCATCCGCGCCACCGGCAACCTGGTTTCCGCGGGTGACCTCACCATCAAACTGGCCAAGGAATTCGGCTTCTGCTACGGCGTCGAGCGCGCCATTGACCTCGCTTACGCCGCGCGCAAGGTGTTTCCCGACCAACCGCTCTATATCCTCGGCGAGATCATCCACAACCCGGAGGTCAACGACCAGATTCGCGCGATGGGCATCAAGTTGCTTACCGGCAAGGAAAAAGACGCAGAAGTTGACGACTTGAAGGCCGGCGACATTGTCATCATTCCGGCGTTTGGCACCGAGGTCGCCACGCGACGCAAGCTCGAGGAACGCGGCTGTCACTTCGTGGACACCACCTGCGGCGACGTGATGAGCGTGTGGAAACGCGTCCGCCAATACTCGCAGGATCAGGTGACCAGCATCATTCACGGCAAGGCCTGGCACGAGGAGACGAAGGCCACCAGTTCGCAGGCGCGCGCCAATGGGGGTGGGCATTATTTGGTCGTGTACAATCTCGCCGAAACCGACTACGTCTGCGATTACATCCTGAACGGTGGCGACCGGCAGGCATTCTTGAACAAGTTCGCCGGCGCCTACTCGGACGGCTTCAACCCTGACCAGCACCTCACCGCGGTGGGGGTGGCCAACCAGACCACGATGCTGCGCGGGGAGACGGAGGAGGTGCAGCGCCGGCTGCGCAGCGCCATGGTTCAGAAATACGGCGAAGCCGACCTGGTGAAGCATTTCCGCTTCTTCGACACGATTTGCGGCGCCACGCAGGACCGGCAGGATGCGTTGGAGAAACTGCTGCGCGATCCACTCGACTGCCTGTTGGTCGTCGGCGGATACAACTCATCCAACACGTCGCATCTGGCGGAGATGGGCGAAGCGAAACTGCCGACCTACTTCATCAAGAACGCCGCCAAGATGGTTTCCGACAAGCTCATCCGCTACTACGATCAGCACCAGAAGCGGGAGATTGAGAACCACGACTGGTTGCCAGCGGGGAAGGTCACCGTGGGGATCACTGCGGGCGCTTCCTGCCCGAACAACCTGATCGAAGACGTAATCCACCGGCTGTTCGATCTGCGCGGCATTTCCGTCCAAAGCCTGCTGAAGAACTGACAGCTACTTCCGCCGCAGGCGCGGGCCGGGCACAATCCGTGGCGGCAGTGGAATTCTCGGCCCGGGCGCCGGCTTGGGCCAGTGCTTCTCAGCAAACTCGATCATTTTCTCCGCGGTGTTGACAACGCGTGCGACAGGCGGCGGCGCCTCTGACACAGGAGTCCCCTGCCCTGCGGACGGCGGCTTGACCTCCAGCTCGCCAATCTTCTGCGACAGCCAATCCGTCGCATGGGCCACCGTCTCGCCGATCTTTGTTTCCGGGAACTTCATTTCGCCGATCTGGAAATCCGCGAGCGATTTCAGCTTGTCCACCGTTTCGCCGGCGCACTTCACCGTTTCGTTCCATTTGTCGCTCATCGTCGCGAACGTTTCGTAGCCGTTCACCAGCCATTCCAGCTTGCCGATTTCGACATCGAGCATCAAACCATGCACGGGCACTTTCGGTCCGATGAGCGGACTGTGACGCACGAGGTCGCAGGCTTTGTGAACATTCTGCCGTTCACTCGCGAACAGACCGAAGTACTCGTTGACGTTGTCCGGCAGCAGGTGTCGCTCGACGCCCAGATTCTTCAACCGCTCGAGCAATTGCATTGTGGTCGTCTTGCACACCTGGCAATCGGTGTGGCCAATGATGCAAATCTCCTCCGCGCTCTTCACCGCACAGGCCAGCGCCAGCGAACGCATGGTGCTGGAAAGCGGCCCGGTAAGGACGTTGCCCGCATTGCGCAGCCAGATGAACTGGTCCTGCGGAACGCCAAGCACCTCCGGCAGCAGCGGGTTGAGCCGCACATCAATGCAGGTGAGCGCCGCGATGGGAAGCGAGTCCGCAAAATCGGCGGGGCGCAGGCCAGCTGAGGTATCACCAGCCACCGCGCGGTGGTTGGCTTCGATGATGGCTTCAAAGAGACGCATAACTCATTTGCTTTTCCGACCCACTCTCAGAATAACCCAGTCGCGCTTGTCGCGTGGCTGACCGAAATCGTAAACGCAGCGTAGTCGTTCGTAGGCGCAGTTGGGATGACCGAAACCCTGAACGCCGTTGCGTCGTTCGGGCAGGCGGAAACACGACCGTACCCCGGGGTGGCATCCACCAGGGCACCATGAGCATCGAAGAACCGGCAATCAAACTCGAGCCCGCGCCACATGATCGGGCTGGCGTTGGTCACCACGCCGACCAGGAAGATGCGCACTCCGTCGCGGGTCTGCGCCCAGTTCATGCGTGACTCATTGACCCGAAGTGAGTTTGGAAACTCACTGTAGTAGGGCTTGGGATTCTGTAAATCCTCAATGCGGGAAAAAATGACCAGCGCCCCCGCGATCCATATCGCCAGCATCGGAAGGGTGTGACAGAGCATGAACACCAAAGGATGGCGAAACGATCGCAGCGTCAACCATTGCCGGCAGCGCGGACAAACTCTCGCCTTGGCCTTGATGCCCTCAGCGCAGAATGGGCAGATTCTCAGCTCAGGATCGTCCATAGTAATTTCGTCGGCATTGCAGACTGGTCATGTGAATCAGTCAGTTCTCCACAAACGGTCACCATCGGTTGCCATTTGCACGCGAATCTGATGGGACACCTCTCTGTTGGTGAATACCACGTCACCAAGCTCCACCCTGAAACCGTGTTCCTGTCGTGGTTGCACAACAAACAACTCGCGCACTTTGGAATGATGCACGTCTAACAGATTGCCCTGCGCATCAAGAAAGCGAACTTCCAGTTCATGAATCCTCCATGGATATTCGCCACGGTTGGTGATGACGCCGGTCAGCCAGAACTCGGGCTTCCCGCTGGCACGCTGCATCAGGGCGCGCAGGACGGCGAGATCCTCCCGGTGTCTCGTAAAAACCCGCCCCCCGGCGCCTTTATCATCCGGCTCGATCCATGTGATCACGACGATGACCATGGTCCCCAACAGTATGGCCATCAAAGCGACAGGAAGCTCCTGCCGCCACAGCTCGAAACGCCGCTGCTTCGCTCGGCAATACGGACACACCCTCGCCGCCGCTTTGATCGTCTCGGCGCACAGCGGGCAAGTCTTGGTTTCGGCTTCGTTCATATCCACGGCCGAGCCGGATCCGTGCCTATGTCACCACTCGTCCGTCTTCGGCATCGCAAACCATAACAGCACGTACACCAGAATGCCTGGAAACGCGGCGCTCAGAATCGAAACCAACACGTAAGCAATCCGCGTCCGCCCCACCGGCCAGCCCAGTTCATGCGCCAGGCCGCCGCAGACCCCGGCGATCATGCAGTTGCGTGAGGATCGTTTCATCTTCAGCCGTGTGAGAGTTGTCCGCCGGCCGTCAGCGTCGGCGTCAGCGGTTGGTTGGCTTTCGTCCGGCCCACGAAGAAGTAAATCAGCGCACCGAGGAAATGCACCAGCGCGATGATCAGCACCCAGGCGACCTTCTCGCCATCGCCCAGACCTTTGTTCTGCGCAGCGTGGATCAACATCCAGATCCAAAACGCCATCATCGCCAGTCCCAGCGGCACGGCGATGAGGAAGACCAACATCAACGGAAGGATTGCCAGTCCTGCTCCAACGTCTGCAAACATAGTTCTGCCTTTCTCTTACGGTTCGATTGCTCGAACGGTGGTTGCCACTTCGTACAATCCGCTGAGGTCCAACTGCTGTCCCACGTCGCCCAGCAGTAGCATCATGCCGCGGGCTTCAGGTCAACATTGCATGCCTTGTCGCACCGCGGCCAGAAACTCCCGCTCGTGTTCCGTCACCTGGCCGTCTGCGGCGAACAAATCATCCAGCGCATCGCAGGCACGCCGGCGGCTATCCGCCGTGACAAACGCCTGACTGACCGCGCGCACGAAGACCGCCACGGCCCCCGCCGAATCCGCAAGTTCCCGTACTCGCTGCACCACGGCGTCCAAACACTCCTGCCGTGCGTGGTCTGACGAGAACGACATCGTCTCCAGCAGCCGCTGGATCCGCGTCTCTTCGCTCAAAGCCAAGTGTCCATCCGCGTACATCCCGAGCACCAGCAGGTCCAGCAGCACCCGCTTCTCCGGTTCGGTGAATCCACTCAGGCTCATGACTTGGCCTTGCTTCGTTCAACTCACGTTGTGGGCGGGGCCGCGTCGTCCTTCCCCATCGCCTTCTTCAGCGCAGGAACTTGTGCCAGCAGCCTCTCAAACTTCACCCCCGTCAGGCTTTCGAGCACGGGCGGGAGTTGGGCGATGATCTGGGTCACGTCGCCGGTCAACTTGCTGGCGCCGCCGCCGGGGCCGCTGCCGGAATTGATGATGACCATCTTCTCCATCTTGGAGAGCGGCTCGGCAATCTTGCCCGCAATCTCGGGCATGACCTTGACGAGCAACTCAATGACGGCGGCTTCGTTGTACTTCTGGAAGGCTTCCGCTTTGAGCCGCGTGGCCTCGGCGGTCGCTTTGCCTTGCGCCTCGATGATGGCGGCCTGGGCGAGACCCTTGGCCTTGTTGGCTTCGGCCTCGGCGATGCCGGTGGCCTTGTTGACGTCGGCTTGCGCGAAGCCCGTCGCTTTGGCGGCTGAGGCTGTGCCAGCGGCTTCCGTTTCCAACTGAAACTTCCTCGCGTTGGCGAGGGTTTCGACCTTGTAACGCTCGGCATCGGCGGGTTTCTGGACATCGGCCTCCAGTTGGCGTTGCTTGCGTTTGATTTCCTGCTCCTGCAAATCAATCTGCTTCTGCTTCTCGATGATCTGGACCTGGACTTCCTCCGCTTTCACGAGTTGCCCGGTCTTGTATTTCTGCAAATCGTAGGCGAGATCCGCCTCGGCCTTCTTCTGGTTCACCGCAGCCTGATACTGCGCGACGTTCGATTGGTAGTCGCGCTGTGCCTCAGCGATTTTCGTGTCGGCGACAAACTTGGCTTCTTGTCCGGCTTGCGTGGCCTGCGAACTCTTGATCATCGCGTCGCGGTCGGCTTCGGCCTGTGCGATTACCGCATCCCGTTTGACCTGCGCAATGCGCGGTTTGCCGAGGGCGTCCAGATAGCCCTGGCTGTCCCGGATGTCCCGGATGGTGAAGCTGACGATGCCCAAGCCCATGTTGGCCATGTCGCCAGCGGCTACTTCCTGCACCTTCGAGGCGAAGGCGTCGCGGTTCTGGTAGATTTCCTCTACGGTCATCGTGCCGAGAATGGCGCGCAAGTGACCTTCGAGTGTCTGCATGGACACGCTTTTGATCTCCTCGGTCGTCTTGCTTAAAAACTGCTCTGCGGCTGTAGCAATGGAGATGTCGTCGCCCTTGATCTTAACTTGCGCCACGCCATCCACGCGTACCGGCACCCCCTTGCTGGTATAAACTTCAGGCGTTTGCACATCAATGGTCATCAATTCCAGCGAAAGAAAGTCCACCTTCTCAACCATCGGAATGACGAACGCGCCACCACCTTTCCTGATGCGGAAGCCGCGGGTACGCACGACACCATCGGGATCCACGTGCTTGCGCCGAATTCCTGAAGCCACAAGCACCTGGTTGGGTCCGACTTTGGTGTAACGGCTCAAGATCGCCACCACCACAAGGAGAAGGACGACAGCCAAGGCCACCGCTGAGATGATCACAGTTGGCGCGGTCAAAGCACTCGCCAGAAAAATGGGAAACGAGTTCATAGGAGTCTCAGATCGTGAGGTTCATTGATTTGCGTTCGCAGAAACGGACTTGACGTAGAACTGGGAGCCGACCACGCGGGTGATTGTTACGGCGGCGCCTGCCGGAACCGCGGCGCCGGCTTCTTCGCGTGCAGGCGCCGTGTAACGCGTTCCCGACTGGACGTAGGCAATTTCACCCACACCGCAAACCGGGATGGGCGTGTTGACCGTAGCCACCAAGCCGGTCAGCGTGGCGACCTGAGATTCACTGGAACTGTCCGCCGCACTAATGATCCTGCGCAAGCCACTGACGAGAGCTCCGGCGATCACCAAGGCCGTCACAGCCGACAGGGGCGCACTCACGAACGGAGACTTGGTGGCCTCGAACTGCGTGAAGATGAGTCCCAACGCACCAAAAGCCGTCACAAACGCAGCCATCACGATCGGGCTAAACATGGATACGCCGGGCGCGTCGCTGCTATCGGCTCCGGCCTCCGCATGACCGCCGCTTCCTTCCACGTGACCATGATCGCCGAAGAGATGCCCGAAGATAGCCGAGAAGGCCACGAACACGAAGCCCAGCACCAGGCAAAAAAGATAAACGAGGAAGGCTGACATAGCTCACGTTGGACTGCGAAATGCGCCGAGCGGAGTGCGTGACGCGAAAAGCATCCAGCCCGACTCTCCGCCACCAAGAGCCGTAGGCAGTTGGACGCTCCAACAAACCACGAATGCACTTGATTCCATAATCACCTCACTCCGCCGTCTTGTCTGAAGTAAAGGCCCATTGCCCCCGGCTGGCAAGCAGGAATGCTCTGCCAGAACGCGTGAGAATCCGCACACTGCCATCCCGCGTCCCGATGACCAACAAGCAGCCGCCAAGTTTCGCGGCGAGACGCTTGGACGTGGCTTGATGGCAGTGTGCGTCGGTTCCCCCACCCATCCATGCCGTCGAGACGAACCGTCGAGACGAACAGCCTGCACGAAATCCGCTGAGGACGTTGTTCGGTTCACCTTCATCTGGACAAGATCAAACCACGAGTCAGTCGCGTCAGCAGCTACAATAACGAATTGCGTTTATACGTTGCGCGATGAATCGCGATCCTGGCGGAAGCGGCGTCGCCATGTGAACAATCGCTGGCCTCCCATTTTCATCCTCAACCCTGGAGCTCGATCAACCGCAATTCTCGACAAACCTCCACTGGCGCGGCTACATTCCCAGCGATGTCGTTTGCGTCTCAACCGTTGGTCATCGCCGGGCGGAGTTTCCGCTCGCGGCTTATTCTGGGCACGGGCAAGTTCTCCTCGCCCGAGACCATGCGCGACGCCCTGGCCGCCAGCGGCACGGAACTCGTTACCGTCGCTTTGCGCCGTGCAGACCTGAGCGGGAAGAAAGACCCGTTCGCCAACATCCTCGAATTCATTGACCCAAAACAGTATCTCCTGCTGCCCAACACCAGCGGCGCGTTGAACGCCGAGGAAGCCGTCCGACTCGCGCGCCTCGCCGTCGCTGCGGGGCTGCCCAAGTGGGTGAAGCTCGAAATCCACCCCGATCCCCGCTACCTGTTGCCGGATCCGATCGAGACCCTCAAGGCGGCAGAAATCCTGGTGAAGTAAGGCTTCACCGTGCTGCCGTACATCAACTCCGACCCGGTGCTGGCGAAACGGTTGCAGGAGGTCGGCACGGCCACGGTCATGCCGCTGGGTTCACCCATCGGCTCCAATCGCGGCCTTCAGACGCGGGATCAAATCCGCATCATTATCGAGCAAGCCACCGTGCCGGTGGTCGTGGATGCGGGGCTGGGCGCCCCCAGCCACGCCGCCGAAGCGATGGAACTCGGTGCGGACGCGGTGCTCATCAACACCGCCATTGCCGTGGCTCAGGACCCGAACCGCATGGCGGTGGCTTTCAAACTGGCGGTGGAAGCCGGTCGCGCCGCTTACGAACTCGGCGTTGCGGCGCCGCAACTGGAAGCCAGCGCCACGAGCCCGTTGACGGGATTCCTCGATCACCCATGAACGCAAACCGACTGGAGCCGAAGCGCGTCCGCCAGCTTCTGCAGGCCGCAAGCCGCGCCCGCGTTCTCGTCGTGGGGGACGTGATGCTCGATCATTTCATCTGGGGCAACGTCGCCCGGATTTCACCCGAGTCGCCCGTGCCGGTCGTGGATTTCGAGCGCGAAAGCTTCATGCCCGGTGGGGCGGCAAATGTGGCGCGCAACTTGACCGCGTTCGGCGTTACCACAGAAATCTTCGGCTCGGTGGGCCAGGACCAGGCCGCTGCCCAGCTTAAGGACCTGCTCAAGAAACAGCGGATCGGCTGTGGGGGATTGCTGCCCACCAGCAACCGCTGCACAAGCGTCAAAACTCGCATCGTGGCGCACAAGCAGCAGGTCGTCCGCGTGGACCACGAGACCCGGTGCAGTTTGGACAACGAAGCGACGGCCCGCTTGCTGAAGACGCTCCAAACCGCGCTGCCTCAGACCGATGCCGTCATCGTGAGCGACTACGGCAAGGGCGTGGTCACCGACGCGCTCCTGGGCAATCTCAAGCGACTCTGCCGCCGCCATGGCGTCTGGCTGAGCTTGGACCCAAAGCCGGTTCACCCGCTCGATCTCACTGGGCTCTCCCTCATTACGCCGAACCGAAAGGAAACCCTCGAACTCGGCGGTTTGCCGGATGAAACCCGCAACGCGAATCCGCTGGCCGACGCCAACCTGATGCGAGCGTCGAAGAAAATACTGGCTGACTTCCAGCCCGCAGTGCTCCTCGTGACCCTCGGCGATCTCGGCCTGCTGGTTTGCCAACACGACCGCAGACCTTTCCACATCCCCACGGTGGCCCAGGAAGTCTTCGATGTTTCCGGCGCAGGCGACACCGTGATCGCAACGTTCACCCTTGCCATCGCCACCGGCGCCTCGCCGGCGGAAGCAGCCGTTCTGGCCAACCACGCCGCGGGCATCGTCGTCGGCAAGATCGGCACCGCCACGGTTGCCCGGGAGGAATTGCTCGCCAGTTTCAGCGTTTAACCGCTGACGTGAATTGGCAGCTCTCCGTATGCTCACCAACGCGGCTTCAAATCGGATGAACCCGGCCAAAGTTACGGCAGACATGCTGCGCGACATGAAGCCGCGCGGGGAAAGCATCGCCGCGCTGACGGCTTATGATTTTCCGATGACGCGCCTGCTCGACGAAGCGGGCATCCCGCTGATCCTTGTTGGGGATTCGCTGGGCATGGTCGTGCTCGGTTATGAAGACACCACGCTGGTCACGATGGCCGACATGGAGCATCACGTCCGCGCCGCGGCGCGAGCCAAACCGCGCGCATTGTTGGCGGCTGACCTGCCCTATCGCAGCTACGAAACGCCGGACACTGCGCGGACGAATGCCCAGAAACTCGTCGCGGCCGGAGCGGAGGCAGTGAAAGCGGAAGGCGGCAGGGCGATCGTGTCGCAGGTGCGCGCGATTGTTGCGGCAGGGATTCCGTTTCTGGGGCATCTCGGCATGCTGCCGCAGAGCGTGCGCGTGGAGGGTGGCTATCACGTCAAAGGCAAGACCACGGTTGAGCAGGAAGCCTTGCTCGCCGATGCCGAGGCGTTGGTCCAGGCCGGCGCCTTTGCCGTGGTCCTCGAACTCGTGACGCCGGAGTTCGCCAAGGCGCTTTCCCGGCGGATTATGATCCCCACCATCGGCATCGGGTCCGGGCCGGACTGCGACGGACAGATTCTCGTCACGCAGGATCTGCTCGGCTTTCTGCCGTGGGTCAGCCTCAAACATGTCCAAGCGCGCATGAACGCCGGCGAGCAAATTCGCGCCGCTGCGCAGGCTTGGCGGGAGGGTTTGAAAAGCCGCTGAACCGTGAACCGCACGTCGTTGAACCGTGCCGCCCTGTTCGCCACGTTGGTGGCTTGCGCCGGGGGTTGCGCCACCAAGACGCAGGCGCGCAAGCAAGCTGAGGCTGCCTTCCAGGCAGGCCAGCAGCAGGCGCTGCAACAGCTCTACGAAAGCAAGTTTCCGACCGTGACCGTCCTTGGTCCGGTCCGCAATCCCAAGCTCGACTGGACGGAGGACCTGACCCTGGCCCGTGCCATCGTGGCCGCCAACTACCAAGACTCGCGTGAGCCGCGCGAGATCGTTTTGCGCCGGGGCAACGAAGCGGTGCATGTCACCCCGAAGCAACTGCTCGCTGGCGAAGACTGGCCACTGCAGGCGGGTGACCACATCGAGATCGTTCCGTAACTCCGCTACCCACACTTTTCAACGTGCCGCGGCCAACGGCTTCCGTTAGAGTCCCGACATGATCGAACCAGCGCTTCTGCAACAGGTGGACCGGACGTATGTGCTCTTCCGCGGACGCAAGCTTTCCTACTTCGCCGGTTGCGATTATTTCCGCATGGCCAGCCATCCCGCCGTGTTGCGCGCGGTTCAGGACGGGGTGAAGCGCTACGGACTCAACGTCGCTGCGTCGCGCCTGACCACCGGCAACCACGCGCTCTATCAGAAACTGGAACGGCAGCTCGCCCGCTTCTTCAAGGCCGACGCCGCGCTGTTGATATCGACCGGTTACATGTCGAGCCTCGCGGTCACCCAAGCGCTGGCGGGTCAGTTCACGCATGCGCTGATTGACGAGAAGGCGCACGTCTGTCTTCGGGACGCGACGCGGTTTCTCGACTGCCCGATTCTCGATTTCAAACACCGCGACCCGGCGGATGTCGCCCGTCTGGTCAAACGCTGCGGTCCGCGCGCCCGCATTCTCCTGCTCACGGACGGCCTGTATTCCGGCCCCGACGCCGCAGCACCACTGCCGGACTATCTGCGCGTGCTGCCGAAGAGCGCCTCACTCCTGGTGGATGACGCCCACGGCGCGGGTGTGCTCGGTCGGACGGGCAAGGGAACGCCGGAGTTCAGGGGCGTGGCGCGGCGGCGCATCGTGCAAACCGTGACGCTGAGCAAGGCCTTTGGCGTCTATGGCGGCGCGGTGCTTTGCTCGCGGAAGCTGCGTCAGCAAATCGTGGACACGAGCCGTTGTTTTGTCGGCAGCACTCCCCTGCCCTTGCCACTGGCCAACGCGGCCAGCAAGGCGATTGAGTTGTACTGCAAAGACGATGGTCTGCGACAGCGTCTGAGGCGAAACGCCACGCGTGTCAAAACTGCCCTGCGCGCAGCGGGAATCGCAGTGCCGGAGGGGCCGGGCGGCGTTGTCGCGATTCATCCACGAAATCCGCGCCATGCGAGCGCGTTGCGGCGGGCCTTGCTCGCTGCCGGAATCTATCCCTCGTTCATCAAGTATCCCGGCGGCCCGGCGGAGGGTTACTTCCGGTTTATGATTTCGAGCGAGCACACGCCCGCGCAACTGGACGGGCTGATTGCGGTGCTGTGCCGTGTGTGCGGCAAGTCCCTTGCCCCCCTCCGCCCTTTGCGCTAGTGTCGGCCCATGGACAACAGCGAAATGCCCTCTGTCGGAACGCCGCCACCGCCGCCACCGCTCCCACCGCCGCCGGTCATTCAACCACCATCCCCGGCTCGGCCGAGAAAAAGCGGCACCTGGAAGATTGTGCTCCTGGTGGTGGGGATCGTGGCCGTGATTGGCGCCGGGGTGATCGCGCTCGGTTTGTTCAGCAGCCTCAGCAGCTTCACGCACCTCCAGACACCTTACCTGCAGGCGGCGGGGCCGCGCTTGGAGGAGGTGCTCATCGAGGACAACGACGCCTCAGCCAAAATCGCGGTAGTCGAACTTGAAGGCATTATCACCAGCCAGATGATTGATCCGGCCGGCTTCAATACGGCGGACGTCATCAAAGCCCAGTTGAAGCGGGCGGGTGCTGATTCCAGGGTGAGAGCGGTCGTCCTGAAGATTGACTCGCCCGGCGGTGAAGTGCTGGCTTCGGACGAGATCAACAAGGCGATCACAGCGTTTCAGAAGAAGACCGGCAAGCCCGTGGTGGCCTCGATGGGCAATCTCGCTGCGTCCGGAGGTTATTACGTCGCCGTGGCCAGTCGCTGGATTGTCGCCAACGAACTCACGCTCACCGGCAGCATCGGCGTGATCATGTCGTCCTGGAACTACCGCGGGCTGATGGACAAGGTCGGCGTGCGTCCTTACACGTTCAAGAGCGGCAAGTTCAAAGACATGCTCAGCGGGTCACGAGATCCGGACAAGATTCCACCCGAGGAGGAAAAGATGTTGCAGGACCTGATTGACGAGGTGTACCGCCAGTTCAAGGGCGTGGTCGCCGATGGCCGCGAAGAGGCGGCCAGTAAAAACCAGAAGGCTGGCCAGACTCTCTCCGAGGATTGGGAGAAGTTCGCCGATGGCCGTGTCTTCTCGGGGAGTGAAGCCTTCAAGCGTGGTTTCGTGGACGAACTCGGCGACTTCACCGCAGCCACCGCCCGCGCCCGCAAGCTGGCAAACATCTCGAGCGCCAACGTCATCCGCTACCAACAGCGCATTGAGTTCGCCGACCTCTTCCGCTTCCTCGGCAAGAGCGAGACGCGTAACGTCAAACTCGACCTGGGCGTCGAGCTGCCGAAGCTCAAAGCTGGCCAACCCTATTTCCTTCCCTCCACCCACCTTCCTTGAGCCGTGAAAGGCGTGACGGTCATTACGCACCCGCTGGTGCGGCACAATCTCACCCGCCTTCGCGACCAGCGCACCGGATCGCAGGAATTCCGGCGCGTGCTGAGCGAAGTCGCGGCGCTCATGCTTTACGAGGCCACACGCTCCTTCGCTGTTCAACGCCGCAAAGTCGTTACGCCGCTCGCCACCACCGAGGGTTTCCAATTGCAGCGCGACGTCGTGCTCGTTCCGGTGTTGCGCGCGGGCCTGGGCATGCTGGATGCCATTCTTCAGTTGATTCCGGGCGCGTTGGTCGGGTTCATTGGGTTGAAGCGCGAAGAGACCACGCTGTGCGCGAACTTCTATCACAAAAGCCTGCCCGAGGACTTGAGCAAGTTCGAGGTCATCCTCATTGACCCGATGCTCGCCACCGGCGGCAGCGCCGTGGCCGCACTTGATCTCCTGGCTGAAGCCAGGGCCCGCCGCGTCCGCCTGGTGAACCTTGTTGCGGCGCCGGAAGGCATCCGCTGTGTGCGCGCCAAGTATCCGACCGTTCCGATCTTCACCGCGGCGATTGACCAGCGGCTCAACCGCAAGGGCTACATCCTTCCCGGACTCGGCGACGCGGGAGACCGGCTGTTCGGCGTGTGAACGCCTGACACGCGTCGTGTTCGCGATCCGGTGCATCAGAACCTGAAACCGATTCCGCACGCCTAACATGGCTGGCATCTTCTCTCCCCACACTTTGGAGCAAATCCGCGCCGCCAGCGACGTCGTTGAAATCATCGGCAGCTACATCCCGCTGAAGCGCGCAGGGGCGAACTTCGTAGCGCTGTGTCCGTTTCATAAGGAGAAGACGCCCAGCTTCCACGTCAACCCGCACCGTCAAATCTTCCATTGCTTCGGCTGCCACAAAGGCGGCGACGTGTTCACCTTCGTCAAGGAATACGAGAACATCCCTTTCCCCGACGCCGTCCGACGCCTGGCCGAACGGGCACACATCCCGATCGAGTTCGATCAAAACCCCGCGCACCAGGAGACGCGCCAGATCAAGGATCGGCTCTTGCAGATTCACGAGCAGATTGCCCAGCGCTGGCAAAACGCGCTTGCCAGCGAAGCCGGTGGCCAGGTCGCGCGGGATTATCTCGCCAAGCGCGGCGTGTCCGAGGAGGCGGTGAGACTCTTCCGGTTGGGCGCGGCGCCGGAATCGTGGGACGACACCGTGAATTGGGCGCGGAGCAAGGGCTTCGACCTCGCGCTGGCCGAGCAGGCCGGCCTGATTCTCCGCAAGGAAGGCAGTGACCGTTACTACGACCGTTTCCGTGGGCGGCTCATGTTCCCAATTTGCGACGAGCAGGGCCGCGTCATCGCCTTCAGCGGACGCGTGCTCGACCCCGAGCAGAAGGGCGGTAAGTACGTCAACTCGCCCGAGACGCCGATCTTTACCAAGAGCAAAGTCTTCTACGGCCTGGACAAGTCAAAGCGCGCGGTACTGGACGCCGGGTTCGCGGTGGTCTGCGAGGGGCAACTCGATTTGATCGCGTGCTACATGGCGGGCGTGCAAAACATCGTCGCACCGCAAGGCACGGCCTTCACCGCCGAACACGCGCGCATCCTCAAGCGTTATGTGGACGAAGTGGTGTTGTGCTTCGATTCGGATGATGCCGGACAGAACGCCGCGGTGCATTCGCTCGACCACTTGCTGGCGTCCGGCCTCGCCGTGCGCGTGGCTGTCGTGCCCGCTCCGCACGACCCGGACAGCTTCATCAAGGCTTCTGGCGGCGAAGCGTTCCGCCAGTTGATTGCGGACGCAGACGACTTCTTCGATTACTACCTCAAACGTCTCTGCCGGCTCAACGATGTCTCCTCGGACAAAGGCCGGTTGGTCATCTTGCGGGAGATGGCGGATGCGATTCACAAGACGGGCAATGCCGTGCTCGTGGACAACTACGCGCAGAAGACGGCGTTGCGTCTCGCCGTGAACCCCGATGCCGTGCGGGCTGAGTTTCGGAAACTGGCCAAGGCTCGGCCCGCATCGCCAGAAAGCTCAGACGAAGCGCCACCGCACGAGGCCGAAGAATCCGCGCCGCCGCCTTCGCCGCACGAGGCCTGGCTGCTCAAGTTATTGCTCCGTCATGAAGCCGCAGCCGAGTGGCTGGCAGAACATCTCGATCCTGAGTGGCTGCAGCACGCGACTGTTCGCACCATCGTCAACGCGCGACTCCAGGCGCAGCGTGATTCAACTTGGACCGGCGTGGCGGGCTTTCTCGACCAATTCGAAGATCCGCAGGCTCAGGCGTTCATCAGCGAAGCCGCGACCGACAATCGCCCCATCCCCAATCCCACCCAACAACTCCTGGATATCGTCCTGCGGCTGCGCAGCCAGTCGCTCGACCGCGCGATGGTTGCCTGCGCGCAGCGCGCCGCGCTTCCAGAAACCTCCGAGGAAGAGCGCTTGGAACTGCTGCGTCACCAGCAGGAGTCGCGGGAGCAAAAGAAGTCACCGCTTCCACCGCCGACTGGATTGCCAAACTGATGGAAACGGCGGTCGAAAAGTGCGGCGGGTGGCGGTCCAATAGTGCGGCACCTGG
>CAYJNU010000036.1:8286-30248 GCA_964371005.1 uncultured Verrucomicrobiota bacterium | reverse complement strand
CTGTAGAACCTGCTTGGTCGAGGTCGTGGATTCGCCGGTATCAGGGTGGATGTGCTCAAAGGTCATTGGGACAAAGGTCGTTTTGACATCCATGTAGCCGAAATGCTCCTGGCCATCTTCGCTGCTGGTGAACTTGAAGCCCAGGAATTGGTTGGGAAAACCTGCTTTGAATGAACTGTTGACGTAATTCTTCCACGGGAACGCGGAGCCATAGTTGTAGCTGATTCCCAGTTGGGGTTGATACCACGGCGCGGGCGAGTTGGTATTATTGCCGATGATCGCTCCGCCAAGGAAAGCAACGCAATAGGAGTTCGTGAGGCCACGAGTGGCATGCGGCGTGCCGCCTCTGAGGGTGGACAGCACTTGGCCGTTGACCACCGCGGGATTGTTCGTATCCGGCACGATGCCCGGCATGCGAATGAGTTGGGCCGGGTATTTGTTGGTGAGGTGAGACGTAATATCACCGGTGATGAAGAGGTGGAAATTCGTGATGCTCCCGCCCTCAATGCTCAGATAGAAATCGTTCTGATTGGTCGCCCCAAGCTCCGGAGGCAGAAACACGTGTGGATACGGGGCAAGCCCGGGAGCCTGAACGACCGCCGCCTCGGCGCTCTGGCCCGCGAAGAATGCCCCCAGACTGGCGGCGGTGGAGTAGGCCAGCAGGCGATTCTGTGAATCCGCACTCATCTGCGAAGGTTGTGCGGGGGTCTTGTTGTCTTTCATGGTGATGTCTTTCGTATGGTTTCCACGTGAATTCTCAACGCGAGCTTTTATTCCTCGCGCTGTATTGCGATTTATACTCTCCCAAGCTCAAGGTGGTCAACCCACTCAAAAGGGTGGTTTTGGATGGCCTCAACCCTTCCTGCATCCCAGCCAAAGAACTGCTCGATTTCACCCGCAGGTCGGCGTGGTGGCAAGCAATTTCCGGCTTTGCAGGTTGCCGCCCGGACCTGAAAAGAAATCGCACGCCGCTTCCGGTTCAATGGGGACAATGTTCCTGCAACCAAGTGATGTCGGGGTTGTTCGGGCTCTCCACCACAGATAGATCCGTCTGGAGGGACGGGCACGTCCTCTTGTCCTTCCATTTGTGGATTTCAGAATGACCATCGGCGAAGCTCAAGCCCCCCGCCAGCCCGTGATAACTGGCCGGATAATCCACAAGCATCGTCGTCGCCGGATTGGGGTAACCGTCCATTTCGGTCACGAAGTAAGCATCGTTGATGCTGTCCTGCCGTTCGTCCAGCAGGACGAAGGTTAGGGAGGGCCCGGGCCGGAGTAATTGGGACAATTTTCGGCAGACCACGGAGTTTGGTGAGTTGAGTCCCCAGTTGCCTTTGTACGCGTTGTCAGGTCGGTCGCCGTTGCCCCCCACCCAATTGCTCATGGACATGCTGCGCACCCGCGGGACGCGCTGGCCCAGATTATTGATGCCGTAGGACGTATCTGCCGGGCAGTGCCAGATGCCCACCGCCTTCCCGCAGTACGGCCAAAGGAGGCTCTTGTGAACCGTGATATCGAGGTTCCAGTTATCCGGGGCGCTTGGATTGGCATTGTCGAGTATCCCCGGCACCCATACGTAGGGAGCAGCAGCAGCGGTGTTATATGCGAAAGCATAAGGGAGTGCATCATTGTTTTCCTCAGCATACATGCGCCACGCGAACGTCAATTGGCGGGTGTTATTCATGCATCCAATGCCCTGAGCCCGAGTCTTCGCCTTGGACAGGGCGGGCAACAACATCCCCGCGAGGATCGCGATGATGGCGATCACAACCAAGAGCTCAATCAAGGTGAATCCAAAACGCCACGTGCAGTTGCTGGCCGCATTCCTGTTCGTCATGGTCTCATTGATGCCCCTCTGCTCAAAACGGTCAACCCACTCAAAAGGGTGGTTCCGGCTTCACTTCCGCGACGAGCACGCCTTTGGTTCGCACGCAAGGTCTCATACGCGGAAGCGAACGAATCGGTATGCACGCGGTGATGGCCTGAACAGCCCGCCCTGGCTGGTGTTACGCGGAGTGGTCAGGGATGCGTGACCTGGATCTTCATGAAGCGTACGTCCGCTGCCGACACTGGCTTGGAATCGCGCACGATGTCACTTTCCAACGCATTGGTCATTGAACGGGTGACGAGCGCGGCGTTGGCCGTGCTCGTGATATTCGTTCCTTTCAAAGTGCATCCGATATCCCAAGTGTTGAGATTGCTTGCGACGAGAACCGTGTAGGTCAAGTCCACGGCCGCGGCAGGCCTCAGAAATGCCATCGTCAGGAAGTTCGTTCCACCGAAACTGTCCAGGCTGCCAGTGGGGAATCCCTTCGTGGAAGCCACCAACGGATCAAGCGCAAACGCATATTCCAGCAGGTTTGGAATGGCATCCTGGTCAGGGTCGGCGTTGTCCCCCGACACGTTGAAACGGTTGGCGTTGGTGCCAAAACAGGCACTGCGCCAAGTTTCGATCGGCTGAGGCAGGTCATGAAAATGAACAAAGTCATGAACATCCATCCGGCGAGGTGGCGTTCCCGTCCGCTCCTCGGCTTGAATCACGGCCATCAGAGACCAGAAACTCGGCCAGGTGTTTCCATCGGTTCCGACGTCGGCCTCCAAAGCAACACGACATTCATTCGTGAAATTCTGGATTTCCCATGACACGCCGCTTTCAATGCTGGATGCCGTATCGCGATCGTAAGCCATCAACGAAATCCCGGCGAGTGATTGCCCCAAGGCGGCAAACCAAGCATCACGCTCCGTTGTGGAATTCCACCCCACCGGCGTGGGCAGTTGGTCGTACCACACGGGCAGATCGGCATACACCGAGATGTTCGTGGCGCCATGTTGGTCCAGATAGGTGCGCACGGCTTGGAAAGTGTCACGCAGCAAGAGCAAGAGATCCCTCCGCCCGGCCGCGGTGTTCGTCGTCCATTGCGACAACGCGTGCGGTTCGATGTCCAGATGCAGCCCGTCATACCGTTCCGCGGCGTTCGTCGCTGCGGCGTTGAAGTCAATGAGTTTGGGTTGAATGTGAACCGTCAGCAAGTTGTCGCGTTTTTCCGGGAAGATCCAGGTGTTTTCGGACAGGAGGAGTTGCGGCGAAACCCCGGTGGCATGGAGTCTGGCATTCCACGCACGCATGACCGCGGGATTGGTACGCGCTGAGTTGCCGAAACTGCAATAGACCCGCCCGAAGTTCCACGCCTTGAGAAACTGCAGAATCTGGGTTTCCTTGTTGTTGTCGCCCAAGACCTGATCCACGCCCCAGGGATGACCGGTAGAAGTCCACCACCAGGTGCCGCGGCGTTCGGCAGCACGGAGGTGGCAAAGCGGACAGGCCAACGCCAACAGAAATGCAATGAAACGAGCGCGCATTATCGTGCATGCAGAAGATCGCTGAAAAGCCCGGGCGTGACGAGGCCGAAGAAGCAGCACGCGATCTGAGTCGAACGGAGCTCGCACCGGACTGCGTTTCACGCGGAATTGCCCCCGTCAATTGTTGTCCACGGGCACAGCCATGCGTTGCCCCAACCACTGGTAGTCGTTTAGTCCCGCAGCATCGAATCCGGGCGGTCCCCAGCTAAAGGTGACGGGCACCTTGGTGGTGACACTCTGCCATTTGTGGATTTCAGAATGCCCGTCCGCAAAAGCGAGGCCGCCGGCGCCGTTATGGTAGGAAGCTGGAGCATCGCCCCATTGTCCCGCTGTGGCTGGGTTGTTCAGGAAATAGCCGTCGTTAATCGAGTCCGGATGTTCGTCCAGCGTGACGAAGAAATTGGCGGCGCCGGATACTTGAGTGAGTTTGAGCCATTGGCGGAAGGTTGGGAAGTGCGTGTTCTTGCCCGAGGCCCAAGTGTCTTTTGGATTGGTGCTATAGGGGCCGAAAAACGAGTTCATGGCAATGCTGCGTACGCGTTCGTTCCAGCCGATCCTGCGTTGGAGGATATGAAGGTATTTGTCGGCCGGACACTTGTAGATGTTGATGCTGCCGCTCATGTAGGGAGACAATAGCGACCCTTTTATGAACGCAGTGTTGGTGTTCATCGGGTTGGTGTCCCAACTCATCGAGTTGGCAATCCAGGTGTTCTTCTGATACACGCCGGAGTTCGCATCCAGGGTGGAGTTATCGACCCCAAAATTCGGCACCAGTTTGTCGTCGTTATCCCCGGGATACATCTGCCACGCCAGCATGACTTGCTTGCTGTTGTTCAGGCACATGATCCCCTGGGCTTTGGCTTTGGCTTTGGACAAAGCTGGCAATAACATGCCTGCGAGAATGGCGATGATCGCGATAACCACCAAGAGCTCAATCAACGTGAACGCGCACTGCTGTGCGGTTTTGAAACCCGTGTTCTTGGATACCATGCGTCTCTTTTACGCCTGAATCGCCCGCCGGCAACCCACTCAAAGGAGTGGTTTCAGCCTCCAAGCTTGCCCGCTCGATGGGAACAGCTATCGTCGGCGTGTGCTCCTGCGGTTCGCGCGCATCATAGCGATGGGTGTATGCTCAGGGCTGCTTTGCGGCTCGGCGCTGGCTGACCCGGCGATTTCCTCGCCGAATTCCTGGGTGGCTCGAGTTTGGCAGTTGGATGACGGTTTGCCGGATAACAACATCACCGGCATAGCACAGACGCGGGAAGGATATTTGTGGCTTGGCACTCATCGGGGACTGGTCCACTTCGACGGCGTGCGCTTCGTTCGCGTCGGGTTGCCTGTCCCGGATCAGATGAGATACGGGCTGATCCGCGGCTTGTCGCTTCTTCATGAAGATGAGTTGTGGCTCACCATGGTCGGTCGTGTGGCCGTGTGCCTGAAAAGAGGCCAAACCAATGTGTTTACCAAGGACGACGGATTGTCACCGACGCGGTCCATGGTCCGGCCGATGGCTGCGGTTCAGGGGCAGGAAGGCAGCGCATGGATTGGGTATTATGATGGTTTCGCGTATCGTATCGCGAACGGGCACATTACGTGTTTCTCTACGGACGAGGGGTTGACCGGCGTTGGTTACTGCCGCTTGGCGTGCGATGGCAATGGTCAGTTGTGGTTCGCCAACGGAGGCCACGTTGGGGTCTTTCAGGATGGTAGGTTCGTCCCATTACTCACCCTGACCAACCAGTCGCTTTGCATTGAGCCAGCATATCAGAAAGGAATCTGGATTTGCGCCGGGGCACAACTGCTCTGCTACGACGGAACCGGGGAGCCAAAGCAGCTCGCCCAATTGCCAACCAGTTCTTCTACCGCAGAGCCAACGGCCCTGCTGGAAGACCGACGCGGGGCGCTCTGGATTGGGACCACGGCTGATGGTTTGTTCCGCTATGACGGAACGCAGGCAGTGATCCGGGTTGAAACCTCTCACAACCATATCCTGAGCCTGGCGGAGGATCGCGAGGGGAACATCTGGGTGGGAACCGCCGGGGGGGGGTTGAATCGGCTGCGACCGCGGGTGATGGAACTGGAGGGAAACAGCACTCGGCTCCCGCACGAGGCGGTGCGTTCGATATGTCAGGACAGCTCAGGGGCGCTCTGGGTCGTCGGCCAGGACGGCGAGCTTTCACGGCAGCAAGAGGGAGGGTGGCACGTCCTTTCGGCCAAGGAAGGTTGGACCGGTGGTGCGGCATTCTGCCTCGCCAGCGGGCCGCAGGGCGTGGTGTGGATCGGCACCGCTCGCAACGGATTGTATCGCTGGCAAGACGACAGGTTCACCCACCTGGGCAGGGATGAGGGGTTGGCTGGCGAGACCGTCCAATCCCTGCTGAACGACAGCAAAGGGAACTTGTGGATTGGGTTGGCACCGAAGGCCAGCGTCCAGAGGTTGCGTGAAGGGACGTTCACGACCTTCCCCCAGCCACAGGATGAATTCCCGATCCGCACCATGGCGGAAGATGCGGCGGGAGGCATCTGGATGATCGCTTCTGATGGTCGGTTGCTGCGTGTGAGTGGTGACACCCTTGCGGATGAGACAGAGGACACGCTATGGCCGGTAATCCAGATCCGCTCTCTGCATGCGACTTCCGATGGGAGTCTGTGGATCGGCTGTGCGGGAGCCGGGCTGGGGCGGCTGCGCAACGGCAAACTTGCCACGATAGGAACCGAACAAGGGCTCTTGGACACCCATGTCAGCGGCATCGCGAACGATGATGAGGGCAATCTGTGGTTTGCCTCGGACCGCGGCATTTTCAAGGTGCGGCAGCGGGAACTGGATGCCGTGGCGGAGGGACGGGCAGACCGGGTGCTGGCCATCGCCTATGGCCGGGATCAGGCCTTGCCGAATTTGCAGGCCAATGCGGGCTTCTCCCCCACCAGTATGCGCACCCACGACGGTCGCATCCTCTTCCCCATGACGACCGGGCTGGCCATCATCCATCCGGAGCGCGTACAGCGCAACGCAGTCGCCCCCCCGGTTTTTGTTGAAGGCATGACGGTGGACGGTCGCGACATCGACGTGCGCAACGCGGCGCGGGGACCGAGTTTGCCCGCCGCGCACCGGAAGGTGGAACTGGAGTTCACCGCGCTCAGCTTTGTGGCGCCGGAGAACACCCGCTTTCGGCACCGGCTCAAAGGATGGGACGAGGCCTGGCAGGAAACCCAGCACCAACGCAACGTCAGTTACACGCGATTACCGGCGGGCGAATATGTCTTTCAAGTGACGGCATGCAACGAAAGTGGCGTTTGGAGCGAGCCGGGCGCGGAACTGCATTTCCACGTGTACCCGTTTCTGTGGCAGACCTGGTGGTTCCGCACTCTGGCCCTGACGACACTGGCGGGATTGGTTGCCCTGGCAGTTCGTCAGCATGAGCGTCGGAAACACCGGCTGGAGATGGACCGGCTGGAACGCGAGGCCATGGTGGAACGTGAGCGCGCCCGCGTCGCTCAGGATCTGCACGACGACTTGGGCTCCGGCCTCACAGAGATCGGATTGATGGCTTCCCTCGCCCAACGCCAGAACCTGCCCCCCGAACGCGTCCATCAGCACCTACGGCAGGTCACCGACAAGGCCCGCGAGATGGTCACCGCGCTGGACGAAATCGTCTGGGCCGTCAACCCGCGGCACGACTCGGTGATCTCGCTCAGCCACTATCTTTGCGAGTACGCACAGCGGTTTCTGGAGCTGACACCCATCCGCTGCCGGTTGGAGGTGCCCCGGGACTTGCCCGACCGGCCGCTGAAATCCGACCAGCGGCACAACCTATTCCTGGCCTTCAAAGAAGCTCTGACCAACGTCGTCCGCCATTCCCATGCCGCCGAGACGCGGGTCAAAATCTCCGCGGAGGACAACGTCCTCACGGTTGTCGTGGAAGACGATGGCCGTGGTGTGGCCGACCTGGCAAACCATCAGGGAGCCGATGGCCTGACCAACATGCAACAGCGGCTGGAGCAAATCGGCGGTCGCTGTGAAATCCAGAGTCAGCCAAACCAGGGAACCCAGGTGCGTTTCATATTGCCGCTCGCGGAGACGGGCAAGCCGTGAGACCCACCCTTTTGAGTGGTTGCCCCCAAACCGGTTTCTGCCAGACTGCGGGTGAGCGCGCGTCACCCTCACCTTCGCTGCGTTTCGGCGGCCGCGGGTGCTGCCGGCGCGATCGGCGTGACGACCGCTGAATGCCATGATCGCAGTCGCCATCGTTGAAGATGACACGGGAACACGCCGGAGCTTGGGACTGCTCCTGAGCGAAACACCCGGCTTTCGTTGCGCCTGCGCCTGTAGCAGCGGCGAAGAGGCGTTGCGGTTAATCCCTCGGGCCAAACCCGAAGTCGTGCTGATGGATATTCACCTACCGAACCTCTCTGGGATCGAATGCACTGCGCGCCTCAAACAACTGCTGCCCGCGCTTCAAGTGATCATGATCACCATGTATGCCGACACAGACAAGGTGTTCAGCGCCCTGCGCGCGGGAGCGTCCGGTTATCTCCTCAAGCGTTCCTCCCCCGAGAAGATCCTGGAAGCCATCAAGGACGTCTCCCAAGGCGGCGCCCCAATGACGAGCGAGATTGCCCGCAAAGTGGTGGAAGCGTTCAACCAACCGACGACGATGGACGCGGAGGAGGATGGACTTACTCGGCGCGAACAGGAAATCCTCGAGTTGCTCTGCCGCGGGTATGCGAACAAGGAAATCGCGGAGAACCTGAGCATCAGCTTCGAAACCGTCCGCTGGCACAACCGCCAGATCTACCATAAACTTCATGTCCGGTCGCGCTCCGAGGCCGCCGCGAAATTCCGCGGTGGATTCGATTCTCCCCGTCAGCCCGCGAAGGGGACCTCTATTGGACCACGACCGAAATGACAATTCCGTGACTCATCCTGGATTGGTTGTCCGCCCCTGCCGCTCTCCTCTGGTGGCCGATTGATTCCGATGGGAATTGCGGCTGAGCATCATGCAGCCAGCACCCCAATCGCGTTGGAGGATTTCATGAATCGCAGGACTTTTGTCCAGACCCTGCCCGCCGTCACGCTCCTGGCGCACGGCTGCCTCGGCCAGCAACTCGCAGGAGATTGATCTTTACGTCGCCTTGGCAGAGGGCGTCTATTTTTACGAGGCCGTGCCGCATCAATTGACCCCCGTGGTTGCGGGCGACTTCCGCGCGCTGGCTGGCCGGCGAGGGGCGGCCACTGCGCCGGTAAACGTCTTCTTCGTGGCCGATCGCGCGCGCTACGACCAGGGACCGAGCCAGCCTGATCGCAGCATTGGCAACCCAGAAGTGCAAAAAGGGTATTACTACGTCGCGACGGGCTTCATCGCCTCGAACATCTACCTGTTTGCGGCGTCACAAGGTCTGGCGGCCTGATTTCACAATTGCATTCGCGACACCGCGGCCAAGGAATTCAAGCTCCGGCCTGAGCAACGCGTCCTTTATGCGCAGACGGTGGGATATCCGGCCTAGCTTTGTCCCATGTCTGAAGACCGGTTCCTGGCGAGGCAGGAGCTTGGCTCACGCCGACCGGCGAAAAGCGTGACCCAGCATTCCAACATTCGGACGCCGTTTTTGCGCCTTGCTTGGAGAACATCGGCGATTAAACATCGCGTCATGACCAAAACCGCGATTTGGAATCCACGGTCGGTATCCACGTCACTCAACAACTTCCACGGATTCGTCCTGCTCCTGTGTGGTTTGATCGCCGACGGTGGCGTCGCCCACGGCCAGCAGGCAAGTGAGCAGGTCAAAGCCGCCATCGAGTCGGTCAGCCTTGCGGTTTCGCCGCTCGTTGCGAAAACCGCGGAAGGCGAACGCAACCTGTTGCTCGTCGCCATCGACTCCGCCGGCCTTTCCAACGTCACGGTGCGTCTGACTTCGGATAGGTGGCCGGAACCAATGAACAAGCCTCTCGCGGCGCTTGCGCCGGGAAAACAGACCGTGGAGTTCACGGTCCCAACCTTTGCGGCGGCCACGCCCGTGACCGTGCGCCTCGCAACACCCACGGAAGAGCGGGACTTCGGTCCGTTCACGCTTCAACCGCCGCGCCACTGGACCGTCTATCTGGCTCAGCACACCCACACCGACATTGGTTACACGCGGCCCCAGACCGAGATTCTTCCCGAGCACCTCCGCTACATTGACTATGCGCTCGATTATTGCGACCTCACGGACAGTTATCCGGACGAAGCCCGCTTCCGCTGGACGTGTGAAACCTCCTGGGCCGTACGCGAATACCTCCAAGGCCGTCCGGCCAAACAGATCGAGCGCTTGAAGAAACGTGTCGCGGAAGGGCGCATCGAAATCTGCGGCTTGATGTTGAACATGTCGGAAATTGCCACCGAAAGTTCGCTGGCGGCGTTGCTGCGTCCGATCCGCGAAATGAAGGACGAGTTCGGATTCACGGTCCACACCGCCATGCAAAATGACGTCAACGGTGCGGGCTGGTGCCTGCCCGATTACTTCAGCGACATCGGCATCCGTTACCTGACGATGGGTATCAACAAGACGCGCTCCATTTTGCCCTTCGACCAGCCGACGCCCTTCTGGTGGGAGTCACCCTCGGGCAAGCGAGTGCTTGCCTATCGTGCCGATCATTACCATCTCGGAAACATGTGGAAAATTCACGAAGGGAACATCGAGAAGTTCAAACCCAACCTGGACAAATACCTGCGCTCGCTGGAACAGCGCGGCTATCCGTTCGACCGGATCAGCGTGCAATTCTCGGGCTATCACACGGACAACTCCCCGCCCGCGGTCATTGAGTGCGACCTTGTCAAAGCTTGGAATGAGCAATTTGCGTGGCCGAAGCTGCGGCTCTCGACGTCGCAGGAATTCCTCGCCTACGTCGAGAAGGAGCACGGCGCCGAACTGCCGGTGCATCGGCGGGCGTGGCCGGATTGGTGGACCGACGGCTTCGGCTCCGCCGCGCGCGAAACGGCTGCCGCGCGCGAGACCGAAACCGCCATGCAAGTGAACCAGGGCCTGCTGGCGATGGCCTCCGTCCTCGGGGCGTCCATCAAGCCGCAAACCATGCAGCGCGTCGCCGCGATTCAGGACGACCTGCTCTTCTATCAGGAGCACACCTACGGCGCGGCGGAAAGCATCAGCGATCCGCTCGCGGAAAACACGCAGGTGCAATGGGGCGAGAAATCCTCCTACGCTTGGACCGCGGTGATGAACGCCGCCCAACTGCGCGAGGAGGCCTTCGGACTATTGAACGATTACTTGCCGCGCGCCGAGGTGCCCACGCTGGCGGTCTGCAACACGCTCAACTGGTCGCGTTCCGGTTTGGTGCGCGTGTTCATTGACCACGAGATGCTGCCTCCGGACCGCGAATTCCGCATTCTCGATGGGGCGCAGCCGGTCTCGGTGCAAGCCATGGAACGCCGCTCCGAAGGCACCTACTGGGCCTTGTGGGTGCGCGACGTGCCACCGCTGGGGTTCAAGATCCTGCGAATCGAAACCAGCAACCAGCCTCGCCCAAAAGACCCGAGCGGCTCAGATTCACTCACGTTGGAAAACGAGTTCTACCAGCTCGCGCTGGATCGCGAAAAGGGCGCCATTAAAAGTCTGGTGGACAAGGAAACCAGCCTGGAATTGGTGGACCAGACCGCGGCGTGGAGCCTGGGCCAGTGCATCTACGAAACGATGCCGAATCGTCGCGACATGAAGCCGGACGTGTTCACACGCACCTCGGTGCGCAACGTCACCGTGAAGCCCGGCGCCAAGGGCCCGATCTGGAGGAGTCTGCTCGTCACCGCGGACTTGGACGGCTGCGCCACCAACAACGGCGTGCGCGCGGAGATTCGGTTGTATGACGCCGAGAAGCGCGTCGAATTGCATTTTGCCGTCCGCAAACTGCCGATTCCCTCGCCCGAAGCGCTCTATGTGGCCCTGCCGTTCCAATCACCCAACAGCAAGATGCTCTACGAGGCCCAGGGTGGCTGTGTTACGCCCGGCGACGACCAAATCCCCGGCTCGTCGTCCGACTGGCAGACCCTGCAGAGCTTCATCGCCATCCGCACCGCCCACGGCCAGATCGTCACCGGCAGCGACCAGGCGCCGCTGGTGCAACTGGGCGACTTCAACCTGGGCAAGTGGCAGCCGGTGACGCGAGTCGAAAAGCCGCACGTCTATTCGTGGGTGATGAACAACTACTGGTTCACCAACTTCCGCACCGAACAGGAAGGCGAGTTCAAGTTCCACTACTACCTGACCTCGACCCAGGACACGAGCCGTGCGTTCGCCACGCGGTTTGGCTGGGGCAGCCGGGTTCCATTGGCCACGCGTGTATTGCCGCCGGTGAAGAATGGGGGTGCGCACGAACCGCAAAAACTCTCAGCCCTGGCTGTTGCGCCTTCAAACCTGCTGATGGTCGAAGCGCGCCCCACGCGTGATGGCGATGGCGTCTGCCTGCATTTGCGGGAAGTGGAAGGCAAGCCGGTGACCATCACTGAGGAGCAAGTCATCGCTTCGTCTGAGATTCAAGCGGCCGACGAAGTCAATGTGTTGGAGGAAGTGGTTCAGCACGGCGTCGTGTCGCTCACTTTCAAGCCGTACGAAGTGAAGTTCTTGAAGCTGATGTTTCGGTGATGCCTGAGGCCGTGCTCGGCCTTGGAGCCGTCAGGCTATCCGGTGACTGCTCCTCAGCCAACCATTGCGGCGAACCCCACTGCGGCCCCAAGCTCACCTTGCCCAGCGCGGGAGGTGTGTTCGTAACTGGAGCGGCTGGCCTCAGCCAGCGTTCGAATGTGGAATGCCCCAGCCCCTGGCGCTGCGCAAACTCGCGCCGTGATAAACCTCTGCGCTCAAAACGTTGCGCCCACAGCGCGTACTCCTGCGGCGTGGTGCGATCCCGCTGCCACGCTCCGGAACAATCGGACTGCATCCCACCAGTAAATCACACCCGGCGCCTCCCCACATAGTGGTCCTACACAGGACCGATACTCATGTTCGTTCCCGGCGCGAATCCAGGTGCGGATGCGGGTGCGGTTTTCTTGCGGCGCCTGGGCGGGCGAGATCGGCGACAATGTCGCGTCCTCGCCTCTGCAAATCAGCGGATCATCGCTTCTCCAGGAACTCAATGACCTGTGCCACGCACTCGCCCGCCGTGAACTGGTCGGTGTGCAACTCGATCTCGGGTTGCGCGGGCGGTTCGTAGGGCGCGGAAACGCCCGTGAAGGCGGGGATTTCTCCGGCACGCGCCCGGGCGTAAAGACCCTTGGCATCGCGCTGCTCGCAGACTTCGATTGGAGCGTTGACGTACACCTCGATGAGACCGCCGGGGGGCAAGCTGCGCCGCACGGCATCGCGGTCCGCACGGTAAGGCGAAATGAAGGCGGTGATGCAAATGACGCCCGCGTCGGCGAACAGCTTGGCGACCTCGCCAATCCGCCGGATGTTCTCGCGCCGGTCTTCGGGCGAGAAGCCCAGATCGGCGCACAACCCGTGGCGGACGTTGTCGCCGTCCAGCACATAGACGTGCTTGCCCAAGGCGAACAGCTCCCGTTCGAGTTCCGTGGCAATGGTGCTCTTGCCGGAGCCGGACAATCCCGTCAGCCAGACGACGCAGCCGGCATGACCGTCGCGCTCGGTCCGCTGTTGCGCGGTGATCTTGGGCGTCGTCCAGAAGATGTTCTGGCTCTTGTGCAGCGCATCGGACGTGCGGCGAGGGTAGTTGTCCTCCAGGATGATGCCGCCACCGGCGATGTCACAACCATCCACCATCACGAATCGCCCCGTGGGCACGATCTCGGTGATGGCGTCGAAAGCGATGGGACGTTTGGTCTTGAGCGTTAGCTCGGCCACTTCGTGACGCCCCACAAACGCCTCGCCGCTCGCGCGCTCCACCACGTTGAGCGTGGAGGCATCAATGACGCGGGTCAGCTCGTCAATCTGGCACTCGCATTCCTGCGTGGCGAGCCTGAGCTTGTATTTCCTGCCTTTCTGGAAAGGCGGTCGGCCAAGCCAGAACACCCGGACCTTGAAACGTGAGAGCGTGTAGGGAGGGGCGTCTTCGTGCGCGGCCAGCGCACCTCGCTCGACGAAGATCTGTTCCGTAAGTGTAATGCCAATGCTCTCGCCGGCGTGAGCGGCGGTGGCGGGTGGCGCGCTCCACCGTTCGATGGATTTCACTGTGCTGGCTTTGTTGCCGGGCGAGAAGAGGAGTCGGTCACCCACTCTCAGACAACCGCTCTCGACGCGTCCGGCCAGAATACGGCGCTCGTCGAAGCGGTAAACATCCTGGATCGGAAAGCGCAACGGCTGGTTCAGCGGCGGTTCAAAGCTTTGAAAATCATCCAACGCTTCGAGCACGGTGGGCCCGGTCCACCACGGCAGGTTTTTGCTGCGGGTCGCGAGGTTGTCGCCCTGCCGGGCGCTGATAGGGATAAACGCTTTCGGCCCGAGGCCGATTGTCTGGAGCCACGCGCGAAACTCGGCTTCGATCTGGTTGAACCGAGCCTGGGAGAAGTTCTCCAGGTCCATCTTGTTCACGAGCACGATCACCTGGCGGATGCCGAGGAGATGCAGCAGATAGCCGTGGCGGCGCGAGTTTTCCTGCACGCCTTCGTGCGCGTCAATGACCAGCAGCGCTGCCTCGGCTTGGGCGGCGCCGGTGACCGTGTGCTTGAGGAACTCGATGTGGCCGGGCGCGTCAATGATCACATATTGGCGCCGGGCCGTGCGAAACCAAATCTGCGCCGTGTCCAGCGTGATGTTCTGGTCGCGCTCGGCTTGCAGGGCATCCATCAGGTTGGCCCATTCAAATGGCGCGCCCCGGTGCGCGGCGGCCCGCTGCAGTTGCTCCAATTTTCCTTCGAGCAGCGAGCCGGTGTCGTGCAGCAGCCGGCCCACCACGGTGGACTTGCCGTGGTCCACGTGACCCACGATAACGATCTTCAGTTGCTCGGCGGCACCTGGCGCGCCGGTCGTTGGGGTAGCGGTATTCATCGGCCGCTCACATGTAGCCGTCCCGCCGCAGCTTCTCGAAAGCGTCCTCGCTTTCCTGATCCTGCGCGCGGCCTGCCCGCTCGGTCGTCCGCGTGCGACGCAGTTCAGCGATGATATCCGCAACCAATCGGGCATTCGATTTGATCGGAAACGTGCAGGGATAACAACCGATGGAACGGTGGCGTTCGCCCCGTTCGTTAGCGAAGTAGAGCGGGATGACCGGGATGGTCTCGCGCTCGATGTATTCCCAGATGTTCAGTTCCGTCCAGTGCAGCAACGGATGAACACGAACGTGTGCGCCCGGCGCGAGGTCCGTCTTGAACTGATCCCACAACTCGGGCGGTTGGTCCGCGACGTTCCACTCCATGTGCTCGTCGCGGGGACTAAAATAGCGTTCCTTGGCGCGCGTCGGCTCCTCGTCGCGGCGCACGCCCACGATCACAGCGTTGAAATGGTGTTGATCCAGCACGGCCTTCAGCGCGTCCTTCTTCAGCGTCCCGCAGCATTCCACACGCGTAGCCCGGCCGTTCGGATAGGTGTGGCCGGCCGCCAGGGCCGCTTCGTTTTTTCCCACGATGAGCTGCAACTTCCAATCGCGACAGAGTTGATCGCGATACTCGATCATGGACGGGATCTTGTAAGTCGTGTCCACATGGACGAGGGGGAAAGGCACATGGCCAAAGAACGCCTTGCGCGCCAGCCAGAGCAGGACGGTGGAATCCTTGCCGATGCTCCAGAGCATGGCGGGACGGTTGAACTTGTTGAACGCCTCGCGGAGGATGTACACGCTCTGGCTTTCGAGTTGATCAAGATGGTCCATGCCGGGCCTGGTTTCTTGCCCCACATCCATTACCACGAACATGACGAGGTATCCAAGGGGTTTGTGCCTGCCGCGTCCAAAACCACCCTATTGAGTGGGTTGCACTTCTTGCGCTCAGAGGCATAAATGGAAACATGCTTCGCAGGAAAGCTGGTTCACACTGCGTGCGGCGGCGCGGGTTCACCCTGATTGAACTCTTGGTGGTCATCGCGATCATCGCGATTCTCGCAGCGATGTTATTGCCAGCCCTGTCGAAGGCAAAAGCCAGGGCGGTGCAGGCCCATTGCGTTTCCAATCTGAGGCAGGTCGGCACGGCGATACAGTTGTTCGTGGATGACAACGGGGACGTGCTTCCGCCCGGGCCGAGTTCCCCGTTGCTCGGGCTCTGGTTCGGTCAAAAGGCCGGCTGCGGCCCGGCGGACCAGTTCCAAGGCTATCTGGCCTATCACCTCCGAGAGTATCTGGGAATGCGGGATTCGGGCAGTACGCCGATGTTCGTCCCGATGCTCTACTGCCCCGGCATCGAGCGCTACAACCCGCCGGTCTTTCGCACGCTGGTGCCGACCAATTACAACCGCATTGCCTATGGGCTCTACTATCCTGGTGTTGTCGGGAGCAATGTCACCTATCGCCTCGACCATACGCCCTTCGGTTACCCTCCCGGTCAGGGTGGCGTGCCCGACTACGCAGGCCGGCCACACAAAATGACTGAAATCCGGCCCGCTTCGGAAATCTGGTCGCTGGTGGACATTGATCGCGCTGTCGTCTCCGGCGCGACCTCCGGGAATCTCATGCTGCCTCCCGGTCCAGTGCATGGCAGGAACCGAAACTACCTTTATTTCGACTCTCACGTGGGGCCGAAAAAGCTCGACCCCCAAGGAACCCTGTAAAGGAAGATGCCGAGACGTGATCGCATCGTCTGCGGCGGGGTCTCTGCCCTTCCCCAACTAAAACCCCGAAGCCGATGAAAGCTCCGCAACCGATGCCTGAACCGCGTTCCTCATGGAATGCGGCCTTTCGTCGGGCGCTCAGGTGCGTCTGGGGAATTGCGGTGATCAGCCTGTGCGCCACGGTAGCCGCAGCCGGCAGCCAGCCAGAGCGGTTGCGCGTCGTCTTGCTGGGTGGCCAATCGAATGCCGACGGACGTGCGCCGGGCAACGCATTGCCGCCGACTCTCCAGGCGGCGCAGACGAACGTGCCATTCTATTATTACACCCACGGTGCGCCGACGAATAGCGACGGCACCTTGGGCGAGTTGACGGCGTTGCGTCCCGCCGCAACGCAAATGCCCAAGGGAGGATTCGGGCCGGAAGTGAAACTCGGATATGACTTGTCCCGCGTCGTCGAGCAAACACCCGACACGCAACTGGCCATCATCAAATATGCGAAGGGCGGTTCGACGCTGGCCACAGACTGGAAAGCCAACGGGAACGTGACGACCGACGGCGACGGCGTCCATTATCAGGTGTTCCAGCGCGTGGTGCGCGACGGCCTCGCGAAACTGCGTAGCGCCTATTCTAACGGCACCGTGGAGATCGCCGGCATGGTCTGGGTGCAGGGCGAGCAGGATATTGACAAGGGCAGCTCGACCGCGATGGCTTACGCCACGAACCTGACGGCTTTCATCAACGACGTGCGCCAGACGTTTTGTCCAACGATGCCGTTTTGCCTCAGCCGCATCTCCACCCAGCAGAAGTACTATTCCGTGCCATCCAAGTACACCGACTTCCTGACTGTTCGAAGCAACCAGTTGGCCGTCGCCGCGACTGTGCCCAGCACTTACATGATTGAAACCGATGGGACGAACTTCACGGTAATGGCCGATCGAGGACACTTTGACGCACAGGGACAGCAGGCGCTGGGCGCAGCTTTCGCGGCGCAACTGGCGAACATCCTCACGGCTCAAGGCAGTGAATCCGCGGTGATTCCCGGCGGAAAGAAACGCGGAGTGCAACCAGCGCGACCATGAGGATCACAAGCGTTCGCCCAAGTCGTAGCGCAGATTTGGAATCTGCTCTACCGCGGAATTGCATTCCGCAGGATGCCGCCTCATCCAGGCGTGCTTGGGGATTCCGAGGGCCAGCCGGTTGCAGATCGGCGATACAGCAAACTGCAAATCTGCGCTACGACCGCACGAGACTGAAGCATTGCCTGCGCATCATTGTCATCTTCGGCTTTCTTCTGGCGGGCACTTTCGCGGCAACCGCTGCGGAAGGCGCGATGCCCGACGAGGTTCGCACCGGGGTCTTCCCGTTCTACCCTTACGCCGCGAGGTATGACATGTGGAGCTTCACGCCCATGGACCAGGGCGGGCGGCTCATTCAGCTTCAAGTCATCGGCTCGGAACGCGACGTGGACGTGGTCAAGGCCGTCCGATCCCCCGGTTTCTTCGCGCCGTGGGGTGACCCGATTCGGTGGGACTCACTCGAAAAGACGGCGATCGAAAAAAGCGTTTGGCTCAACCGCTGGTATTTCCTCCCTTGCTTCGCCCGCCAGTACTACCTCACCGGGGACAAGCGCTATCTGCAAGAGATTCTGACGTTCGTTCGCAAATGGACGGCCGAGAATCCCGTGCCGTCGAATCTGGCCGAGTACTTCGCCACCAGGCAATACAACTGGCGCGACATGCAGGTGGCTTGGCGCATGCAAAACCTGTCTTGGGTTTACTTCCTGGGTCAGGATGGTTTCACGGCTGCCGAACGGAGCGAACTGTTTGGATTGGTGACGGCCCACGCTCACGTCCTGCTTGAGTATTTCGGCAAGCAAACCCTCCACGAAAACAACCACCAGTCGCACGCCGCCGCCGCCATGTTGTATGCCGCGCTGCTCTTTCCCGATCTCCCCGAGGCCGCCGCACTCAAAGAGCGGGCCTTCGTGATCTTGAACCATCACTTGGATCACGCCTTCTACGAGGATGGCAACTCCATCGAGCTGACGCCTGGTTACTATCCGTTCTTCGTCTCGGTCTTTCGCGATGCCTATTTGCTGTGCCGTGCTAATCATGTTCCGCCGCCGCCACGCTGTGAAGAGCGGCTCAGGCAGTTTTACGATTTCCTGGGCAGGGCCGCACAGCCGGACGGACGCATGCCCCCGATCAACGATTCCACCGAGAGCGACCCTTCGGCCTGCTTGCGCGTGCTGGCCGATGTGCTTGGCCTGCCTGCTCCCTATCCCGCGCCCGGCTCGCACTGGTTCTCCGCCTCCGACCAAGCCGTCATGCGGGATACGTCCGTGACCACCCCGGGTTACGTCTTCCTCGACGCAGGCCCGAAAGTCCTCGCCCATTGGCACGGCGGTAAGCTCGGCTACCACCTCTGGTATTGGGACAAGGCCTTCCTGATTGATAGCGGCATTTGCGACTACGACGACCCGCTGAGACTTTCGTGGTACTTCAAGCCTCAAGCTCACAATACCGTGCTGGTGGACGGCGAAGGCGACTACGACCCGGCCAAATTCAGCCAAGCGAAAAGACTCATGGCGGGCAGCCGCATTCTGCAGTGGGAATCCAATAACCGGTACGACTGGGCGGTCATGCGACACGAGGGATTTCGAGATCGCCCGTCGCCCGTCACCTGGGTGCGGCATCTGGTTTTGCTGAAAGGCCTTGGGACCTTGCTCGTGGACCAACTCGAGAGCGAGAGTGAGCACGATTACACCTGGCTCTTCCATCTTCGGCCGTGCTCGCCGGTCGTGGACAGCGGATCTAAATCTGTCTATACCGGCTTCGCGGAGAAGAACCTCTTGCTTCTGCCCGCCACTTCCCGGCGGCTGGAGGGACCGATCCTGGCCGATGGCCACATGAATCGGCAGGGCCGCAACCTGGCCGCCCCGGTCGCCAAATACGAAACCCACGCCTCAAATGCCCTTCAAGCCTATCTGCTCTTGCCCGTCGTCGGCCCGAATTATTCTGTCACCCGGCTTGCCCAGGCGGCCGAGGGCACAACCGTCACCATCACCATCGCCGGCGACTTCGGCGCCAGGCGCGTCAAGATCGTCCGATCAATCAATGCGGACAAAGACGATTACGTGTTGAGCTTCGAGACAACTCCCACGAGCCTCACGCCCGACGGATCAAGTCCGCCCCGATGATCTCCCGCTGGCTGATTTGGAGAGTGCCCTGAGTTGGACCGAACCATCAGACGTTGCTGCGGCTGGGGCAGCCGCGCGCCGGGCCGAGCTCGATGCACCCCTGTGCTGTGCAAGACCACCCTTTTGAGTGGTTTGATTGCTTGGCGCACGGGGGTACAACTGAAGACATGCACAACCAGCCTTCAGGTTCGAACTGCGTGTGCCGGCGTGGGTTCACCTTGATCGAACTCTTGGTGGTCATCGCCATCATCGCGATTCTCGCGGGGATGTTGTTGCCCGCGCTCGCCAAGGCAAAAGCCAAAGCGATACAGATCAACTGCACCTCCAATCTGAAGCAACTCGGCCTCGCGATCCAAATGTTCGCGGATGACAACGATGACACGCTCCCGCCGGGGCCGGGATCAACGTTCGGGCTCTACTGGGGGCAGCGCGCCGGTTACGGCACCGCGCTCAAGTATCGCTATCAAATGGTCAACTACATCCACAGCTATCTCAACTTGCCGACGCCAACGGGCGACACCGTGGTCTTCGTCCCGGTCTTCTACTGCCCGGGTATCGAGCGCTACGCACCGAAGGTGCCTCCCAGTTTGGTGCCCCCCAAGACCGACCGCGTCTCCTATGGATGTTACAACCCGGACTGCACGACCAACGCCCAGTTTCGTATCAACTTCCGGCCCTTTGGATATGCCGAGTACGAGCCCATCCTGCCTGAACGCCCTCACAAACTTAATGAGATTCAATCCCAGGCGCCGCTCAGCGAAATCTGGTCGCTGGTGGACATTGATCAGTTGGGCGCCGCCGGTGCGACTTCTTGGAACATCTTCCTGCCAGTCGGCCCGGCGCATGGGAAGACCCGGAATTACCTCTATTTCGACACCCATGTGGCGCCAAAGAAAGCAGGTGCGGCAGGGACCTTTTAAGCGACTTCCACATTTCACCAGGAATCCAAGACGCCGCCCACCGCCCAGAATGGGTTTACAGAAGCTGGCGATGACTTTGGTTTCAGTTTTCCTCACCGTCGGAACGCGCTGCGCGCAGAGCCGCTCCGGCAGTGTCAGCTTGGGGCAGGACAACGAGGCCGGGGAGGTCCGTCCCCACCATGATTGAGCGAAGTGTAGCGATGCGAACCTGGATAGCCAGATCACGTTGGTTGAGTGCCAGAGTGCCGGGTGGGTTGGCGGACTATCTGACCATCATTCAGCCGGATGGAAGCTGGAGAACAGACATCACCACGGGCGGAACAGACACGAACGCCACTCGCGTTGCGGCGTTGCTGGTCAGCGCCGACTTCAGCTACCCGTGCGTCCAGGGCGAGTGCCGCCTGTCAACGAACCTGCTTTCGCAGGCGCTGGCCCGTGCAATCATGAGACTCCCCAGTCCCGGCCAGCGCTGGACAACATCATCGCCGACCGGACCTTCGCGTTTCGCGGCGTGCCACTGGCCGGCGATGAAATCGTGCCCATGAATTTGTGGCTCTCCCAGGGAGCCCCGCCGATGGACACGAACGAGGTGGAGCCGTCATCCAAAGCTTCGAGTTTGTGCCGCTGGACACACCCCCACCGGTGTCGTCGCCGACGAGCGATTCGCCCCGGTTGGACCGTTCCACTTCCAGATGAAGAGCAGCCGTCGCTCAAGCTCAACAGCCAGACCGTCGCGGTGCCGAAGGACAACGAAAGGCTCGCGCTGCTTCTGCGCCTTGGACGGGCGGCCCCGACCGCACCTCCTCCCCGGCAAGCAAGGGCAGCCCGCTCTCGAGCAAAGAAACTGGCCGAAGCGGTTTCCGGCCTCGGCCAGTCTGCTTGCCACCACGAAGGCTATCAGTCTCCCGACAGCGACTTCCGGCTCGCGGAGTGTGGGCAACGTCGGATCAGCATCGGGCTCATCTTCGCTCCTCTGGTTTTCCCGAGCGAGGGTCAGGATTACTCCCGCGCGCGGAAGAACATTTGCGGATTGGCCGACATGTCGTTGGTGTGCGGGCTTGTCGCGTTAATCATATCCGCCCAGCTTCCGCTCGTCAGGTTCGTTCGGACCTGAAGAATCTGCTTGAAGGTGACCGCCACTTTGTCAGGTGCCACCTTGGTGACACTGGTGACCGCGGGAGCGTCGTTGAAATCCCACCAAGCGATGAGGCTTGACGCCGCGCTGATGCCTTTCGGCACCGTGCCCGTGAACAGGTTCGTGACGTCGTGTCCCGTCAAGGCATTGGTGTAGATCGCAAAATCATCAATCCAGCCATCAACGGAAGCCTGGGGATTCCCGGTGTTGGCCACGGTGCATCCCATGTAGAGCCTGCTCATATCCGTATAGAGCGGTGGCGATCCGCTGTCCTGGTGGGCGAACAAATACCCGTCAATCCACCACTGTTTGGTCCCTCCGTTCTTGACGGCGACAATGTGATGCCAGCTACTCCACCAAGTCGCATCCGTGAAACCGGGGACGGATGAAACGCCATTCGTATAGCCGGGGAAGGTCGCCGCCGTCATGTTGCCGGGGAAAAATCGAGCGTCTGTGTTGGCCGCCCCGGTGTCGAAGAACATGCGTTCATCATAGTATGGGCAATGCATCTGCCAGCCGCGTTTTTGGTTTTGCGTGTCCTGGTCAGACCACATCCAGAAAGTGCTCGAACGCAGGGTTCGCTGGTAGATCCAGAACGAAACGGACATCACATCGCCCTGACCAGCGAGTGACAGTGCGTCAGGGAAAC
>CAYJNU010000036.1:6790-8276 GCA_964371005.1 uncultured Verrucomicrobiota bacterium | reverse complement strand
GTTCGTGAGACCCGTGGCGTTCACCAAGACACAATCGGTGGTGGCGCCCTTGCCAATCTCCACGGCATAGTCTCCCGGTTCGCCAGTATGGCCGCTCCGATTCGCGCCGAACGTCGCGTGATTGTTGAATTGGCCAAAATAACCTTGAACTCGGTCAAGTGTTCCCTTCGTGAATGGGACAGCGAAGCTGCGAGTTTTGCTCACGGTCGAAGAGCCAGCCTGGAACGAAAGCGCGATGGGGTGTGTTGTGCCGGACACATACAACTGGTCATCGCTCGTGTAACTGACAACCGTCATGCCGGTGCCGTCGGCCGCGCCAGGGTTGCCGGATTGGGTAATGCTGGGGGTAACCGGCGAACCGTCAACCGTAACGCTGAACGTATTGATGTCCGGAGTGCCTGGGCCGGAATCGTAGATCGGAATGCTCCAGCCGAAACGATCGCCACTGGCGCCCCCCACACCGGGTTCGGTCGTGGGAGTGGTAATGATCGTCAGATTGTCCACGTCCTGTTCCTGCCAGGCACCGCCCGTGCGGCCGGCCAGGACGAACCGTCCAGCGCTCGGGCCGAAGCCCACATCACAATTGGTCAGCAGCGTCACGCCTTTGTACGCAACGCTCAACAAGCCGTCGGAATCCACTTTGACAAAGAATGGCTGCCAGCAAAGATCAGCCAACAGATCAGCCCTGGACAGCGCGGGATCGAAGCTGGTCGGTCCAGTTTGAATGGACGTGGTATCGTCACAAGAACCGTTCTTGGTTGGCAACGAAACGTTGGTCTTAACGACGCCGTCCACTTTGATCTGCAACCCCGGGATCCCGGTCACACTGTCACCTGGATAGGCCATTAAGGACACCACCAAACCGCTGCTCGTGCCCTGCTCCGTGATGGACGACACCGTCGTGCTGTCCCCTACGCGCATATAGCTCAGGCTCAGTCCATCTGCCGGCGTGGCGCTGCCACCACCCAGGCGCACGTCACACGAGAATGTGAACGCCTCCCCATAGCCTGGATCCATTTCGTCGAGAAAGTAGAGTTGCGACCTCATCCCATGCTTACCCGGGAAGGAATTGGTGGGCGTTGTCTGGGTAACGACCCAATATCCGTTCGTGGATTGATCCACCACACCAGGCTCGAGCGTGCTGCCATCGGTGGTAATCCAAAGTCCCGCGAAATCGCGAAGGTTTATGCTTTCCCCGCTTGCGTTGGTCGTACTATCGCCGGTCGAGGCGAAGTAGAGGAACGGTGGCGGCAACGTGTAGGGATCTGAATCGAAGTCGAAGTAGTTGGTGCTGGCCTGGGCCAGGCTCACAGTCATCGCCACTGCCGATGCACACCCGAGCATTCGGAACAGGCGGTGGATGGTGGTCGTCTTTTTCATAGAGGTATGGGCTTAACTTGGGGTTCGAGGTTGCATTTTGGTTTCTGGTCGGTTTCTTTCGTCACTGCAAACCGCACGGCTTCCGCTGCACGGCCGTGACAGTTGG
>CAYJNU010000036.1:0-6765 GCA_964371005.1 uncultured Verrucomicrobiota bacterium | reverse complement strand
AGATTACCGGTCCAGCTTCGTGTTGACGGTGCAGAGCCGCGCTTCCCAACCAACGGCGCGGCTCGTACGATTCCCAGCGAGTATCAGGTAGAAAGGCCGAATCCCGAAAGTCGGATGAACGTATGACAGCCGGTTCCCTGTGACCGTCAACTCAGCGCTCAACCGGCGACAGCCACGCCGCTTGGCCACCTTGCGCAGTCGCCGCCATGCGCAGGGTCGAGTCGCGACCCAGAACCCGCCGCCCAACCCCGACGTGGGTCGAGGTTGGAACGCCGGGATCGTCCGAATAGATCCGCGCGTTGTATTTCTGTCCCGGTGACAGGAAGTCCAGCGACACATCGAACGCGCGGGCGGAGTTGGCGTTCATAAACCCAATGTACCAATCCTTGCCGCTGCGCCGCGCCAGGATGGCATACTCGCCGATTTCGCCGCGCAGCACGCGAGTGTCGTCCCAGACGGTCGAGCAATGGTCGAAGAAGGTCAGTTCAGGTTCGTCTCCGATGACGTTGTTGTCGGCAGCCTGGTTCGGCGAACCGTCGGGTGCCGGCAGCGGCCGATCGTACCAGTAGAGACACTGCCACGGGCTGTAGAAGCACACCGCCTTGGCAAGCTGGAAACCGTGCGAAGCGAACCGATCCACGCGCTCGTCAAAATAGCAGATGGTGTTGTCCGCCGGCCCCGCCAGGAAACGCGTGAAGAGCGTGGTCAACCCTTGGCGATTGATCTGGCGCTCTTCGTCCCCACGCACGCCTTCGGCCGTCATGAAATTCGGATAGGTGCGCGCCCATCCGGTCGGACGATACTCGTCATGCACGTCCACCATCAGGTGGTAACTTGCTGCGTTGCGGATCGCCTCGTGCAACCAGCTCGTCCAGTGCTGCGATCCGACGTTCACGAAACCAAACTTGATGCCTTTGACGCCCCAATCGCGGTAGAGGGGCAGCAGCGCGTCCAGTTGGCGCTCCAGGGCGATATGATTCACGTAGAGAATGACCCCGATCCCTTGCTGCTGGCCATAGCGAATGACCTCGGGCAAATCCAACGGCCCGTTCGAACGCTTGGGGTCCAGGTTCACCGCCCGCGCATCAGAGGCCGCCGAGGTTTCCGGCCCGTACCAGCCGGCATCGAACAGGATGTACTGAAGGTTGTGTTTCCGGGCGAAATCCACGCACGCCTTGCCGCCCACCGTCGTCAGCGACTTGTCGCGGATCACCTTGCCTGGCTTGATCCAAGCCGTGTTCGTCAAGGCGCACGGCTCGTTCAGGTTGAGCATCAGATCGTTGTTCTCCAGCAGGCGCGCCGGACTCCTGGCTACCATGACGACCCGCCAAGGCGTGCGCAAAGGCAAGGCCGCCTTCACTTCACTGCTCAGATCGCAGACCAAGCCCAGCGGCACACCGGCCAGCGGAGCGAACTTCATCCGGGCGTAGTCCACCAATCGCGCCTCCGCAAGGGCCACGTAGAGATCATCCGCCGCGCGAACCACCAAAGGGCGCTCGCACCCCGCGCGAATCTGGCTGAGCGGCACATTCGTGTACTCGCCCTGCGCCCGGTACGTCGCCCAGGCGGGGTGGTCGGCGGGGAAGCGAAACTCGGTCGTCTCTCGAGCGATGGTGATGTCCGCCAAGTTGGCTTGCGTGGGTACGGTGTAGCACAATGCCAACCCTTCGTCGTACGCCCGCAGCGTCACCTCCAGCCGGTGCGGCGGAGACTGACTTCCTTCCAACTCGACGCTGGCCTCGTTGTAGTGGTCCCGCACGTTACTGCGCTCGCCATAGAGTGGTTTCCAAAATTCATCTCCAGTTCGGCGCGTTTGCCGCACCACCTTCAGAGCCGTAGCGAAGGGCTCGCTTCCCACCTCGAATCCCAGCCGGGAGGGCGTGATGATGGTCTGACCCTCGAAATCAAGCTGGTACACAGGGCAACCTGCGATCCCCCCGAATTCCTTCACCTCCAGCGAAACGACCAGCCTTCCGTCCGGTGATTTCAGTTCCAGCGCGGGCAGCGTCATCACGCACAGACCAGCTTGGACCAAAACCAATCGGATCAGGAGCGCGGCGAAGTTGGGGGACAGCCAACTCACGGCCCCCTTCATGGTCAATGTCGTTTCACTCATTCTGTGTCGCTGCGCATGGCAGCAAGATACTCTCTTTGCTGCTCCGCGCTCAGGAGGATCTTGTCGGGGAGATGGATGGGCAACAGTCGGATAAACGTATGACAAGCGAGAGAAGTTCCTCCTGAAATCAGCGCGCCGGCATGCCGTGCGGACCTGCCCCTTTCGCACCCAGGTATTTCACGACCGCATCCGTGCGGCAATTCACGTGCAGCTTCTCGTAGATGCGCCGGATGTAAGTGCGGATCGTGCCCATGCTCAAGTCCATCTCGGCGGCGATCTGCTTGTAGGCGCAGCCCCGGGACAGCAGGTTCAGCACTTCCTCTTCGCGCGGCGCCAGGTGTTCGATCAAGGGCGTCTCCCGCGACGCGGGCAGAAACGCCTGGACGACCTTCCGCGCGATGTGGCTGGACATCGGCGCGCCGCCGTTGCAGACGTCCTCGATGGCTTCAATCAGTTTCTCCGGCGGCGTGCTCTTGAGCAAATAGCCGCATGCGCCCGCTGCCAACGCTTCAAAGATGCGGTCGCTCTGCTCGTACACCGTCAGCATCATGATCTGGAGCGTCGGACAGACGGTCTTCAGTCGTCGAACGCATTCGATGCCGTTCATGCCCGGCAGATTGATGTCCATCAACACCACCTCGGGCGGCTCGCGCGGGATGCCCGCCAGCGCTTCCTCGCCGCTGGAATACGCGCCGAGGCACGCCAAACCCGCCGTGCCGGCGATGAAGCTGGAGATGCTCTCCCGCAACCCGGCGTCATCTTCCACAATGCTCACACGAATCGCCATGAAACGCCCTCTCAGTATGGCGAACGGGCCGCGCCCGGGTCAGTCGGATGAATGGATGACACGGCGGCAGCCGCGGTGGCCTGCACCGGGACGATGAACCGGACGTGCGTGCCTTTTCCGGGATGTGTGATTTCGGCGCGGCCCTGGATGGCGGACAGCCGTTCGCGCATGTTCGCCAGGCCGTGCCCCGCCCGGGCGCATCTGCCGGCGGCCATGCCGTCGTGCCGCGTGGCCGCCAATCCCACGCCATCGTCGGCGATCACAATCTCGAATTCGTCCACCCGTGCCGCCAACCCGATCCGCACCCGCGCCGCCCCGGAGTGCTTGAGGACGTTTGTGAGCGCCTCCTTCGTGGCAAGGAAGACGTGATGACGCACGTCGCTGGCGAGGCGGACGGGCGGCAGGTTCGGTGGAATGGCGAATTCGCAGGCGATGGGGCCGCTCTCAAAGAACGCGCTCGCGTGGCGGCAAATGTAGTTGGCCAGATTCTCGAGCGAATCATTCTCCGGGTCCACCGCCCAGACGATTTCGTCGAGCGACGACACCAACTCGCGGGCGGTTTGCGCCATCAGCTCGATCTGCGGCCCGACCTCGGCGGGGTTGCCGAGGCTGCGCCGGGCCGTAGCGCCCTGGAACGAAATGCGCGTGAGCTTGGCCCCCAGCTCGTCGTGCATGTCGCGGGCGATGCGCGTTCGCTCGCGTTCGATGGCGTGCTGCTGCTCCAGGCGTTCGAGTTGGCGGCGCATCCGCGAGCGAGTCACCCTCGCGGCGAGGGATACGATGCCCGCGATGGAAAGCATCGTGCAGGTCGCGAGAAACCACGCGGTTTCCCAGAAGTGCGGCTCGACTTCGATGTCGAGCGTCGCGCCCGCGGTGTTCCAAACGCCGTCATTGTTGCTGGCGATCACGTCGAAGCGGTACTCGCCGGGCTTCACCTTGTTGTAGTAGGCGGAGCGGCGGTTGCCGGCCTCCACCCAGTCAGGGTCCACGCCTTCGAGCCGGTAGCGGAACCGGTTCTTCTCCGGCGCGCGCAAGCTCAGCGCGGTGTACTGAATCTCCAGTTCCCCCCGACCCTTGGGCACGAGAATTCGCGCGCGGGCATCCGCCAGGGGCTTCCGATCCGCGATGACTGCTTCGATCGCGACCGGCGGGAGCTGTTCGTTGGTGGCGATGCGTTCCGGGTCCACGACGGCGACGCCTTGCGTGGTGCGAAACCACAGCCGCCCATCCACGCCTTGGCAGGCGGCGGGCTGCGTGACCTCGCGATATTGGCCGCTGGAGAGGACGCCATCAGCCTTGCCGTACGCGATGGAGTTGACGCCGGCCCGCCGGCCCGCAGCCACGTCGTCAAATTCCTTCATGCTCACCCGAAAGATGCCGCGGCTGCTGTTCAACCACAGGTTGCCGCGTTGATCCTCCAGCACCGAGTAGATGGAATCGCTGAACAATCCGTGGCGGCTGGAAAACGCTCGCACCGTGCCTGCCCTCAGGCGCAACAACCCTTCGCTTTGGGTGCCGATCCACAGCCCGCCTTCGGTATCTTCATGGAGCGACAGAATCGTGGTTCTCAGTTCGGGAATGTGGGCGGAGAGATTCGTGAATCGGCCGTCGCTCCACCGGGTCAAACCGTGTCCTGTCCCAATCCACACGCCGCCGCCCTGCTTCCGGCAGAGCGCGTTGATCTTGTCGTGGCTCAGGCCGTCGGCGACCAAATAACACCTGAACCGGCCGTCGCGGAGGACAAACAACCCGTCGCGCGTGCCAGCCCAGAGCGTTCCGGCGCCGTCCTCCACCAGCGCGGTCGTCACGGCGGTGGCATACCCCTGTTCGCGTCCGTAGTGCGTGACCTGGCCGGCCTTGAGGCGATTGAGCGTGCTGCCGTAATCCGTGCCTACCCACAGGCTGCCATCTTGCCCTTCGCACATGGCCATCGCGTAATCGGACGACAAACCCTCGGTCCTGCCAACCGGAACGAACTGGCCATCGAAGAAATGATTCAAACCACCGCCATGCAAGCCCACCCAGATGCTCCCATCCCGGCTCGCGCACACGGTCACCACGCGGTTCAGGGTCAAGCCATCCCGCTTCGTGTAGGTCTTGAAGGCCATCGGCGTAAAACGGGTGAGCCCTTCTTCGGAGGCCACCCACACGCTCCCCTCCCGGTCCTCAGTGATCGCATAAACCTGATACGACGGGGCCTCGGGCTCGCCCTCGTTGACGAAACCGCCGTCCACGAACCGGCTCAACCCCGAGTAACTGCCCACCCAGAATTCCCCCGCGCCATCCCGGAACATCACACTGACAAACCCGGCCGGGCCCTCCGCTTTGTGATGGTAGGTGGCAACGCCTCCACCTAGCCGCGTCAGCCCCCGGTTGTCCGTGGCCAGCCAGAACGTGCCGTCGCGATCGCAATACGCCCTGCGCACTTCCCTCGGCAACGTGCCGGTGCGGACGGCGTAATTCGTGGCGATCCCGTTCAACCGTCTCAATCCATCTCCGGCCAGCCAAACCCCGCCGGATGTGTCCACGCAGAGCGATTCCACCAGGTTGCGATAATCCGCCTGACGGTGGAGCGTTCCGCCCGACCACTTCAGTACGCCCACCGAGGCCGCGATCCAAACCTCCTCCCCGCTTCGCTGCAACCCATATACGGAATACTCCATCGTCCCGTCCGGGGCGGGCAGGCGGGTGCATTGCCCCTCGTGCAGGCGGAACAACCCCGCGTCTTCTGCCCCCACCCACAAGCTGCCCTCCGGCCCCTCCAGTAAACAGAACACGGAGGCGTGACGTACCTCGGGCGGCAAACCGGTCGTCTGAAACCGCAACCCGTCGAAACGCGCCAACCCCTCGCGCGTGCCCACCCACAGGTACCCGTCGCGGGTTTGGGCCAGCGATTGGACGATGTTGTGTGGCAACCCATCCTCCATCTGCCAGACGCGTCTGCTGTAGGTAGAAGCCGACGCGTACAATCGCGCGCAGAGCAACCCTGACAAAACGCCGGCCAGGAGCCAGCGCTGCGAGCGCCGTGGGAATGCACATCTCGGACTCATGCGGCCCAGCCACCGTAGTGGACGCCTCTTTCCGCCGCAATCCGCATCCGCATTCCGGCACGGGTCCTGGTCGAGGCTTGGCACTTACCCAACGCATGCAGCTCCTTGCGCTTTCCCAAACCGCCCCCTGAACCACCCCTTGAACCAAAACTTGCCCGCCAGCCCGCGCGATGCCAGTCTGTGTCAGCCTTGTTACGCCATGAGCCGGTTTGGAAATCTGGAGTTTGACCGGGAATTCGAGCGCGAATTCCAGGAAACCGAATCCCCCCATTCCGAGGCTCACTTTCTCACCGGCGCCCGGAAGGCGTTCGAGGAGGGTGAGTTCGAGAAAGCCCTCCGCTGGTTTGCGAAGGTCCTGGAATTCAATCCCCGGAACGCGATCGCTTGGACGGGCCAGGTGCGCGCGTTAATTGAACTCGGTGAATTCCGCGAAGCCACGCTTTGGGCAAACAAGGCATTGGAGACCTTCCCGCACGAACCCGAACTGCTCGCCGCCAAGGCGGTCGCCCTCGCGCGCAGCGGCAAACTGGACGAGGCCATCGCCTATTCAGACGCTGCAATCGAGGAGCGAGGGGACACTCCTTACATTTGGCTGGCGCGCGGGGACGTGCTGCTCGCGCGCAAGGAAGCGCGTGCCGACTACTGTTTCGACAAGGCGCTCGCGCTCTCCCCCGGCGATTGGGTCCCCGCCTGGCTCGCGGCACGCATTCGGTTCTTCTACCAGCAATTCGTCGCCGCCCTCAGACTGCTCCAGCAAGCGATCGAACTGAACACCACGCATTTTCTCCTGTGGCTGCAACTCGGCCAGTGCC
>CAYJNU010000035.1:16373-30321 GCA_964371005.1 uncultured Verrucomicrobiota bacterium | reverse complement strand
TCCGGCGCGGTCAGGAAGGCCGACACCACGGTGGTTTTGGCTTGAAGGGACCCCACGACCTCAGTGCCGGCTTTGGCATCCTTAAATGCCAGCGCTGCAGTACTGTTGTTGGCAATAATGGCCGCCAGGGTGGCGGTATCGCGCTGGAAGTTGGTACGAAAGTTCAGAACTTGGAAGGTGAAGAGAGCCGCGATGGCGAAGAGGAGGACCGCGCCGCAGATAAGCAACGTCATCCACAGCATCTTGCGCTGAATCGGGAGATCGCGAAATGGCTTCATGGTTTCAAGGCCGGCTCACCCGCGTCGGGTCCTCACCACGCGCGCCAGCTTCAAGAGCTTGGAACTGATTTGCAGGCCGGCTCCCTCGGCTGCCGCCTGGTTGATTTCCATCTTCACGGTGTTGTTCACCAGGAGCAGGTTGACCATCCCGCCCTGTTGGGCGAAACCATCCACGTCGCTCACCGTCAGGACGGGGCTGTCTTTGAGCTGACCGCACAGGGCTGCCAGCCGCTCCTTTTCGGAGCGGCTGAGGAATAGCACATGGCAGCTCCGCAAGTCTTCATCCGCGCGGAGCCGTTTGACGACCAGCGGCCGCCCACGGACGATTTCACCCCGCACCACGTCATCCAGCGTCTTGCCGAAAGGATCCTCGCCCACAATCCCGATGACGAGGGGCGCGGCGGCGGAAGCGAAAGCGTCGACCGGCCAGTCCGTGAACTGGGTAAAGTTGTAGATGAAAGCCGCCTTGAGCTCGTATTCGCTCACGCTGGCCCTCTTGTCCTGGCCGGCCGCCCAGCCGCCTGCCAGCCCAAGGCAAGCTACTGCCAACAGGCATCTGCTGAGGAGCTGCTTCCGGAGGTTCATGACAGCGCGTTGCGGAAATGCCGGGCGACTAGAAACGCCACGTCAGCTTGGCGTAAACGCTGCGAGAAACTTCCGTAACGGAGGTCGAGACAAAGGTTGGATTGAACTCGCGGTGCGACCCCGCCAAGTTCTGGCCGACCAGCGCCAGTTCGAGATCCTCGATCGGGCGCCAGGCCAAACGGGCGTCGAACGTCACGTAACTGGGAATGTTCACATCAACCCTACTCAGGCCAGGGACGGACGCGGTCGCGGAAGTGAAGCCATCCACATACCGCAACCACAAGTCGAACTCCACTTGCCGGCTCAGATCCATGCTGGACCGGAGCGAGGCTTGATACTTCGGGGTGGAAATGTTCACGTCGCCACTTCCGCGAGCGAAACCGTTGGCGGGTTCATGCAGGTCGGTCTCCAGGACGCTCAACTGCCCGTAGAGCCGCCACCAATCTGTCGCCTGCCAGGTGGTGGCCATTTCGCCGCCGTAGGTCTGACCGCCAGCTTGGTTGTAGAAAACGTTGCGCGCCTGGACGTAGCTGGGAACATGGCTCATGTCCACGCTCGTGGAGGTGCTGCGCAGTTCATCGTAATCGTTGAGGAACAGGGTGACATCAAAGGTCAGCCGCTGGTGGGCTTGGATCCGGTACCCCAGTTCGTAAGCAATCAGCGTTTCGGCCTTGATGTCTGGATTGCCGATCACCGACACCAGCGTGGGCAACGGGCTCATCGGGTTGGGCGGCACCACCCCCATGTTGACGGCAGCATCCGTCTCGAACTGGGACGGAGTGCGCACCGCGCGCGCGACGGAGGCCCACACGGTTTGTTTGTCGCTGGGCGTCCAGGAAAGACGCGCGCCCGGTTCAAGCTCGAAGCCGGTGTAATCGTTATGCTCGACCTTGGAGCCGAGGGTCAGGCGCAGTCGGTCGGGGATCAGCTTGATCTCGTCCTGGACAAAGACGTTGTAGATCTTGTCCGAGCGGGATTCGTGGCTCAGATTCACCTCCACGCTCTCGGTCATCACCGCCTCGCTCAGGCGATATCCCCCGCCCCACACGACTTCGTTCCACCCGCCGAGCTGGAAACGATGCCGGAGATCGAGGTCGAAGGTGTCGCGCTTCTCTTCGATGAGGGCCATGTCAATTCTCCCGTGGTCATAGTACGTCTGCACGCTCAGGTCGGAGTCTTCCGAGAACTGGTGCGACCACCGCGCCAGCACGTTGCCGCCGCTTTGTTCCCAAGTTGAGGGGCGGGTGAAGTTGTAGCCGGTGGCTGGCGGGGGCTGCATGAAAACGGGGAGAGAGATTTGGGGCGCGGTCTGATCCGCCTCCAGCCCGAACAGATCGCCTTGAAGTGTCAAGCGGTTGGCTGAGGATGGCTCCCAGTCGAGACGGAACCCACCCTGGCCCTTCCACCAAGCGTCATTCGCATCGCCACCGTCCACCAGTTGGAAGTTATTCCAATCGTCATACTTGCCGTAGATGCGGAAGAAGGTGTTTGGAGCCAGTTGCGCCCCGTAGCGGACGCCCGCCAGGGCGAGATGTTCTGTGCCGCCGCCGCCGCTGAGCAGGACGCCCTGGGTCTCGCGGGCCGGCTTGCTTACGATGTTGATGACGCCATTGACGGCGTTCGCGCCCCAGACGGTGCCCCCCGGCCCGCGGATCACTTCAATGCGATCCACGTCTTCGAGCATCATGTCTTGAGCCTGCCAGATGGTGCCGGAGAAAAGGGGCGTGTAGATGCTTCGCCCATCCATCATCACCAGCAACTTCTGAGAGAAGGTGTCGTTGAAGCCGCGCACACTCACCGCAGTCTGGGCGGCGTCCACCCGGGCGACCTGAACACCAGGCGCCAAGCGCAAGGCCTCTGGCAACGTCAACGCACCCGAGCGGCGGATGTCGTCTCCGGAGATCACACTCACTGCGGCGGGCACCTGGTTGAGTCGTTCAGACTTCTTCGAGACCGAGGTGACTGTGACGTTCATCAAATCTTCCACGCTCATCAACTTGAGCAGCGCGGCAGTGCCCGCGTTGGTTTCGGATTCGTTGCCCGCGGCGACACCCGCGCCGCCGCTGGCCAACCCCAAGGCCAGCATCGTCAGCATCATTGGCGAGCGAACCGGCTGGCGATTCGTGATTTCGCTCTGGTTGTTCTTCGTCTTCATAGGATTCTCGTTTCCAACAAACCGAGGACATCGTGCAGAACTGAACAAGCTTCTGGTTCGATAATTACGTCATACTGAGAAGCTGGATTCATGCCGCCAGCAAGCACGGTTGAGGTGGCTGGCGAGACAGCGGTCCCCGCTTGGCAAGGGTGACTGCGAGGAATCAAGCCACACCCTCGGTTTTTTGTCGCGTAAATACCGAGTTAACAACGCGATACAAGGTGGTTGACCAAGCAAGACGCAACAGCCAGTCATGAGAAGAGGCTGACCGCAAGCAACCCTGATACGCTGTGGTGCGGTCTTCAGCGATACGCACCGGAAGAAAGGCGGACAATTTGTGGCCGGCAAGAATTGACACAGAACCGGGAATCCAAGTGGCCGCCGGGCGAGTCTGCTCGGCCCCTGGCCAAGCAAATGCCTTTAGGTTGTGGCTTTACCCGTCGTTCAAAGAAAGGCAGTGGCTCCATGAGCGGGGCTTCAGCCGGCCAGCTTGGGTGTCACCTTGGGGTCAGTTCTGCTGGTGACGCGAAACGCGCGACAGGATGTTGGCAAGCGTATCGGGGTTGTAGGGCTTGGCGAGGAAGTTCACCCCTTCCTCGAGCTTCAAGCCGCCGGGCTGGAAGTCCACACTGTAGCCGCTGGTGAAAATGACCGGCAGCTTTGGGCATTCGGCAGTGAGGCGGGCGGCCAACTCGCGCCCGCTCAGGCCGCCTGGCATGACCATGTCGGTGAGGACGAGATCAATTGCGCGGGCATGCTTTTCCCAAACGCGGAGCGCCTCGTGAGCGTTCGCGGCGGAAAGCACGGTGTAACCCAGACGCCGGAGCAGTCGTTCCGCGAGCATGCGCACGGCGGCTTCGTCTTCCACGAGGAGGATGGTTTTGCCGGAGGCCTCAATGGTGGGGGCGGCGGCTGACGAAGCAGGGGCGGGTGGGGGTGGGACGACGGGCTGAGTGCAGCGCGGGAAGAAGACCCGGAAGGTCGAGCCCTTATCGGGTTCACTGGCCACTTCGATCCACCCGTTGTGCTGACGGACGATGCCGTAAGCGGTGGCCAGGCCAAGTCCCGTCCCCTGACCAACATCTTTGGTGGTGAAGAACGGTTCAAACAGGCGGCTCAGCGTCTCAGCGTTCATCCCGCACCCGGTATCGGTCACGCTGATGCAGACGAATTCACCAGATTGAGCATCGGGGTTGGAAACCACGCGGTTGGATCCGATGCAGGCGCGTTCGGCGTGCAGCACAAGGCGGCCGCCCTTGGGCATGGCATCGCGGGCGTTGACGGCCAGGTTCACAATAACCTGCTCGACGCTGCCCGGGTCGGCGAGGATGAGCGGCAGGTCGGGGCGGCACTCGATCTGGAGTTCGATCCGTTCGCCGAGAACACTCTGGAGCATCTTGCTCAACTGGGTCAGGGTCTGGCCCACATCGAGGGGGCGCGGGTTGATGATCTGTTTGCGGCTGAAGGCCAGCAATTGGCGCGTCAGCGTCGCCGCGCGTTCCGCCGCGGAGCGGACGAGTTTGAGGGCCTCGTCAAGTTGGGGTTCGAGATTCGGGCGACCCAGAACGAGTTGGACGTGGCCGGTGATGACGGTGAGGAGGTTGTTGAAATCGTGCGCCACACCCGCCGCGAGCTGGCCGATGGCTTCCATCTTCTGGGCCTGGCGAAGCTGGACCTCCAGCTTCATCCGGTCGGTGATGTCATGGGCAAGGAGGAGGAGGTAATCCTCCGAGCCGATGCCGAGTGGCTCGGCGGAGAGCAGAACCGTCCGCAAGTCGCCGGACTTGGCGCGGAGTTGGCACTGCCGGGCCCGAATTGGGGCGTGGATGCGTGCCGCCTCGATGATTTGAGATCGCACAGTTGCGTCCGGGTAGAGGGAAAGCTGTTCCGGCGTCGCACCGACGATGTCCGACCGCTTGTATCCCAGCATATCGAGGAAGCTGGTATTCACGTCGAAGAAGCATTGGTCGTGGCAATACTGAAGCGCCAGGGGAACCGGACTGGCCAGAAAGGCGCGGGAGAACCGTTCCTCCGACAACTTGAGCGCCGCGGTGCGTTCGGCCACCGCACGGTCGAGATCTTGGATGCGCAAACGGGCCTGCTGGGTGAGCCGCCACTTCGTGCTCAGCGTGTGGGCCAACTGCAAGACTTCGACGTTATCGAAGGGTTTCTTGAGGATGAGCAGACTGTCCGAGGCGCCGAGGCGTTGCGTGATTTGTTCCCACGAGTAATCCGAGTAGGCTGTGCAGATAACCACTTGAACGTTCGGGTCCACCTTCCAGATGCGATCAATGGTCTCAATTCCATCCCAGCCCGGAGGCATACGGATATCCACGAAAGCGACGACGTAGGGCTGGTTGGCCAGCCCCGCCGCCTGCACCTTCTGCAGTCCTTCCTGGCCTTGAAACGCCGAATCAACCTCGAATCGCGCTTCGACTCCGAACCCCGATTCCTCGCCAAACAGGGCGGCTTCCGCACTGTGCAACGAAGCTGCGGAATCACTTCCCCCGCATAGAATCTTCCGGAAGTCATCGTGAATGGAGGGGTTATCGTCGATCACCAGCAGTCGGACCGGCGAATGGGAGGGTGACATCTGGGATGAGGCGGTGGAAACAGGAGTCTCGCTCATAATCTGGAACGGGTTGAAGTGGAATCTGAAGTCGGGGCCGCCGCCGCCGCCCGCGCGGGTGGTGGTGACGTGATCGGCAGCTCCAGCACGAAGGTGGCACCCTTGCCCAAGCCTTCGCTATGAACGGACAGGGTGCCGCCCATCTCTCTTGCGGCGTTCGCACCGCTGTGGAGGCCAAAACCATGCCCGTCCTTGCGGGTGGTGAATCCATGTTGGAAGATGCGGATCAAGATGTCCGGCGCGATGCCGATGCCGTTGTCGCCGACAACAATCCGGACCCGATCCCCGGTGGTTTCCACGGAAAGCAAGATGTGTCGGTCCAACTGGGCGCTGGTCACCAAGGCGTGTTGCGCGTTACTGAGCAGGTTCACGAGAATTTGCAGCACCTTGTGACGGTCCACCAACACCAGTGGCGTGGGAACGAACCGCTGGACGATCTTGATGTCATGTCGGGCGAAGGCACTGGAATTGATGCGCAGAGCATCTTCGACCAGTGACTGCGCGGAGAGCGATTCCAGGACGCCCGCCACGCAGGCGTGGCTCTGCTGGGTGGCCACGATCTCTTTGATGTGGCTGACGTTGGCCGTGAGTTGCTCGATTTCTTTCAGCAATGCTGCTTGCTCGGCTTGCAGATGGGCCGCCAGATCTTTCAGGTAACCGGGAAGAATGAGTCCCTTCCGATCGGAGGTCAAGAACGCCGGCAGATCGTGCTGGTGTGCGGAAAGCAGGGCAATGGCACGGCTCAGCGAGCCGGTTTTGGACTTGCGCAGCCGATCCGCCACCAGCGTCGCCGAGACGTTGACGCTGTTGAGCACGTTGCCGACGTTGTGCAGGACGCCGGTGGCCACTTCCGCCATGCCGGCGTGGCGCGAGGAGGCGATGAGCCGCTGGTTGAGTTGCTCGACTTCGTGGTCAGCGCGCTGGCGTTCAAGGGCGTTGACGAAGATCTGCGAGGCCAGCATTAGAATCTGGCAATCGGTCTCGGTCCAGGTCCGCGGCTCGCGCACCGCATCAAAGCCGATGAAGCCCCGGAGCGTGCCGCCCAACGTCAAGGGCACGGCCAGGACGGATTGCACGCCACGCGCCTGCAGGAAGGCGCGTTCCGGGGAGGCTTCCCGCGGCAGGGCTGAAACCTCGGAGACGAGAACGACCGTCTGGGAGGACAACCGGGCGAGCAACCAGGGGAAATCCGCAGCCGGGACCTGCTGCATGCGGTGGATGAAAGGCGGGATGCCTGGGGCGCACCATTCGTTCGTGTTGGAGCCGTGGCGATGGTCCTCCGACATTGTGAAGAGACAGGCCCGATCGGCGCGGGCAAACTCGCCCAGCGCCTGGAGCGACGAGTCAATCCCGCCGCCGAACTGATGCGAAGGGAGGGTGATGAATTGCTGGGAGATTTCACCAAGCAAGCGTTCGGCCTGATAACGCTGGCGCAGTTCAGCTTCCGCCCGCTTGCGCTCGGTGATGTCATGAAAAACCCCAAACGTGCCGGCGAATTGCCCGGCGACATGGGTTGGGTTGGCCGTGACCAGCAGCAACCGGTGCTCGCCATCGGGACGCAGGATTTCGACTTCGTAGGTGCCCTTTTGGCCGCGCTCGCGCTTTTGGGTTTCGGCTTGCATGCGGGCGAAATCCGCGTCGGAGAGGAACTCGCGCAGCGAGCGTCCCACCAAGGTGCCGGGCGGCACGCCGAAAACCGCATCCGCCGCCGGGTTGGCGAGGGTGAAGACCTCGGCGGCATTGACGACACCGGCACCTTCGCCCTGGTTTTCGATGAGAAGGCGGTAACGCGCTTCCGAGTCGCGCAACGCCGCGTCCTGCGTTTGAATGCGGTCGAGCATCTGGTTGAAAGAATTGGCCAGATCCCCCAACTCATCCCCCCGTGAGGACACGGCAGCACGCACCGAATAATCCTGCTTTTCCGCGATGAGGCGCGCCGCCCGCGCGAGTTGAACGATGGGATTCGTGATGGAACGCTGCATCCTCTCGGAAAGCGGAATGGCGAGGGCCGCGGACGCAACCAGGATTCCCAAGGTGACGAGCCCAAAGACCCGCAAGGGGCGCAAGAATACGTGCTGGTAATTCGCACGCAGGTACAACGAACCCATGGATTCCTGATTCAGCCAGACCGGTTGGGTGTAGAGCAGGTGGCCCCCGAGGAAGCGAAACTGACCGGGTGGCGGAAACTCCTTCAGCTCCTCCCTGTCGTCCCCCTCACCATGGTGGGCCATGATCTTTCCGTTCTTGTCCGTCAGGCAGGCGCAGAGAATGAACGGCATGGCCTTCAAGGCGCCGAGAATCTCCGAAGCGGCCTGCTGGTTCTTGGCGGCAACGGCCGCCGCGCTATTGGCGGTGATGATCTGTGCCACGGTCGCCAAATCCTGCTGAACGGTGGTCCGGAAGGTCAGAGTCTGATAAAGGAGCAGGATAACGCTGGCGACCAACAATACGGCCCCGCAGATGCCCAACGTGCTCAGGAGCAGCTTGCGCTGGATGGGTTGGTCGCGGTAGCGCATCATCGGAGCTTGAAGCTGATGTGAGAGCCTGACCCGGAACGCGCGGCGACCCGCGGCGACCTTCGATAGCAGGCGATACGGCGTACCAGAAAGCGAAGCGGAAAGGAGGCAAACGGACCTTCCCAAAGCGCCAAGTTCAGGAAGCCGGCGGAACAAACCAACGATGGCTTTTCACGCGAATGCACAATTGCTGGGGCTTGAGGGTGTCGGCAGTCTCTGTTCGTGGATTGGAGCGACGGGCGAGCGCGGTGAAACGGGCAACTCCAGGGTGAAAGTCGCGCCCTTACCCAGTCCATCGCTTTGTGCCGTCAGGGAGCCGCCCATCTCCCGGGCCACGGCGACGCCGCTGTGCAGACCGAAGCCATGTCCGTCTTTGCGTGTGGTGAAGCCATGCATGAAGATGCGGGCCAGATTCTCCGGGGAGATACCCGCGCCGTTGTCCGTTACCCGGATACGCACGGAGGCCGGAGACCAGGAGGCAATGTGGAGCACAACGCGTTTACCCTCAGCCCGGGCCCCATCCAGGGCGTATTTGGCATTGCTGAGCAGATTGACCAGAACCTGCAACGCCTTGTGTTTGTCCACCAAGACCAATGGCGTGGGATGAAAGTCGCGCACCACTTCGACTCGGTGACGCACGAACGCCGCCAGGTTGATGCGCAAGGCATCCTCGACCAACTCCACCGGGGGCAGAGCCTCGACCGAGCCAGCCACTCGGGCGTAGCTTTGTTGCATCGCCACAATCTCCTTGATGTGCTCTACGTAATGCGTCAACTGCGCCAATTCCTTGCGGAGGGTTTCGTTCTCAGCCAACAAGTGGTCCGCCAGGTTGGTCAGGTACTCCGGGACGAGGCGGCCTTTCGGATCATGGGTGAAGTAATCGGCGAGGTTGCCGTTTTTGTTCCGGATCAAGGCCACCGTCTTGGCCAGGTTTCCAATGCGCGAATGCCGGATGCTGTCCGCCACAAGGGTGGCGGAGACATTCACGCTGTTGAGCACGTTGCCGACGTTGTGCAAGACCCCGGTGGCGACCTCCGCCATGCTGGCCAGGCGGGACGTTTCCGCCAGCCGGCGGTCCAATTCCTCAGCCTTCAATTCCGCCAACTTCAGCGCGGTGATGTCTTTGGAAATGCCCAGCGTGCCCAGGACATTCCCTTGGTCGTCCCGATGCAGCACCTTGGTGGTCAGGACCCAGGCCACGCGGCCATCCGGGAAGGTCTCCTTCTCCACTTTGCCGACGATCGGCTCGCCGGTGCGCAGGATGCGTTGCTCGTCCGCGAGCGCTTGGTCGGCGTGTTCAGCGGTGAAGATGTCGTGGTCAGTCTTGCCGATCAGTTCACTGGGATCGCTAAAACCCGCGCGCCGGGCCTGCTCGCGGCTGCAACGCACGAAACGAGACGCCCGATCCTTGAAGTAGATATGATCCGTTAAGTTGTCGAGCAACGCCCGCAGCAACTCGCGGTCGGAGGCTTCCCCTAACCCGGACGCAGGCCGGACAGGCAGCGAATCACCGCCTTGTGGAGGTGATAAACCGCAACACGGCTCGGTCAGTGGCTCTTCAACATGCATATTCAGGTCGCCGTCTGCCCTGTTGTGCGGACGGCTCAAAACACCACCATCCACATGGCATGGATGCCGGCAGCCGGCTTTTCAGCTTATTTATCGGGTGGAAACCCCGGAACTTGAGGAGAAACTGCGGATGCCCCCGGGCAACAGGGAATAGAGACGCGAGCTGAATGGCTCAATTTGTCAATGATTGGAGTGGCTTCCGGCGACCGGTTTACCTTTAATCACGCAAAGAAGTGCAATTCTTGTTGGGCAACATCTGGATCCTGTTCCTGCTGGCTTTCCAGCTTTGGATGTTCATTGACGCCATCCGGCGCCGCGAGTGGCTGTGGGCGGTGTTCATCGCGTTGTTCTCGGGCTTCAGCGCAGTGCTATACTTCTTCCTTGTCTATCGCGCCGCGCCTTCCGCCACGCAGGGTTTCGAATTGCCCGGCGCCCATCACCGGCGCCGCATCAAGGAATTGGAGGCGCAGATTCACCACCTCGACAAGGCGCATCATCACTCGCAACTCGGCGACATCTATTTCCAGCAGGGCAAGCTGGCGAAAGCAGAAGCCTGTTACCGCGCCGCGCTGGAACGGGACGCGCAGGACTTGGACACCCGCGCCCATTTGGGCCAATGCCTGCTGCGGCTGAAGCGCCCGGACGAAGCGCGTCCGCTGCTCGAAGGGGTGCTTACGGAGAAGCCGGATCACGACTACGGCTACACCATGATGGCCCAAGCCGAAACCCTGGCGGCCCTCGGCGAAACGGAAAACGCGATCCTCTACTGGCAACACGTGACGCAAAGTCACACCTATCCGCGAGCGAAGGTGCAACTGGCCGAGCTTTACCTCGCCACCGGCCAGCCAAATCTGGCCCGTCCGGAGTTGCAGGACGTGGTGGCGGACGATGCCCACGCACCGGCCTTCCAACGCCGACGGGACCGGGTCTGGGTTTCCCGAGCCAAAGCCATGCTGCGGAGGCTGCCGGCGTAGCCGGCCCAACCCTGCCCAACCCTGGTAGTCCCCGCCTTTTGCCTTCCTCCGCCTCCCCGGATCGGCCATTCTATGCTCATGTCAGGTTTAATCGCCATCGTGGGTCGTCCGAATGTCGGCAAGTCGGCTTTGTTCAATCGCATTGCGGGCCGGCGCATCGCGATCGTGCATGACCAACCGGGCGTTACGCGCGATCGCATCGCCGCCGAGGTGGAGTGGCACGGTCGGCCCTTCACGCTGGTGGACACGGGCGGCATCGGCTTGCTGCGTCGCGAGAAAGCGACGGATGTCATCCTCAAGGCGGCGCTTGAGCAAGTGGAACTGGCCGTCGAAGCAGCGCACGTCATCATCTTCGTCGTCAACGTGCAGGAAGGCGTGGTAGCGCTGGATCGCGAGGCGGCGGACCGGTTGCGCCGCTGCGGCAAACCAGTGCTCGTGGCGGTCAATAAGGTGGACTCGGACCGGCTGCAAGCCCCGGCGGTGGAGTTTGCGGAGTTGGGTTTCGAGCGGATTTTTCCCGTCACGGCGATTCACGGCGTAGGCGTTGAGGAATTAATGAACGCGGCGGTCAGCCTGCTGCCGGAAGTCAGTAGTCCGTCGCCGGTCGTCAGTGACGAGCGTGGCGACGAGGCTGGTGAGGCTGCTGACCTCAAGCCACTGACCACTGACGCCCCACTGAAGCTCGCCATCGTGGGTCGCCCCAACGTCGGCAAATCTTCGATCATCAACGCCCTGACGAACTCGGCACGGGTCATCGTCAGCCCGGTGCCAGGCACGACCCGCGATTCGGTGGATGTGCCATTTGAGGTCGAAACCGAAGGCGTACGCCAGCGGTACGTGCTGATTGATACCGCCGGCCTGCGCAAGACCCGGCGGGTGAACGATTCCATCGAGTTCTTCAGCGTCCAGCGCGCCGAGGAATCCATCGCCCGCTCCGACATCGTGGTACTCGTACTCGACGCGGAATCCGGAATCCTGGAGCAGGACAAAAAGGTGGCCGACCGGATTATTGAGAACCGCAAGGCCTGCATCGTGGTGGTGAACAAATGGGACTTGTTCATGGAGAACGTGCGTCAGGTTCGCGAGAAAGAAATCACGCGGCGCACGCGCGCCGACAAGCACAACGATCCTGATCGCATGAGCACCCTCACCGAGTTCGGCAGTTGGGTGCAGGAGAAGCTGTTCTTTCTGGATTACGCGCCCGTCATCTTCACGTCCGCCCAATCGGGATTCAATCTGGATCGTCTGCTGGAAGCCGTGCGTTACGTGGCGGCGCAGCTCCAGCAGAAGATACCCACGGCCATCCTGAACCGCACGATTCAAGCCGCCGTGGAACGGCGGCAACCGGTGAGCGCCGTGGGGCATCGGCTCAAGTTCTTTTACGCCACGCAGGTCCGGCAGGCGCCGCCCACCTTCCTGCTGTTCGTGAACCGGGACGAGTTGTTTTCCGATCCGTACAAGAAATACCTGTCAGGTGAGTTCCGGAAAGCCTTCGGGTACGAAGGTTGTCCCATCGTGCTGGTGCCCAAACCGCGCCCCCAAACCGTCGAGCCCATCCGGCGCGATAAGCGGCACCTCCATGCGAAGGACGAGCGGCCATCATCAAGACCGGGCTCGCGAAAGCGCGACTTCCAGCGCAGCGCACCCGCCGGCTCTCGGAAACCCGATCGAGGATTCCGGCGCGCCTCCTGAATTTCGGACTGCCCGGGCGCGAGGGATGGTTCTGCCGGTTCGGACCTTCTCAACCGCCCGCCGCGGGGATGCGCCTGCGGGCGGCGTCAGGTAATCAGCGGCAGACTGTAAGGATAGCGATACGCCACCCCATCGTTCGCCTGGATGCCGGCGATGATGGCGAAAACCAAACCAGCCAGACCGATCAAGAACACCACCGGGAACAGGAGGTAGCCCACACACACGAACGACAGCCCAAAAGCCAGCGCGCCGCCCACCACCAATCCAATCAGGACGGTCAGTTGAAAATTCAGCGCCGCCTTGCCATGCGCCTCCACCGAGGGAATCTCATGTTTCTTGATCTGCCAGATCAGCAAAGGGCCCAGCACGCTCCCGAGCGGCACAATCAAGCCGGACAGCGCGCTGAGGTGGCAAAGCATGTTCCACATGCGAACCTGGCTTTCGTTCGGGCCTGGCGGCACAACGGGCGGAGCGACATTGTCAGTCATAGATTTCCTGAATCGAGTTTGAGGCTGAATACTCCTGCAACTCTTGGGGCGCAATCCCGAAAACAGTCGCTCGCCAACTTGCCACGGCCAACCGGCTCCCTGTAACTTCCCCCGCAATGCCTGCGACGGATTCCATCCGCAAGAAAGTCGGCACCCTGCCGCATCGGCCCGGCATTTACCTGATGAAGGACCGGTTCGGCACGGTCATTTACGTGGGCAAGGCACGCGACCTGCGCAAGCGGGTCAGCACGTATTTCCAGCCGTCACGACGGATGGGCTGGGATTTGAAGTTCCGCGCGCTGGTGGACACGATCCACGATTTCGACGTGCATGTTGTCAAGAGCGAGCCGGAGGCGTTGCTGCTCGAGGGCAAACTCATCAAGGAATTCCACCCGAAGTACAATGTCAGCTTCCGCGACGACAAACGCTTCCTCATGGTCAAGGTGAACCTGAACGACCCGATCCCGCGGTTCACCTTCACGCGTTTCCGCACCGACGATGGCGCGCGTTACTTTGGCCCGTTTGCGGATTCGGTGGCGCTGCGCCGGACGCTGCATTTGGCGCGACATGAATTCAACTTGCGCGGCTGCCGTCCGCTCACACCCGCCGAGGCCGACTACAAACATTGCCTCTATGCCCACCTCAAACATTGCACGGCGCCCTGCATCGGCAACGTCACGCGCGACCAGTATCTCGATCAAGTCCGCGCGGCTTGCGAATTCCTTGAAGGTCAATGTACCGGCATGGAGGAACAACTCGCCGCGGAGATGAAGCTGGCCGCCGCCGGGCAGGATTACGAGCGTGCGGCCCGGTTGCGCGATCTGCTGACGGCGCTGAAGCGCACGACGCGCAAGGAAGAGAAATTCGAGCGCGTACCCTACACCCTGCCGCTGGCGATGGACCCGGAGAGCGATCTCGTTGCGCTGGCGGACGCGTTGGGTCTGCCTGCGCCGCCCCAGCGGATCGAGGGTTTCGACATTTCGAACATTAGCGGCACGCTCAAGGTGGCAAGCGTCGTGAGCTTTCGGAACGGCCGGCCGGATCGCGCAAACTACCGGCGGA
>CAYJNU010000035.1:0-16363 GCA_964371005.1 uncultured Verrucomicrobiota bacterium | reverse complement strand
CGGCGGATGCAAATCAGGACGGTCGAGGGCCAGGATGACTTCGCTTGCATGGCGGAGGCGGTGCGCCGGCGGTACACACGGCTGCTCAAGGAGGCAGGATTCCGAAGTCCGAAATCCGAAGTCCGAAAGGAATCACGCGACGACGGTGGTGAGGCAATCTCACAGGAGTTGCAGAAGCTGGTGGAGGAGACGAGTGGACGGGTGCGGAGCGGCAGACCGTCGCCATCTTCCTCCCATTATCCTTCCTCTCTGCCAAACCTGATCCTGATAGACGGTGGCAAGGGTCAACTCGGCGTCGCATGTGAGGAACTCGCCAAGCTGGGCTTGGAACAGTTGCCCGTGATCGGCCTGGCGAAGGAGTTTGAAGAAATCTACCAGCCCGGCGTGAGTAAGCCGCTCCGGCTTGGGTTGGATCATCCTGCCCTAAAGTTGCTTCAGCGCGTCCGCGACGAATCGCATCGTGTGGCCAACTCCTACAATGCACAGCTTCGCCTGCGGAAGATTTCCGAAAGCATGCTCGATGAGTTTCCCGGCATCGGCGAGGCGCGCAAGGCGGCGTTGCTGAAGAAGTTCGGCTCGGTCCAGCGCCTGCGTCTCGCCAGTGTTGAGCAACTTGCGGAAGTGCCTGGTTTCGGCGGCAAGGCAGCCGGGGAGTTGAAGAAGTTCCTCGAAGCGCGCACGAGCGTTGCTTGACTTTGCGTCGGGCGGCAGAGCATGGGCAAACGCAACCCTCTCCACGTTAAGCGCCTAGCCACTCACCTTTCGCCTCTGCCTCCTCTGCCTGAATAGGCTCCGACCCAAACCAGTCGAAACTTATAGCAAACAGCGAACATGCAATTCCGGACCGACCAGCGTAGAATGGAAATAGTTATGAAAACCCGGCTCTTCAAGATTTGGCGTGTGAGTCTCCTCGTCGCGGCGATTCCCGTCCTCGGCGGTTGCGTGCAGAGTTCCGCCACTGACACGGCCAAGGTCGAGGCGCAACCCACCAACACCCCGGTGGCCACCCCCCCCACCGCTGAACCAGACAAAGCAGTGGTCGAGGTTTCTGAGAACGCGCCACCTCCCGCACAGGCCGAACCTGCACCGGGCAGCGAATCCAAACCTTTGCCCGCCGATCTGAAGCTGTCCCCGAAGACGAGCGAGATCGTCAAGCTCGCCCAAGGCGGCGTCAGCGAAAACGTCATGCTGGCCTTCGTCACGAACTCCGCCGGCACGTTTAACTTGGGCTCGGATCAGATCGTTTACCTGAACGACTTGGGCGTGGGCAGTGAAGTGATCACTTCGATGATTGAGCATGATCGCTTGCTGCGCGAAGGCGGGGGTGCGTTGCCCCCCACCGCCTCAGGGCCCGCGGTCGCGGTGCCGGCTGATCAATACGCCCAACCTGATGCCGCCACGATCGCGGCCGCCGCGGCGCCGCAGGCCATCGAGCAACCGCAAGCCACCGCCACGGAAGCTCCGCCGGCTCCCGCCACGACGGAAGCTGTGCCGGCCCCGCCCGCCAACGTGACTTACAACTACTTTTATGATTCGCTTTCGCCTTACGGCACCTGGGTCGAAGTGGACGGCTATGGGCGTTGTTGGCAGCCGAGCGTCGTGGTCCTGCAATCCGGCTGGCGACCTTACTGTCAGGGCGGACGGTGGATTTACAGCGACTACGGCTGGTACTGGCAGTCGGATTATTCGTGGGGCTGGGCTCCGTTCCACTACGGGCGCTGGTTCAGCCATTCGCGCTGGGGTTGGTGCTGGCGGCCCGACACGATCTGGGGACCGTCCTGGGTGAGTTGGCGGTACACGGATGCATACTGTGGCTGGGCGCCGCTGCCGCCTGCGGCATTCTACTCGCCGGGCTTCGGCTTCAGCTACTATGGCCGTTCGGTGGGCATGAGCTTCGGCTTCGGACTTGGTTGGGATTGTTTCTCGTTCGTGTCCTGGGGCCATTTCCGCGATCATCGGCCGTACCGGCACTGTGCGCCGGCCCACCTCGCACACGACCTGCACCGGCATTCTACCGTGGTCAACCACTTCGAGGTCGGACGCAACCGCACGATCATCAATCGTGGCATCGCCCCTGACCGGGTCAGCCGCTTCACCAGGACGGAACTCCGCCCAGTCCACGTGCGCGAAGAAGGCTTGGCCGGGCGCAGCAGCCGGCTTACTCCTGGCGATCGTCTTGAACGCGGCGGCAGAGAACTCGTCATCCGGCGGCCGCAAATCCCGCAGCTATCGGCCCCGCCCGTGACGGCAAAGTCTGGGCGCGCCGAACCGCGGAGCACCTCGGCAGCCTCGTTTTCTGATCGTCGCGCGGCCTTCGAACCCCGCGCAACCGCATCGCCGCGAGAAGTCGCACCTCGCACCCGGGATTTCTCACCGGCCCGACTCACACAAGATTCGGCAAAGCCGATTCAAACACCCAGTGTGGCTGCGAGGTCTTCGTCGCCCACTGCTCCAACCAGAGTTGCAGCGCCGACGGTGCGCCCGGGGACTCCGGCACGAAGCACCGTGACCACCATCGGTCGTCGGCAAACCACGCCCGCGGCATCCGTCAACACCCAGGCTCGCATTGCCTCGGAGCGGACCCGGCCCAACACCACGACGACTTGGACCAGGCCCTCGAACCCTCGGCCAAACGTGGCTGTGAACAATCCGCCCTCCGCCCCCGTGCCAACGCAACGCAGCATCCAGTCCACGGCCAGGCCCACGCTCCAAGCACCCGCTACGGTGGCGCCACGCACCTACACAGCGCCGGCGCCGTCTCCGAGCGTGCGCTCTGCACCCCGCTGGTCAGCCCCTGCTCCATCGGCGTCCCCGACGTTTTCCCGCCCATCCAGTCCTCCAGCTTACAGCCCGCCGGTGACGAGATCCGCACCCGCGCCGAGTTATACTCCAAGGCCCGCGCCGTCGGCGCCGTCCGCTGCGCCTGCGCCCCGAAGTTCACCCGCGCCCTCAAGCCCGCCCAGTTCGGGCGGTGGACGTTCCGATGGCGTCCGTGGCCAAAGACCGCGTTGATCCTGATGTTCGTCAGCCACTCAATTGAGTCAGGGCTGTAACCTTGATTCTGCGTACCCCGTGACACGCGGGATTAACCAGAAGCTGTGTCTGCTTTTCATGAATAGACTTACCATATCCACGAACTCGGCCTGCCGTGGGCTCCTGCTGGGCATCGCGCTCCTGACCGTCGTCGCCTCCCAGGCCCGCGGCGAAACCAACCTGTTCACCACCCACTTCGAGGCCGCCGAAGGTTATGACGGGACGTGGACGCTGGAGGGTCAGCAGGGCTGGCTCGCAGAAGGCACGGGCGGGAATGGGATCGTCACCAACGCCTTTGCGGGCCAGGGTCAGCAGGCGTACGTCGGCCTTTTCCCCCCCGCGAGCACCAACGAAAGCGACCTGTTTGTATGGCAACCGATCAACTTCAGTCCACTGGCGGCCGGGCTGGCCGTTGTGAAGTTCTCGGTGCTGATGAGCATCGAGGACTCGACCGTGGAAGCGTGGGACAACTTCCGTTGGAGCGTGTATAACACCCAAGCGGAGCGGCTGTTCTCGATCGATTTCGACAACTACTATTGGGATGTTTCTTACCAGCTTGATGGCACAAACGACTTGGTCGTCACGCCAGTCACTTTCACGAACGGCATTCCGTACCTGCTCCAAGTCACGATGGACTTTGCCTCCAACCACTGGAGCGCCACATTGGGTAGCCGGGTGATCGTCACCAACCAACAGATCTCGACCGTCAACGCGCTGCTGAACCTCGGCGACGTTGACGCCGTGTGGTTGATCTACAATCCGGAATTCCCCGGCGACAACCGCATGATTTTCGACAACTACCAGATTACTGCTGAAAGCCTGGCTCCGCCCCAGCCGCAACTGCAATTGCTGAGCCGCACGGGCGACGGCACGACGCTGCTGCGGCTCCTGGGGCAATCCGGCATGCGCTTCGCCATTGATACCGCAACCAACTTCATTTCGTGGTCGGCCCTCAAGACCAACGTGGCTTCCGACGGTTACTTCGACTACATAGACACCTCCGCAACCACCTCCGCCCGGCGTTTCTACCGTGGACGTTGGGTGCCGTAACGCCCAGTCGGCGGAGCCGGACTTTCTCCTTTTGAACCCTGCGACGGGTTGGCAGACTTCGACGCGTGGGTATTACCGCGCAACAATTCAAGCAGATGCAGGCCCGGCTGGCCGGCGGACCGCGCGCGGCGGGACCGGTTCTTGCCGCCACGCCCGGCTCCAACGTGGGCCACGGCACGGTGATGCTGGGCCTCGATCCCTCGCTGCGTGGCACCGGTTACGGCGTGATTCAACTTGCCAAACCGCGCCCCCAAACCTTGGCACACGGCACCATCGTATGCCCAGCCGCTTGGCCGCGCTCGCGCTGCCTGGCCAAGATTTCGCAGACGATCCGCGACGTGGTGCGGGAGCACCAGCCGACGCTGTGCGTGGTTGAGGGATTGTTCTTCGCACAGAATCTCCAGACGGCGCTGATCATGGGCGAAGCGCGCGGCGCGGCGCTGGCCGCAGTGGCGGAGGCGGGTTTGGAGGTGGTCGAGATTGCACCGCGCAAGGTGAAGCAGGCCATCGTCGGCCACGGCGCCGCGCAGAAGGAAGCCGTGGCGCGCATGGTTCAGCGGATGTTGGCGCTGGCCGAACTGCCTGCCCCTGACGCCGCCGACGCGCTGGCGCTGGCGCTCGCCCATGCCCAGGAAACCAGCCGCCACAGCCTGTCCCCTCGGAAACGGATTTGACCCATGATCACTTTTCTCCACGGCAAACTGGTTGACGCGCTGCCCACGCAAGTGACAGTGGACGTGAATGGCGTCGGATACGAAGCCCTCATTCCGCTGTCGTCGTTCACCAAGCTACCTGCCCCAGGCCAGGCCGTGCATTTGCTCACCCACTTGGCGGTGCGCGAAGACGCCCATGTGCTCTACGGCTTCATGACGGCGGCTGAACGGGACCTGTTCCGATTACTCATCAACACGGTGAGCGGTATCGGGCCGAAGATCGCGCTGAACGTGCTGAGCGGCATGAGCGTGACGATGTTCCGCGGAGCGGTGGCGGGCGCAGACGTGAAATCTCTTTCCCAGATTTCCGGTGTCGGGCGGAAAACAGCGGAGCGCATTGTTGTCGAGTTGAAGGACAAGATCGGAGCGGCGGCGGCTTGGGAGGCGGCCAGCGCGGAACGCGGTTTGTCTCCGGCGGATCAGAAAATCAACGACGCGGTGCTGGCGCTGATGGCGCTGGGTTTTAAACAGGTGGAAGCCCACGAAACGGTTCGGGGTGTGGCGGCGGCACTGGGCCCGCAGGCGACCGTCGAGGATCTGGTCCGCGCGTGTCTGAAAAAGGGCGCTTGATGGACGCCTCTGGCGCACAACCCAAAGCCAGCGGGCGCAGATCGGGCGTCGTGGTGCCGCACCGACCGACGTTCGCGCAGCGACTTGGCGCGTGGGCGGTGTTCGTGATGGTGCGTGGGATATCCCTGACGCTGCGGAAGCGTTGGGATGACCGCTCGGGTTGGTTTGTCCCGGCGCCCTCCGGCCAGGCGATCTACGTGATCTGGCATAATCGGCTGGCGTTGTGTCTGGAGTCCTACCTCTGCTACATCCAGCGGCGCACGCCGATGAAGGGTCTGGCCGCGATCGTCAGCGCCAGCAAAGATGGCGGGTTTCTTACGGGCATTCTGGAGCTTTACGGCGTGCAGCCCGTGCGCGGTTCATCGTCCCGGCGCGGACCGCAAGCGCTGTTGGAGTTGACGGGCTGGGCCGAGCGCGGGTACGACCTCGCCATCACGCCGGACGGACCGCGCGGGCCACGTTACGTCGTGCAGCCCGGCGTCATGTCGCTGGCGCAAATCACCGGGTTGCCGATCATTCCGGTGTCCTACTCGCTGAGTTGGCGCATTCAAGTGAGGAGTTGGGATCGTTTCCTGGTGCCGCTGCCGTTCGCGCGCTGGGAAGTGGTGTTTGGAGAGCCCTTGCGTGTGCCACGCGAAGCCTCGGATGCCGAACGCGAAAAGCTGAGGCAGCAACTCGAGTCTGCCTTGCGGGAGATCACGCGAGATTGAGCGAGAGCCTCACGCCGTGGGCAGCCACATCTCACGTCGCTACGGAACGGCGAGGCGGCTGACCTTTCGTGCGCGGTTTGCCAGTTTCCGCACCAGACCCGGAAGGCGTCACGGCGTTTGGCTGGTTGCCAACAACCCGGCCCGGAGACGAAAAGCAAAGCCGGGCAGGACGGTGAATCCTGCCCGGCTTGGCGGTATCCGGCTCGGGCGACCGGCAGCAACCTGCGGTCGCTCCAGCACTGGCGTTATTGTCCGCCTTCTTCCTGCTGGCGAGCCTCGTCGGCCGCGTCGAAGGCGTGCTGCAGCGCCACGAGGTCTTCGCCGGGCTTGAGTTGGTCAAGAATCTTCTGCTCTTCCTTGAGCTGCTCGTCGCTGTAAGTGGCGGCCTTGACTGAGAGGCCGATGCGGCGGTCACTCTTGTCAATCTTGATCACGCGGGCGGTCACGTCCTGACCCACCTTGAGCACGTTCTTGATCTTCTCCACGCGTTCCTCGCTGACCTGCGAGATATGCACGAGGCCGTCAATGTCGTTTTGGAGGCCGATGAACGCGCCGAAGCTGGCGAGTTTGGTAACCTTGCCGGTGACGAGATCACCGACCTTGTAGAATTCATCAATGCGATCCCATGGGTCTGTCCCAAGCTGCTTGACGCCAAGCGCAATGCGTTGATTCGGCTTGTCCACTTCCAGGACCAGGGCTTCGACTTCGTCGCCCTTCTTGAGGACTTCGGACGGATGATTGATCTTGCGCGTCCAGGAGAGGTCGGAGACATGCACCATGCCGTCAATGCCTTCCTCGAGTTCGATGAATGCACCGTAGCTGGTGAGGTTGCGGACCTTGCCCTTGATATGGGTGCCGGCCGGATAGCGAGCATCCACGGTATCCCATGGATTGGAATCAAGCTGCCGGATGCCGAGCGAAATCTTCTGCTCGTCGCGGTTGATGCCGAGGACGACGGCTTCAATCTCCGTGCCCTGCTGCAGCACATCGGACGGCTTGGCGATGCGCTTGGTCCAGGAGAGTTCGGTGACGTGGACGAGGCCCTCGACGCCGGGTTCCAGTTCGATGAAGGCGCCGTAGGGCACGAGGTTGACAACCTTGCCTTTGACGCGGGTGTTGACCGGATACTTGGCTTCGATCTGATCCCACGGGTTGGCCATCTTCTGCTTGAGACCGAGGCTGACGCGCTCTTTTTCCTTGTTGATGTCGAGCACGACGACGTCCAGGTCCTGGCCGACCTTGAGCAGTTCGGATGGATGGCCAATGCGGCCCCAACTCATGTCGGTGATGTGCAACAAGCCATCAATACCGTTGAGGTCAATGAACGCACCGAAATCCGTGAGGTTCTTCACAGTGCCCTTGCGGATGTCGCCGGGCGTCATCTCGGCGAGCAGCTTGGCGCGGCGTTCGGCGCGTTCCTGCTCGATGAGTTCGCGGCGCGAGAGCACGATGTTCTGCCGCTCCTGGTTGATCTTGACGACCTTGAATTCGTAGGTGTTGCCCACGTATTGGGCAAGGTTCTTGGAGATGATGACGTCCACCTGCGACGCGGGCAGGAACGCCTCGACGCCGACGTTGACGAGCAAGCCGCCCTTGACCACGGCCTTGACCTTCCCAAGGATGCGGCCGCCTTCGTTGCAAATGGTGAGAATCTTGTCCCAGTTCTTCTTGAACTCGGCTTTCTCGTGCGAGAGGACGACCATGCCGTCCTTGTCTTCGAGCTTTTCGATGAGGACGTCCACCTGTGACCCAACGGTCACGGTGGTGATGTCGAGAAATTCGTTGGCGGAGATGACGCCTTCGCTTTTATAGCCGATGTCCACAAGGACTTCCTTGGGGCGGACTTCGATGACATTGCCGGGGACAATTTCGCCAGCGACAAAGCGCACAGGGCTTTGCTTCATGGCGTCTTCCATGGTGAACATAATAATGCTGCGAACGGACGGAGGAGCTTGGGGTGACGCGAGCGGCGTCGCCGAAGGCTCCATTGCCTAACGAACCAGTCGTTGCGACGGCAACGGAGGTTGAAAGTTAGGTTGCTTGTTAACTTTTTTTTCTCAGCCTCAACGAACATCCGCACACGCGGCGTTCAGGCGGCGAGGAGGATAGGGTGGCCCGGCCCGGTCGCAAGCCCAAAAATGGCGAAAAGAAGCCTGTCGTGCGCCCGGCGGACTGCTAGCTTTGCTCTGACTTGCCTCCTCAACGCGATAGCCTCAGTATGGGCTTCATGAACTCATTCAATTCTCCACTAGACGGTCAACGTCTCCGCCGGGTTCTTGCCATTCTGCTCACGCTGGAATTGTGCGTGTGCGCGGAAGCAGCGCCCACCATCGTCTCGACTGTTCCCCGGGATGGCGCCAACGGCGTCATCTCTTCGGCGGCGGTCGTCATCACTTTCAGTGAGGCCATGGACACGAGTCTGACGGTTGCCTATCTCATCGACTCGGTCACGTACGCGATCCTTCCGGTGACTTCCGCGTGGAATGGCGGGAAGACCCTCTTGACCTGCACGCCGACGCCGGCGCTTCCGTCCAACCGGACGATTTACTGGACTGTCAATGGACAGAGCGTGTCAGGAACATCATTGGCCGGGGTCACCGGAGGGACTTTCACCACGGCTTCCGGCGACCCGCTGATCCTGACGAATGCCAACTGGACCGGCGGCGTCTTCAACTTCGACGTGACGTCATCGGTGGGCCAACTCCTGACGGTCGAATTCAGCAGCACGCTACGCTCGAACTCCTGGCAGACGTTGCTGACCACCAACAGTCCAGGTGGCCGCGTTCACCTCGTGGATCCCGCAGCGAGCACGAACCGGTACCGATTCTACCGGGCACGCACCGGTGATTGATGGAGGCCAAAAAGCCTCCTGCACCTCACGGCGAAGTGGGGAAACGTCGGGGTTGACCGGAGTCAAATCGTCCACGAGCTGTGGTGGTGGCAGAAGAAGCTGCGCAAGTCCTGTGGCGCGCTCAAAACCGAGGTCCGCCGTCGCGGCGCAGGGTGGCCTTGCGCCGGCGGGTCGCGGCCTGTTCTGACGTTGCCAAGCCTGGCTCTGCCTTCTAGGATTCGCTTTGTCCCGCGCCCCACAAGGCGCCGATTTCATGGCCGAATACAAAGTCAAATTCGAGGTCTTCGAAGGCCCGCTTGATTTGCTCCTTTACCTCATCAAAAAGGAGGAGGTGGACATTTACGAAGTCAACCTGACCAAGCTGGCCACGCAGTTCATCGAATACATCGAGCTGATGCGCCAGTTCGACCTCGAGATCGCCGGCGAGTTCGTGGTCATGGCGGCCACGCTCATGCTCATCAAGAGCCGCGAATTGCTGCCGGTGGACCAGCAGGCCCAGGTGGAAGGTGAGGACGACGGACCCGACCCGCGCTGGGAACTCATCCGTCAACTCGTCCAATACAAGAAATTCAAGGACGCAGCGGGGCGCTTGCAGGAGTTGGAGTCGCTGCAGGAAAACACCTTCCCGCGCGTCCCGGGCAAGCCGGAGTTCGCCGACGAACCAGCCCGGCCGAAAGCCGAAGCCTCGATCTTCGACCTTCTCAACGCCGTCAGCAACGTGCTCAAGCGCTTTGCCACGCCCGAGGATTCCCGCGATGTCTTCGAGGACAAGTGGACCGTCAGCGAGAAGATCGAGCACATTCTGCGCGCGGTAACCGATCGCGCGCACCTGCGGTTCGCTGAACTCTTCGAAGGCGTGACCAGCCGCTTCGAGGTCGTGGTTACGTTCCTCGCCGTGTTGGAGCTGATCCGCCTCCGCCAGATTCGCGCCGCGCAGACGGAGGAATTCGGCGAGATTGAAATCTTCCGTGCGAGTCACATCGCCCCGGCTGAAGCCTCCGGCGCCGAAGTCTCAGGGGGACCGCATGCACCGTCCGCTGCACCCGAACCGGCCAACTCCCAATCTCCGTAGCATGGAACTGAAATTCATTCTGGAATCGCTTCTGTTCTCCGCGCAAAAGCCGCTCACGGCGAAGGAACTTCGCGACGTGTTGGTTGCCGCTGCCAGCGGCGATGACGCCACCGAGGCGACCCGGGTCTTCCGCAAGATCAAGGAAGCCGACTTGGAAGCGCCGCTTACACAACTCGCACAGGAGCACGAAACCGCCCAGCGCACCTACCGGTTGGTTTGTGTGGCGGGCGCGTGGCAATTCGTCTCGCAGCCTGACTTCGCCCCGTGGGTGCGGGCGCTCGTGGGTGTAAAGGCTCGCCCGCCGCGGCTTTCGCAGCCGGCGCTCGAAACCCTGGCCATCCTGGCGTATCGGCAACCCATCACCCGCGCCGAGATCGAGCAGATTCGCGGCGTGAGCGTGGATGGCGTGATGCAGACGCTGCTGGAACGCGGCCTGGTGGAGGGCGTTGGCCGCGCGGAAGTAGTCGGGCGTCCGATGACCTACGGCACCACGCCCCTGTTTTTGGAATACTTCGGCCTGCGGAATCTTGAGGACCTCCCCGCGGCCGATGAGTTGCGGCGGATCGTCGTTGAGAAACCGCCCTCGCTGGTCACCGTTGAAGCGGGCCTGGCCACCGCACTGCCCGAGCAGTTGAAATTGGAACCCGGAGGCGAAGGGCAAAAGCCAGACCCTGGTTCGGGCGAGTCTCCGGCAGCATCTGAGAACCCCGTGCCGGAAACCGCCAGCCCTATTGCTTCAGCCTGAGAGTAAAGCAGTTTGCATCAGAATCTGCCCTGCCGCATTCTACGATACACATGCACATCCCTGAACATCGTAAGGCGATTGACAAGCTGGACACGCAGATCGTCCGGCTGCTGAACGATCGCACCAAACACGTGCTGGCCATCGGCGAGTTCAAACGCAAAGCCGGGCAGGAGATTTACGCGCCCCACCGCGAGCGCGCCGTGCTCAATCGGGTTTGCTCCCACAACGTCGGCCCGATGACCAACGAGCAGATGCAGGCGGTGTATCGCGAGATCATGTCTGCGGCGCTGGCGCTGGAAAAATCCCTGTGCGTCGCCTACCTCGGGCCGGAAGCCACCTTCACGCATCAGGCGGCGATCCGGCGGTTCGGCGCCAGCTTGCGCTACTCCTCGCAAAAAACCATCACGGACGTTTTCTCTGAAGTCAGCAAGGGCCGTGCAGATTACGGCGTGGTGCCGGTCGAGAATTCCACCGAAGGCGTGGTCACCCATACGCTCGACATGTTCGTGGACAGCGAGTTGAAGATCGTGTCTCAAATCGTCCTGCCGGTGCAGCACTGTCTTTTGAGCAAATGCCGGCGCAACCAGATCGAGAAGCTCTTCACGCATCCGCAGTCGCTCGGCCAATGCCGAGGCTGGATTCAGGCCCATCTGCCTCGGGTGGAGATCATCGAAACTTCATCGAACGCCCGCTCGGCTGAGTTGGCCGTTACCGCGAAGAACTCGGCGGCCATCGCCGGGCTGCTCGCCGCCGAGAAGTACGATCTGCCCGTGCTCGATCACGACATTCAGGACAACGTCGCCAACGCGACGCGTTTCCTGGTGCTGGGCCGCCAGTCCACCCCGCCCAGCGGGAAGGATCGCACCAGCCTGATGATGAGTGTGACCCACAAGGCCGGCGCGCTGCACAGCGCCCTGGCCGCCTTCCGCCGTCACCGCATCAATATGACGAAGATCGAATCGCGCCCCAGCAAACGGAAGGTCTGGGAGTATTTCTTCTTCATCGATATTGACGGCCACGTGGAAGACAAGCGGATCGCCAAGGCGCTCGCCCTGCTCGGCGAGCACTGCAACTTCGTCAAAGTCCTCGGCTCCTATCCGAGCAACGAGTAACCGGGCCACTACGGCGCTGACATCTCTGCGACCACCTTCCGCGCCACGGCAGGAATGATCTCCTTTTCGGTCGCGTGGTTCACCGTGAACACCACGAAAACAAACTTCGCACCGTTCGGCAGTTCGACGTAAGCCGCGTCGTGCCGTGTCTCGCTCGTCCAACCGGCCTTGGACCACAGCTTCGCGCCCGGCGGCAGCGCCGGCCCCGTGTATTCCGTGGACTGCCGTTCCGCGTCCTTGTCGAATGGCCGTCGCTGAAGCAGTTCCATCATCTGCCGGCTGCGCTCCGGAGTGACCGCGCGGCCCGTGACGATTTCCGTGAGCAACCGCGCCGTCGCATCCGTCGTCAGCCAGTTGCGGTGATTCGGTTTGTGCAGTTTCACCGATTGCATCTCACGGCCGTACGGCCCTTCGCACCACGGCTTACGATTCACGTTGATGTTCTGGTAGCCGAGCGAGACGAGCCAGCGGTTTACCGCGTTGCGCTTCGCATACCACGTCTCCATGTCCGCTGGCGAAAGCTCCGGACCGCTCGTTGTACCGGTCAGGCTATCCACCACCAGGCCGGTTGCCTCGTTGTAGGAATCCACGATCATGTCCCGCATGGCCCGACGCAATTCCTCCGTGTCCTGCAACTTGCCATCCTCCATCCACTGGTGCGCCGCAGCGAGATAGAACAACTTCACCACACTGGCCGGATAAACCTGCTCGCCGCCGCGAAAACTGCCCCGCTCCGGCTTCTGAGGGTTCCGCAAGTCCACGAGCGTGATGGCCAGTTCGTTGGTTTGGAGTTTCTGCTCCGCGAATTCCTCGATCGCCGTCTTCGCGGCCCGGTCCACGATGGCTTGCACGCGTGGGGAGGCGACGAGGGCGATTTCCGGTTTGGCTTGGGGCAACGTCGTTTGCACGAGGGCAACGAATACCACGGCGATGGGGAAAATGGGAGCGCGGTTTGGCCGAATCATGCCGGGAACGTTCCAAAACCCGGTCTCACGGTCAAGCAACAGGCGCCACGTCGGTTTCCTCGCATTGCGCGCGTTGAGCGTCACTTTCCAAAAACCGCATCATGCTGTCGCCGTGTTTCATCAGTTTGACTTCGCGCCACGGGGGCGGGACTTCCAACGTGTCGCGGCGAGCGTGACCGAGCACGAACCGTCCACCCGTGGCCAGGACTTTCGGGAGTACCGGATTGTCGAGCAGTTGTTGCGCGAACGATTGGGAGCGCCGGCCCACGTTTTTTTCACCGTAGGGCGGGTCGGCAAGGATGAGGTCGAATTGTTGCCCTGTTTCCACCAATTGTGGCAACACGGCGAAGACGTCTTGGACCCGGACCTGCAGGTTTTCTGGCGCGAACCCGGCGGAGAGGCAGTTCTGCCGGAGCACCGCGGCATGGCGGGAGGATTTCTCCACGCACACGGCGGAAAGCGCACCGCGACTGAGGCAATCGAGGCTGAGCGCACCCGTGCCGGCAAACAGTTCCAGCACCCGCGCGCCCACGACTCGGGCCCCAAGGCTGTTGAACACCGCCTGCTTGACGAGGTCGGGCGTGGGCCGCACGGCCAGACCTTTCGGCACTCTTAGAATCCGCCGTCCCGCTTTTCCGCCAGTGATACGCATGGGGGGCAGTCTAGCCGGCTGCGGCGCAGAGGTAACTCTCATTTCTTGCCTCTGCCCACCGCTTGGGTTTCGTGTCTCCGGCGAAGCGCCGTGAATTTCATCTCGCCAAAAGCCATCCAATCGAGGAAAACTCTTCGACAACGCGCTTTGACCATGAACACGACGAAGAATCCCCCCACCTCCGGCTCGCGGTTTTCACGACGCGATTTCCTCCGCGCCTCAACGCTGGCCGCGACCAGCCTGGTGCTTCCGCAAATCTTGCCCGCCGGCGTCCTCGCCGCCCACGGCCAACCCGGAGCCAACGACCGCATCGGCCTCGGCTTCATCGGCATTGGCCGTCAGGCGAGCGGGTTGCTGGCGGGTCTGCTCAAGCTGCCCCAGGCACGCTACGTCGCCGTGGCGGACGTGAACATGAAACGCGCCCGCGAGTCCGCCACCAAGCACAACGCCGTGGCCTTCCAGGATTATCGCCGGTTGCTTGAACGGAAGGACGTGGACGCCATCGTCACCGCCACACCGGAACACTGGCGGCTGCTCATCTGCATCCATGCCTGCCAGGCGGGCAAGGATCTCTACGTTGAGAAGCCAATGACACTGACGATCCGCGAAGGGCGCTTGATGGTGCAGGCGGCGCGCAAGTACAACCGCGTCTTCCAAGTCGGCAGCCAGCAGCGCTCGCAGTGGCAGAATTACACGGGCTGCGAGCTCATTCGCAAGGGCGGCCTGGGCAAAATCTCGAAGGTGATCGCCTACAATTATCCCAGCCCATGGGAAGGCGCCCTGCCCGCCCAAACGGTGCCGGACGAACTGGACTGGGAGATGTGGTGCGGGCCAAATCCAAAAGCGCCGTTCAACCAGGACCTCTACCTGCCGCGCGCGAATCCGGGTTGGCTCTCGTTCCGTCCGTACAGCGGCGGCGAAATGACCGGCTGGGGCGCGCATGGCTTCGATCAGATTCAGTGCGCCCTTGGCATGGACGACACCGGGCCCGTCGAGATCTGGACCGAAGGCGGGAAGTTTGATCCGCCGACCTACACCAAGTCCGAGAGCAAGGAACGCGGCGACAAGATTTGCCGGGAGCCGAAGTATTTCTTCCGTTATGCCAACGGCGTGTTCGTGGAGACGGGCGACGAGGCGACCATGGGCGGCGCTGTCTTCTACGGCGAGAAGGGACGCGTGGCGATCGCTCGCGGCCGGTGCGAATCCGACCCCGACGAACTGGCCATTGACGCGCTGCGGAAACGCCCGTCCGATTTCAACGACAATCACCAGAAGAACTGGCTCGATTGCATCAAGTCGCGCGCCAAGCCGATTGCCGATGTGGAGATCGGCCACCGCTCGGCCACCGTCTGCCACCTGTGCAACATCGCCCGCTGGACGGGCCGCAAGCTGAAGTGGGACCCGGTGAAGGAAGAATTCATCGGCGACAAAGACGCCAACCAGTATCTCGATCGCGAGCGTCGCAAGCCGTGGGTTGCCCCGGAGAAGATTTGAGCGTCAGCATGCGCTGAAGCGGCCAAGCCAAGCAACCCGGTGTCCGCAACGACCGTCGGGAACACCACCGGCGGCCGGTTTACACCAAGCCTTCCAGCACGTGGGGCAGATGTTCCAGGCTGCGATGGAGCGAGGCCCTGGCAATGGCATGCTCGGCGTCGACGGCATTCGGAAAGAGCACACTCCAACCCGATGCGGCCATGTATTGCTCGCGGGAGACAGGAACGAAATTGCCGCTGCATCCAATCTGGGCGTTGCGCATGAGGAGGTCGGCAATCTGCACGGAGGCGATGATGGCTTCGTGGGCGTCGGCCTTTTCCGGTTCATGATGGAAGCGAGCGGTCTTGATCATGAGGTCGGGGAGGCGATGCCGTTCCAGATAGAGCGCGCCTAGTTCGCAGTGGTCCATGCCGAAGACTTCGCTTTCGATGGCGATGAGGTCTTGCGTGCCTTGGGAGGCGAGTTGGTGAATCTCCGTGAAATGCTCCGGCGCCGTCCAGGCCATCACGATCTTCCCCATGTCATGCACGAGGCCCGCGACGTAATCAGACTCATCCGCCGGCGACTGCACCGAGCTGACGACCTCGCGGGTGAGGATGGCGGTGCCGATGCAATGTTGCCAGAACTCGCGCCAAGGGAAGGGACACTGACGGGTGAGGCGCTGGAAATCTTCGATGATGGGCGTGACCATCGTGAGTTGGCGGATTTGGCGCACGCCCAGGTAGAAAACCGCCTCTTCGATGCTGTTGACCGGGGTGGTGAGGCCGTAATAGACGGAATTGACCAGGCGCAGGAGCCGGGCGGTCAGGCTGGGGTCGCGGCGGACGATCTCGGAAATTTGTGCCGAGTAGCGCTGTTCGGCCATGAGCAAACCTTGCAGCGCCTTGTTGATGCTGCTCAACGAAGGCAAGTAGGGACAAGTTGCCAGCCGCGTGGTGATTTCCTTGCGGCTCAACCGGCCCGCACTGTTGGGCGTGAGCACTTCAATCATAGTTCAGCTTGATGTTCCACGGAGTCATCGGCATTCCGCGCAAGAACTTGAATCCAAAGGACGAGCTTCTGACGTTTTTCGCTCAAGTGGCCGCCAGGATTGCCGATGTAGCGATGAACGGACATGGTGTCCGCCCGCCGGCGATTTGCGAGCCAGTGAGCCGGTTGGTGGAGCAGTGGGCTCGGTCCACAGAAGCGATTCAACGCATGAACAAACGATCTTTCACGGCCCGCAGGCTGGTCGGCGTGGTTTGCGCCATCGCCAGCAGCGGGGTGCTCGGGTCGGAGGCAAGGGCTTCCGGCTACTTGCCTTGTACCGGGCCGGTGCCATTACGGTTTGAATCGGAGAAACCCCCGCCCAAGCCGCTGGCGCTGCCGGTGTTGATCATGGACGACCCCCCACCCG
>CAYJNU010000034.1:0-30380 GCA_964371005.1 uncultured Verrucomicrobiota bacterium | reverse complement strand
CCCCGGTGCCCTTCTGATCCTGCTGCCTGCACTCCCGTCGTCAAAGGCTACGGATACACAAGCCGGTAATAGGCGTTGGAGATCGCGGGCGGATTGTTGGTGGGAATGGTGATGATGATTTGGTTGGTTCGGAACGAATTGGCGATGGTCACCCAATTGGTGCTGAGCCCCACCTGGAGACTGTTTGTAGTTTGCCCTTCCAGTCGCCAACCGATGTATTCCTCCGGCCAGGACAACGTGAAGGTATAGTTCGTTCCGTCGAAGACGGTTGAACTTCCCAAGGTCACCGCGGTGGTGGTGATGTTGGCCGTCTTGAGTGCGCCATAGGTGACCAGATCCGTGTGATCCCATTTCAGACCGAACGCCGGCGCGGCGGGAACAAACAGGTAATAAATGTTATTGGTCGGATTGTCCGGCACGTTGGAGCCGAACACCGGGTTGAGCAGATTGAAGCTCTGGCCCGCGCTGTAGTCTCCTGCCGTTTTGTCCAGGAGAATAGTGCCGTTCCGGTAATTCATCTCGAGGGTGTTGATAACGTCGCTGGCCGGCGTGGCGGCGTTTACGCGGAAGATGTTGGTCGAGCCCGGCATGAAATCGAGCCGGGTTAGAATGGTCATGCTGCCAAGGGGAGCGCCGCCCAGCACCAGGCGGCCGCCGTCGTTGATGCTGACCCGACCGTCTTTGATGGCCACGCCGGATGCCGCCGAGATTGTGCCGGTGCCCGTCAGGAGACCGCCAAAGTTGACGTTCAAGCCTCCGTTGCCCCCCGCGGGACCGCCCTGGTAGATGGTGCCGAAGTTGGCAAGCACAGCGTTGGTGCTGAGCGTCCACGAAGTTGAAAAGGCCATCTCGGCACCAACCGCATTGGTGATGAGCACCCCGGATGATACCGACATCGGTCCCGGAGTGAAACTGTCGTTCACGTAGCCGAGGTTCTGGAAACTGCCTCCTTGCAGGGTTAGCGGGCCGGTGATTCGGCCCGCGCTGCTGACGGTGCCGGCGGAAGTGAGCCCGCCGTTGATGTTGCCGGAGTAAGCGAGCGAGGCCCCGGCACGGACGAGCGTCGAACCAATGTCCGCCGTGCCCATGACCGTGCCTTCGGTGACTTCCAATGAGCTTTGCATGGGGGCGTTGAGGGTGAGGCTGGAGCTGCCTTGCTTGAACAGCTTGGAGCCCTGCACCGACCCGCCACCCGCGCCGAAGGTATAGCTTAGCACATTGTTGCTGACGGTCATTCCGGGTGCGGTCGGCGACTGGCCGGGCTGCACGTCGGCGCTGAGGGTGACACTGGCGCTGCTCGCTGAGTCATCGAAGACCACGAAGTCGCCGTTGTGGAAATTCGTCGGCGTGCCATCCGCGGTTACCCAGTTCATCGTGCTGAAATCCCAATTGCCGTTGACATTCCCTTTCCAAACGAGCGTTTGCGGCGCGTTCGTGTCCACAATCAGCACGATGGAATTGGCGTTGTTCTGGATGCTGCCGTTCAGGCCGGACGGCATCGAGCCGGCCGTGAAATTGCCCGAGCCCGTTTGGAAGCTGATGAGGGTAACCTCCGCGGGATAGGCCGGGAACTCGGGCATCGAGGCGATGTTGATGGTATTGCCCGAACCGCCGGTAACCAGGCTACCAACGAAGACATGAGGATCGCCGTCGGCGACGTGCAAGGTCAGGGACGAATCGCTCATGCTGAGCTGATGCATCCTTCCGCCGGCGATGTCCTCGCCCATGCCGTTGGTGACGATGAGCCGGCTGCCGCTGGTCAGGATGATGTCATTGTTCACGGACACCTTGGTGACGCCACCGACCGTGATGTTGCTGGCCATCAGGGTGCCACCGCCATTCATGACGATGCGTCCATAGCCCGATTCCGCCGCCGTGGCGTGGCCAGCATCGGCTGTCGTATGGCCTAGTTCCAAGGTCTGGTTCACTCGAAACACCGCCGCCGTGTGAACATTCAAGGTGGCGTAACAATAACCGAGGCCTGTCCCCTGATTGTTCCCCTGTCCCTGGTAGCCGATGATGGCGTTGTTGACGTCGAACGTCCCTGCCACCATGGTCAGCACGGATTGGCCACTAGCGTCACTGGCGTTGGTTCGATTGCGTGAAAGATACAGGCGATCCACCAGCGCATCCACCGTACCCCCGGTGAAATCCACAACCGCCTTGCTATGGCTGCTGCAAGGACCGGGGCCGGCGTTGTCGGCCAAGGCGAACATCGCCATGCGCCCTCCGTCCGCACCGCGGAAGATGGCCACACAATTCGAGGCCGTGAAGGCAGGGTTGAACACCACCGCCCCGCCTTGATCCATAGAGACTCCGGCATGGGCGAAACAAATGCTGTTCATCTGGAAAAGGTTCGAGATGCCCAGGCGAAAAGGTTGGCGCTGGGTGGTCCCGAACTGCAGGTTGTTCCCCACCACCATTGAGTAAAACCGGAACGTCGGGTCACTCCAATCGTTCGGGTCGCCGGCGAAGCGGCAGGTGATAATGTTGGTCCGGGCGAGATAATTGTGACCGGGAGGCATGCGCCGAGGCAGGGCCGCATCCCGATACCCGTTGGCCTTCAGGTTGTCGTAGTTGGGATACACGCTGTAATCGGAGATGTGAATCTGGTTCACGTCGGCGATGAGGGTACCCAAGCCATCCAACAGCAAGCGGCCGTTTTGGTTCTCGGTATTGAATGTCCGGATGTCGGCGGTTTGGTTACTCACCACCAGCGTTCCCTGTTCGCCGAAGAAGGCCAGACGCCACTCCTGGGAGGTGTCGGAGCGATCACGCAGGACTGATAGGCAATTCGAACCAGTGATCTTGAACGTCACGCCTGGGTCAATGTAGATGTTATGTCGCCGCGTGCCGCCGGAGGTGATGGCTTGGCGCAGGGAACCGATCTCGGCGTCGGTGGTGATCCAAACATTGTTGGTCGTGTCGGCGTCAGCCACGCCGCCCGAATCCGTCAGCACAACATCGGAAGCCGGGCCCGGGATATTCCCGCCGGCCCAGTTGGTGGCGGCGGAGAAGTTGGCCGTGTCGCCATTGGTGAACCCTGCGCCGGTCCAGATGTGGGCCGATTGCAGGGTGAGGGACAGCGAGTTGGCGGCTCCGCCAGTGGCCTCGAATGTACACGGGTGAATGCCTTCGGAGATGTTCGTGGTGTTGAGCGTCAACACCCCTGAGGCGGTTGCTGTCACATTGTTCGTGTCGAAGCTGTACCCCGCTTCTGCGGGCAGAGAGGCGACGCTGAATGTGACGGGGCTTACCACATTGGTCACCGTGGCGGTGAAGGCGACGCCGTTGGAGTCGGTGGAACTCACCGGCACGGTGACGCGGATGGGCTGGGCGATTACGGTGGCGGTCTGCGCCCGGGCCGAAAAGCTGAGGCCGATCAGGGCCGTGAGGAACAGCGCGACGGACATTTGGGCGCTACGCCGCATCAGACTGGGGTTGGGGGTCTGGGTTCTCATGGTGGAGATGGTTTGGGGTTTAAGGTTTGGGTCGGAGAGGAATTCGGAGACATGTCAATCACCCTGGCGGTCGTTATCTTGATCCGGAAACCTGGCCGCCCTGAGCTTTACCCAACAGGGCAACCCGGCAACAATGAATTCAATCGTACGGAAGCCGGTCGTTCAGCCAGTTGTAGTCTGTTGCGTTGTTCATGATGTCTCCCCCGGTGGTAATGGAGAGCATTCCTTGCTTGATGTATTTAACCGGCAGGTTCTTCAGGACCCCCGACCACTTGTGGATTTCCGAGTGACCATCCACGAACGAGAAGTTGCATCCGCCGCCATAATGATAGTTGGCAGGGAGATTGCGAAACTGCGCAGCTGCCGGCGAGGAGCCACCCACGGAATGGAACACCGCATCATCAATGCTGTCCGGGTGCTCGTCCACAGTGACAAAAGTCATGGCCGGGCCGGGTTTGAGTAGTTGGGTGAGCTTCTTGTATCCCTTGCTGGGATAAACGCGCCCTGGGATTTGGTTCGGGGAGGGACTCAAGCCGGTCTCCCCCAGGTAAGCGTTCGCTGCCACGCTTAACACGCGCGGTCCTGGGTTTAGCGGAGACTGGTACTTGTCCGCCGGGCACTTGTAAACACCGGGCGATCTTACGTACGGTCCTAACATCGAGTTGTCCGGTTCGTTCGGATTGGTCAGCCTGAAGGCGTTCGTATTGTCCGAGTTGGCCGTCCAGTCCGCTCCGTTAGGGACAATCTTCCTTGGGATGACGTCGTCGTTGTCGCCACAGAACAACATCCATCCCAGGGTGATCTGTTTGGTGTTGCTCATGCAGGAAACCGCTTGGGCCTTCCCTTTCGCCTTGCTCAGCGCCGGCAAAAGCATGCCGGCAAGGATCGCAATGATCGCGATGACGACCAGCAGTTCGATGAGGGTGAAACCCATGGCGTGACTGAATCCGCGAGGCACTCTCGCCAACTCGGGTCTTTTCATGTTCCAAGGACGCCTTTGACCATTCATACACTTAACCTGTCCACACCGCCGCACCGCCATCCTTCCGGCGTTCGACCATCCCGTCAAGACCGCCGGGCTGGGCACGCGCAGGTGAACCTCAGACTACTAGCACGCCGCGCTTTTTAGCGTAATCTGAAAAATGGCAAATCGCATGTGAGAAATGCCAGCGGGCCAATGCCTTTGTCCCCAGGGGCACGCCACCTGGGTCAGGATTCCAGATGCCGCCGGTGTTCCGTCGGGCTCATGCCCGCATGGTGACGGAAGAAATGGCTAAAGTAAAACTCGCTGGAGAAATTCAATTGCGCCGCCACATCTTTCACCGACAGCCGCCGATCAGCGAGCAGCAATCTCGCTTGATCCAAACGTGCCTGCTGGATGTGTCGGTGAATGGTTCCCTGGCCTGACTTCCGAAACAGGTCGCGGAGGCCCGAATAACTGACCTTGGCGACCGCGGCCAGCTCCCGGGCCTTCCAATCGCGTAACGGATTGGCGGAGATGGCATTGAGAGCGCGCGCCACCGGCGCCGGAAGCTCGTCTTGCGGCGACCCCAATAGCCCGCGCGAGATCAGCAACCTCCCCAGCATGTGGGTGATGAGCAAGTGCACCTGCCATTCCCAGCCCGTCGGTTTGCGACGTGCCAGGCGCAGCAACTCGGCATAGGTCCGCTTCACGAATCCAAAGTCCTCCACGGTGAATTCTGAACTCAGGCCCCGGCGAATCTCCTCGTGCCAGAATTCCAACCCGGGACCGCCAAAGCGGAATCCCATGATCGTCAGATGGTGGTCCTTGGCCGGGAGGTAGGTCCGCGGCTTGCTCATGTCCGCCAGCCAGACCTTGCGCCCACGGTGGAGCGCGAACCGCCGGTTCTCGTATTCCAGTATGCCCGACCCCGACTGCGCCCAAAAGAGGTGCGCGCCTGGCTTCTCGAACGAGGCATGATGATCCAACTCCTCCACCCGTCTTGAGCCGACGGAAAACAAATGCCAGAGCAGTCGGCGGGCAACCGGTGACGGCTCCACGAAGGTCAAGTTGTCGGACTGGTCACGCCTTAACGCCATTGCCCTCCCGTTAGCATATTTCGGCCTGCTTTGTCCATTCCGGTTTCACTCTCCAGATTGGAACTCAGGGCGACCGACCGTCCGCCCTGCTCGATCCGGCCCAATCTATCCGCGCGGCCAGGGATAACTCCCGGGCTTGACGGTCAGCCAAAGCCCCCCGCTGCCTTCGGGCAGCAGCGTGGCGACACCGGCGCACTCTTCGCGCAAGACCTTTAGCCGTGACCAGCCAAGCCTTCGCGCAAGCGTAACGGCGGTAGCGCCGCCCTCAGCAAAAACATGGCATGCGCCTGCCTGACGGAGCACCGCCTCCGCAACCTCCACCAAATACGTCACCAATCGGCGCGACAGGCAGGCATCCCGCACTCGCGGCAGTCCGATATGCAGAATCACCCGCTGACGGGTCTGCAACGCCGTCACAGCCTGCCGCGCGAGGGACGCCGCTGCTGGCATTTCGAAGTTGGCGCCATGTGCCAACTCCATCGGGAGTCCGAACACCGGAGTGCCCTGTCGCACCCCCTCCTTGACGAATTCGCCGGAAGCATCGCTGGTGCTGCCGCAGACAAACAGCTTCTGATCAGGTTCCGCGCCGCAGGTCTGATCGGAGCTTGGTCCTTTTTGGGCGTGGCCGTTTGCTTGCAACAAAGCGGCAAAGAACTCTGCCCCCCCCGCCGGCAACTTCCCCGCGCAGAACCGCGCGGCCCAGGATCGTAGATCCGCTGGTGAGCGGGCTTCGCCGAGAATGATGCCGGACGTGGGCAGCAGATCATTCACTCTGCAAACGAACAGAGCGAAGTCCCGCGGTTGCGCCAGCAACTCGACCACCCGCGGCGAACATCGCGGGTAATCTGGATCGCGGGCAAAGTCCGTCTCATGAATCGGCCGGTCACCGATGAAGTACTCGCCGCCACTGATGGCTCGTCCCATCGCCGGATTCGCGGGAACGAGCAACGCACCGTTCAGGCCCAGCGCGTGGAGCAAGGCCTCCACTTCCGCCGTCACAGGGCCGCGGAGCACCGAATCCACCTTCTTGTAGATCCAACTCGCTCCCGATTCGCGCAAATGCATGGCTGCCCCGACCGCGCGACGCCCGGCATCATTGGGAATGCAGAGTCGCGAATCAGTATCCAAGCAGATCAGGTCCGAGGTGTTGCCAGGCATTCCGGACAGGACAATTTCTGAACGCAACCCGTAGCGCACGCCCACGGCGCCCAGTTCGGCGGCCCCGGTGAAGTCATCCGCGATGACGCCGATCATGCTTGGGCCGCCTCCGGTTTCACGCCCGCCGCCAGGCTGGCGGCCACGCGGACCGCAGCGAGAAGGCTCGTCGGGCTGGCCAGGCCTTTCCACGCGATGTCGAATGCCGTGCCGTGGTCCACGGAGGTGCGAATGATTGGCAGGCCAAGCGTGACGTTTACGCCGGTGTCAAACGCCAGCATCTTGAACGGGATGTGGCCCTGGTCGTGGTAGAGCGTGACGATGGCGTCATAATTCTTCCGGATGTTCGTTGTGAATGCTGCGTCCGGTGGCAGCGGCCCTTCCACAGCAATACCTCGTTGCCGGGCTTGGGCAACGGCCGGTTCGATGAAACGCTCCTCTTCGCGCTGCCCGAACAACCCGTGCTCGCCCGCATGAGGATTCAAACCACAGATCGCTAACCTCGCTGCGCGACCCAGCATCCGCTGCATGGCTTCGGCGGTCAGTTCAATCACATCGAGCACGCGCTCGACCGAAAGCTGTTTCGGCACGTCGGTGAATCCGATGTGCGTGGTGACCATGCTGACCGTCAACACGTCCGAGCGCAGCATCATGCAACTACGCCTCGCGCCGGTGAGCGCGGCGAAGATTTCCGTGTGCCCGGGATGCGGGACGCCCGCCAAATGGAGGGCCTCCTTGTTGATGGGTGCCGTGACAACGCCCGCAATCTTGCCTGCGAGCGCCGCCTTGATCGCGTGCTCAATGTAGGCGAACGCCGCCCGGCCGCAGCCGGCGGCGACCCTACCGGGCAGCACAATCGCAGCGTCCACAGCAGCGCAGTCCACAACGGTGAATTCTGTCACCGGCCCGCAGCGTTGCCATTCCGCAAGAGAGAGAATCCTGAAATCGCCTGAGCCGATGGTGTGCATTCCCGCCCGGCGCGGGGGGGGGGGGCGCCGCGGCGGGGGGGGGCCCCCGCCCGCCCCCGCCCCCCGCCCGGCGCGCGGCTGTCCCAGCCGCAGTCACGTCGCCTGCAGAACAGGTTTCGCATTCGCCCGGGACTTGGGTCTGGGAAGTCGCTGCGGCCGGGACAGCCGCGAGCCGGGCACAGGTTTCTGCCGCGAGCCGCAGCACACCAACGTCGCCGAACAGCACCGGCACGCAAACGTCGAGAACAGAAGGTTCAGCCAACGCGCGCAGGCACAGTTCTGGACCAACCCCGGCGGGATCGCCCATCGTGAGACCGAGAACGGGTCGAGTGCGGGTTCCTGGCTCGTAGCGCAGACTTGCAGTCTGCTGTACCGTCGAATTGCATTCGGCTGGGTGTTCACTCACGCCGGGGGCCTCGGAGCTTTCAGCCGCATGTGGATTACAAATCCGCGCTACGGGCTGCAAGTCTGCGCTACGGGGCGGTGGCTTCACTGCACTGGGTGGCTCGTCTTCCATCCGCAAGTTCGTCTGATTCGTCGCTTCAAAGCAACAGCTCCAGCGCCGTCATCGCACTGCGCAACGGCGACAGTTCGCCTTCCGAGAGGGGAACGAGTGGCGGCAGAACATTCAGCCCGCAGAGGCCACGGCAATTCAACGCAGCCTTCAACGCGGCCAAAGACTCGCCCAGGGTGCGGCCATTCTGATAGAGCGCGGCGACCGCCCTCATCCTGTCGCCGCAGCGATCCACGGTGCTCCAATCCTTCCGCTTCGCTGCTGACCACATGTCGCGGCACACGTCCGGAATGAGGTTCCCAACGCTGGGCACAATCCCGTCGGCCCCCAGCCTCAGGCCATCTGCCATCAACACGCCGACGCCGACGAACACAGAGAAATCCAATCGTCCCCCAACGCGCAGCAGCAATTCATCCAATCGTTTCCGGCTGTTCTCCGAATCCTTGATGCCCGCCAATCGCGGATGGCCCACCAACTGCCCCACCACGTCGAGCGGGATCGAGACGTTTGTCATCGCCGGAATGTTGTAGATGATCGACGGGCCGCTCAGGCCGTCGAGCAGCGAGCGATACCACGGCAGTAGTTCGCTGACGGGATACGAAACCGGTGGACGTGCGACCAGCGCATCAGCGCCGGCGTCCAGATACTCGTTGCCCAACGTGACCGCTTGGTCGGGGGCGTCGCCGATGCCGGCATAGACCCGGACGCGCCGCTTCACGCGCGCGACCGTGAGGTCCACCAAACGCAGCCGGGTCGTGGGCGGAACGGAAACGCCTTCTCCGGTCGTGCCGAGCACGAAAATGCCGTCCACGCCGCCCGCGATCAGGGACTCGATCAGGCGGTCCACGGCTGGTTCGTCAATCGCGCCGGTCAACGTGACCGGCGTGACCATCGGCACCACCACTCCGTGATGTTTCGTTCCGCGCTGCATCTTAAAACGCCGCCTCGTAAATCTGCACGGCGTCCGCTTCCGTCACCGTGCGAAGGTTGTTCTGCAATAACCGCGTGACCTGCATCGCAGCCTTGGCCAGGGCGGGGATCGCGTCGCGTGGCACGCCCAGTTGGGAAAGCCGCTGCGGGACACCGCAGGCTTTGGAGGTGCGGACGATGCGCTCGATGCCGTGTGCGGCTGTCTCAGATTCCGTGTGCTTGCCGGCAACGCCCAACGCCGAAGCCATCGCCGCGTAGCGGGCTGGAGCACTGGGAAGATTGAAACGCAACACGTGCGGCAGCAGCACGGCATTGGAAACACCATGCGCGATGTGGAAACGACCGCCCAGCGGATATGCCAGCGCATGCACCGCGGCCGTGTTCACCGGACCGAGACAGAGGCCGCCACAAAGGCTGCCCATAGCCATGCCCGCGCGGGCTTCTGCATCCTTGCCATGGCGCACGGCGCGTTCGAGATTCGCGGCAATGAGCCGGATACCTTGAAGCGCATAGGCATCCACCAGCGGATGTGCAAACCTGTTGGCGAACGCCTCGATGCAATGCGTGAGCGCGTCAAGGCCGGTTGCTGCGGTCACCGCTGGCGGCACGGAAAGCGTGAGCAGCGGGTCCACGAACGCTGCGTCCGGCACCAGGTGCGGACTGACCACGCCCTTCTTCAGTTCGTCTGCTTCATCGAGCAAGATGGCGTTGGGCGAAACCTCGCTTCCTGTCCCTGCCGTAGTCGGCAGACAGACCAGCGGCAGTTCACGGCCTCGCAGCAGGTTGATTCCGAAAACGTCCTGGACCTTTTGCTGGCTGCGGGTCAATGCCGCGACGAGCTTGGCCACGTCCATCGGACTGCCGCCACCAACTCCCAATACGGCTTCGACGTTCTCCGCACGCGCGACCTGAAGCACAGATTCAAACGATGCGATCGTTGGCTCGCGATCCACAAAAGGCGCACGGACGATCGCCACGTTTGCTTTGCCCAAAGCCTCGATCAACGGCTGGAGCACCTCCACGACAGGCGCGCTCGCGACAAGAAATACGCGCCGCACACCACGTTTAGCGAACCAATCCGCGCATTCCAGCGCGCAGCCGTTGCCGACAACGATCCGCGAAGGTTGGAGAAGCGTGATGGAGTTCATACGCTGGGAACAGTCTCACAACCCGGCTGTGTCTGCAGCGCCTTGCGCCCAATCAACAGACTCGCCATAAAACCGACCCCAAACAGGATCGCATGGTTCAGCACACCGATCAGATAGGGATGCAGACCGTAGTTGAACGGGCCGAGATCCAGCAATACGCGGTTGAGGGCCGGCAGCTTCACGGAAGTCAAAGTTGCCCAGGCCGTGAACACAATACAGGCAAGGATGCCAATCAAGGTGCCCTTGGCGTTCGCCCGCTTCGTCAATGCACCCAGCGCAAACAGACCCAGCATCCCCGCCGTGGCAATCGAGAAGAGTTGCACCCCAAACTCAAGAGCCGTGCCTATGCCGATCCAGAGCTGCGAGAAAAGAATGGCCATGACCCCCAACACGCCCACAGCAACACGCCCCAGCCAGAGCCGCTGGCGATCACTGGAATCCGGCCGCAGGCGCGCGTAGTAGTCGTCCACGATCACCGTCGCCATGCTGTTGAGGTCGGAGTCGAGACTGGACATGGCCGCGGCCATGAGTGCAGCCACCACCAAACCGATTGCGCCCACGGGCAATTGCGTCTTGATGAAGTACGGCACGATATTGTCCTTCACCGCGGCCACCTCCGACGGAACCTGGCCGCCAGTCAGTTGGAAGAAGGCCCAGAGGCACGCGCCCAACACGAAGAAGAGCAGCCAGATGGGCAGACACGCGATGGCGCCGAGATAAGCGCTGACTTGCGCCTGCCGATCCGTGCGCGCCACGAGGTATTTCTGCACGATGTGCTGGTCCAGCGCGTAGCGCTGCACCGCCCAGATCGCACCGCCCACGAGATAGAACCAGGCATTCTCCGTGACCCAACTGAACGACCAGTTGCCGAGTCCAAACTTGCCCCCTTCCCACGCCGTTTGAAGAACCGCTGCCGGTCCGGCCTCCTGGCGAAACAGAATGATGCCCAGGCAAGTCAACGCGCCGCCGATCAACAGCACGCCTTGAAGCACATCCGCATAAACCACCGCCGCAATGCCGCCGGCCACCGTCATCACCAGCGTCACCAATCCCACCACGAGAATCACCCACCAGACATCGAAGCCGCTCAGGTAGGAAACCGGGACGGCGAGAAAATACAGCGTCGCGCTCATGTCCACCACCCGGCTGACGATGAAGGCGGCTGCCCCGTAAGCCCGCGCGCCATAGCTGAACCGCTTCTCCAGGTAGTTGTAAATGCTCATGCGCACCGTGCGTCGGTAGAACACCACCACGAAGCGCGAGACGAATATCATCACCACCGGCAGCAGGAGGAACGAGGGCAGGTTCCACATGTCACGCGCATACACATTGCCCGGATGGCCAATGAAGCTGGTGCTGCTGATCATCGTCCCCACGACGGCGAAGACGACCACCCAGCCCGGCACGTTCTTGCCCGCGAGGAAATAGTCCTGTGTGGTTTTCTGGTGGCGCGAGAAATAGAAGCCAATCCCGAAGACAATCGCGAAGTAAACCAGGACGATGAGTGAATCTGCGAGGCTCATCGGGAGACCTCCTTGCTCAGAGCGCCATTGGTGAACTTGTATTCACGCACCAACCGCCCTCGCTCATCCAGATGCTTCACGGGGCCGTGCGCCACGAAACCGCAGAAGTTGCGCGCCAAATCGCGGGCCTGCGGGCTGGTGTTCCACGTGGACTCGACGCGCTTCCGCCCGTTCGGCCAGAAGTGCGTCCAGGTGCTGGTGTTCTTGTTTGGGTTATGCTTCCAACTCCAAAGCTTTGTGCCACCTTCAGCCCAGAAGGTTTCGGAGCCCGTCTTGCGCCCCTCGGTGTAAGTGACCTCGTGTTCCTTGCGGCCGTTCGCGTAATAGCTCGTCTCCTTGCCGTCGAGCAAGTAACGACCGCTGAAACAAATCCGCGCAGTCCACTTCACGCGCGGCTTGCCATTCGGATAGTCCTCGCGAAACCGCTGCGCTTTGCCACCGCTGCCTTCGGGTGCGAGGTCGCCCGCATCCGAATAAACCCACGCCTCGTTGAATTCGTAATGCAGGCAGGGGTGCGTCATCGTGGCCAGGACGTGAAGCAATCCGTTGGGCGCCTGGCGAACCGTGCTATAGCCGAGCGTGCCGAACTTGCGATCCTTCTCATGCGGCAACTCGACGGGCAACCGCTTGAAATGCCAGGTCCGTCCGTCGTCTTTCGAGATAGCGACGAAGCAACCTTCGCCCAGCGCCCAGCCTTCCGGCGAGTTGCCCGTCTTGCGGCTGTAGGAATCCGTGACCATGCACAAATGCCCGTTGGCGAGACGAATCAGGCAGGGACGCTGGTTGCTGCCCAGCGCCGAGAATGGCGAGCGTTGGCTGGCTGACCAGGTTGCACCCCCATCGTCAGAGGTGTTCATCGGCGACCAACCATCCAGGCTGGTGTTTTTGCCGCCGATGGAAAGCAGATGCCCCGCATCGTCCAGCGGAACGATCGTCGAATGGCGCGCTCCGGTGCGTCCGCCGGAATCCCGCCAGTGAATGCCATCATCATCGCTGCGCCAGAGGAAGCTGTGATCGTCCGCGGCGTCCATTGCGAAGTACATTGCGCCGCCCACGCCGCGAAACGCATTCGCGATCGGTTGCGCGGTGAAGTCGCTCGCCGGTTTGTCCACCACAGGTACGGATAGCTCCCACGTTGCGCCATTGTTGGTCGAAACCGCCATCTTGAACGGCAGCCAGGGCGATGCGCCCCGCCCACCTCCAAAGAACCGAACCGTGTTTCCGTCCCTCCACAACAACGCCGATTGATCGTTCATACCCTCGAAGTCGCAAAACAGCTCGGGCATGTCCCATTCTTTTGCGCCGTGCCGCAACCGCGCCTGCACGAAACGGGTGTCCACGGCGCTCTCCGCCGACCCGCTGGCCATGCGCGCGCTGAAATAGACCGCCAACAGATCGCCGTTGGGCAGGACTTCGAAGCCGGGCGAATGGTTGTGCGCCCAAACCGCTTCGTCCAAACCAACCAAGCCCCCAACCAGGTTGGTTTCATTGTCCGGTGGAATGGGCAGGGCGAATCGCACCGCGAAGTAAGGCACATCCAGGTTGGGACCACGACTCGCCGGAGCAGTGCTCTGCTTCACGGCTGACTGGTTGAAAGGTAGTTCTCCCCGGGACTGATCGAGAGACAACAGTACCCGTCGCGAACCCTCTTGAATAGCCGCTGCCTTTCCCAGGACGAAACCCGCGGCGGCAACCCGCGCCGTCTCGGCGACGAAGTCAGCGCTCACCCGCGCTCCGGGAAAAAACGCGCACGTCATCGCGAGGAACGCCGCGAGTTGCATCTTCCTGAATCTAAACGCGGTAGTCCACATATCTGCCCAACCAGAAAGCCAAGTCTATACCGGGTCGCCCGGAAGGCGTCATCTGAAAACGGCCAAATGCGTTATGGAAAGTGACACCCGGCTGATAGGCCAACGCTTCGAGGCAATTGCAGTGCCCATCCAGGCCCATGCGCACGACGCCAAAGGGCAAGATCCGCCGCAGACTCGTTTTCGTGCAGCCGGCGGTCTGCCTCCCGGCCAGGAGGGCGGCTTCCAGCTTCTCCACTGGTAGCGGCTGTAGGCTTCCGTGCCGGATCGACCCATCGCAAGCTCGTTTGTACTGTCCGACTGGCTTTGCACGCGGGTCCGCTTGCGTTTTGGCTGTAATAAACCTCCGGCTGAGGTCACTAATCCCAGTGAGCACCATGCTCGACGATGCAAGACGCGAGCCATAGAACATTGTTTGAATCCTGGGTCCGCCAGTATGGCGGGCTGATGTTGCGCGTGGCCCGCGGCTACACCGCCACCGACGAGGACCGCGAGGATTTGGTTCAGGAGATTCTGCTTCAGTTGTGGTGTTCGCTGCCGCGTTTCGAGGGCCGCGCGAAAGAGTCCACGTGGATTTACCGCGTGGCGCTCAACACCGCGCTGGCCTGGCGACGCGCCGATGCCCGGCGGCGTCAGCGCTTCACGCCATTACTCGAAGTCGAGGACATCCCGGCCGATGAGGCGGAGCGGCGCGCGCAACTCGAGAAGGAGGAAGCGCTGGCCCGGCTTTACACGGCGATCCGCGCCCTGCCCAAGGTGGACGCTGCGCTGGTCATGTTGCACCTGGACGGTTTGAGTTATCGCGAGACGGCCGAGGTGCTCGGCATTTCTGAAACCAACGTGGGCGTGAAACTGACCCGGGCCCGCAACGCCCTGGCCGACTTGATGAAAGAGGTGACCTATGAATCCTGACGAACTCCAGCAGGTCTGGCAGTCGCAAATGGCCGGTCGGCAGTTGACGATCAACGCAAATGTGTTGCTGCAACAGGTGGAGCGAAACAAGAAAAGCTTCGAGACGATGATCTTCTGGCGCGATTTCCAAGAGGTGGGCGTCTCGCTCGCAATGGTGCCGCTGTGGTTTTGGCTGGGCGGCAAGTTCGAGTTGCCCTGGACCTGGTGGCTATGTCTCCCGGCGTTGCTATGGATTGCCGGGTTCATGATCGTGGACCGGATTCGCCAGCGGCGCCGACAGCCCAAGCAGGGGAAACCGCTCCGGACGTGCGTCGAGGCCTCGCTGGCCCAGGTGGAACACCAGATCTGGCTGCTGCGAAATGTGTTTTGGTGGTATCTGCTGCCGCCCGGGGCGGCGATGGCGGCGTTCTTCGGTGATCTCGCTTGGGGAGTGCGGGAGGCGGGTTGGGTGGGTGAACTCATCGTTGTGGGAATCGTCATCGTGGTCGGGCTGGTTCTCTGGGGTGTTTACTGGCTGAACCAAACCACCGTGCGCGACGAACTCGAACCGCGCCGACGCGAGTTGCAGTCTTTGCTCGCGAGTCTGGACGGCGGCGATGCGCCCGCCCAGTTTCTTCCGCCCGGCGGCGAGAGCGGGCAATCCTCATCCCGCTCGCGTTGGGCTGCGGCGTTTCAAATCGTCCTGGGGTGCGCGGTGGTGGCGACGTTTGTGTTCTTGATCTATCAGGCGGCCATCAAGGATCGCGACGCGGAACAGGCCGCGGCGGAGTCGGAGTCATCCGGGCCCGTCGAACATTGCCCCGCTGCCGGCGATGCGGTCGTGACCAATCTGCTTGTCCCCATCCGCCAGGAACACGATGTGCCCGCGATCTCCGCAGCGATCGTGACCAGCAAAGGTGTTACCGCAATCGGTGCGGCGGGCGTGCGAAAGCGCGGGGCCGAAGTGCCGGCGACCTTGGACGATCTCTGGCATCTCGGCTCGGATACGAAAGCCATGACCGCGACGCTCCTAGCGAGGCTCGTGGAGCAAGGCCGCCTGAAATGGGATAGCACCGTGGCGGAAGTGTTCCCGGAACTGGCGGACAAATTCGATCCCGACATGCGCGGCGTGACATTGCTGCACCTGCTTTCGCATCGCTCCGGTTTGCGGCCCAACCTGGCCCTGGGGCGCTACCTCGGCGACGACGTGAAGCAATTACGACTTCGCGCCGTTCGCGAAGAGCTGGCCAGGAAGCCGACGCACAAGCCCGCCAGCCACTACGAATACTCGAACCTCGGTTATATCATCGTGGGTGCGATGGTCGAGCGAGTCACGGGCAAGACTTGGGAGGAAGCGATCCGGGACGAAGTGTTCATTCCCTTGAGGATGACGAGTGCCGGTTTCGGCGGCACGGGAACGCACGGCCAGATTGACCAACCGTGGCCGCATCATGCCGACGGCAAAGCGATGCCCGAGAATGGCCCGGCGATGGACAACCCGCCCGTGATGGGCCCGGCGGGGCGCGTGCATTGCACGATCCGAGACTGGGCGAAGTTCATCCAGGATCAGTTGCGCGGCGCGCGCGGCGAACCCGGTTTGTTGAAGCCGGCCAGCTACCAGAAGCTCCGTACCCCGCCGTTTGGCGGTGAGTATGCGCTGGGCTGGTTGGCTGTGGAGCGAGATTGGGCGGGCGGCGTTGCCCTGAATCACGCTGGCGACAACACGATGAACTTCGCCAACGTGTGGATCGCACCGAAACGTGACTTCGCCATCCTCGTCTGCGTCAATCAAAGCGGCGACGCTGGGTTCAAGGCCAGCGACGAGGCAGTCAGCGCGCTGATCCCGTTGCAGGCGAGCAGCCAAGAACCCGGCGAGCAACAGCCCTGAGCTTTTGCTTGACCGGCGGCGCGCGGGCGGCAAAGGTGCGCGGCAGTTTTTGAACCGAGCATGAAATCGAGTCCTCGCCGTCTCACGACCGTCGCGTTCGCCGCGCTGGTCGTGCCACTTCTCCTCAACACCGGGTGTCAGACGACTTCCCGCTCCGGCGCGCGGCTGCCACGCCAAGGCGACGAGATTGTTGTGGCCGGCCAACTTTTCCACACCGGCACGCGCGTCGTGCTCTGGACGGACCCGGGCGGCTACGATGCCTACCGCGTGGAACGCCGCTTCGCGCCGCTCGAACAGTCCGACTGGAAGACCTCGCAGGAGGAAGTGAAGTATCTGGAAACGCCAAACCGCTACAATCTCCGCAAGGCAGGCTTGACCGAGGAGGAAATCGAGCGCGTCCGGGGTGGCGGCTGGGATTTGCCGCTGCTCCAGCGGGTCGTGGACCAGTTCGTTTATCACTACGATGTCTGCGGCACGAGCCGGCAGTGTTTCAAGATCCTGCACGACATGCGCGGGCTGAGCGTTCACTTCATGCTCGACGTGGACGGCACAATCTACCAGACGCTTGACCTCAAGGAGCGCGCCTGGCACGCCACCACTTCCAACTCCCGTTCTGTCGGTATCGAGATTGCCAACATGGGCGCCTACGGCAACGCCGAGAAAAGTCCGCTCGCCGACTGGTACACCAAGGACGCCAACGGCAGGACGCGCCTCACGATCCCGGAGCGCTTCGAGGGAGGTGGGGTGCTCACAAAGAACTTCGTCGGCCACCCGCGCGTGAACGACCCGGTGGTGGGCAAGGTGCAAGGCCGCCAGCTTGCGCAATACGATTACACGCCGGAACAGTACCGGGCCTTGATCCACCTGACCGCGGCGCTCTGCGAGGTCTTCCCGAAGATCAAGTGCGACTATCCGCGCGAGGCTGATGGAAGCCTCGCGATGCAGAAGCTTCCCGAAGAGGCGTTGGCGAATTACGAGGGCCTGATCGGCCACTGGCACATCCAAACGAACAAAGTGGACCCCGGTCCGGCGTTTGACTGGGACTACATCGTAAGCAAGGCCCGTCGCCTGATGCGCGGCGGAGCGATAGGCGCTCCTGCTGGCCCGGCCTACGGCAACGCCGCTATGCGCTCTTTGTTTCCGGCGCGTTAGCCTACTGGCCGGCTACCCCGAACGACAACTTCCGCCCCAGCCTTCGGAGTGTCTCAAGGAAATCCGAGGTCCTCTCCGCCATCGGCTGCGCTGGGTTCCAGCCGACAATCCGGCCGCGTTTCACGTCATAGCGGTACGTCAGGCCCAGCTTCAGTCCGAGCAGGGCGGGCATCCAGCCGACGGTGAACACTGCGCGCAGAAACCGCCCCAGAATCCGGTCCAGCCGGTAGAACTGCGCGCACACCCAGTCGGCGCCAGCCTGCAACTCCCTCGCCGGCATGCGCGCCGGTTGGAAGATGACGTGGCGGTAATCATAATGGCTCAAGCCCCGGTCGGTGATGCGGCCTGCCGAATTCATGTCGGCATGGAGCGGTGTTCCGGGCAATGGGGTGAGGATGTTCAATTGCAGAGCGTCTATGTTCGCTTCACGAAGAAACCGCAAAGTCCTCTCGAATACGTCCACGCCATCGGCATCCATCCCCACGATCATACCTGCAATCACGCCGATGCCAGCGCGGCGTATCTTCCGGAGTCGTTCGCGATAGCTGCCGCTCTGGTTGAACTGCTTGTGCATGGCCGCCAGGTTTGCCTCGCTGTCCGTTTCCACTCCGATGAAGAGCCCGCGGCAGCCGGCCGCCCGCGCCAGTCCCAGCAGTTCCGCATCATCGGCGATCAAGACCGAACACTGACTGACCCACCGCTTGCGCAGCGGGATCATCGCCCGAAACAACGCCGCTGCGTATTCGCGCTCCGCGATGATGTTGTCATCCACGAAGATGAAATCGCGGGGAAGGGTCTCCAATTCCGCAATCACATCCGCAACAGCCCGATGCCGGTACTTGTGACCGTGGAAGACAGTGACCGAGCAATAACGGCATTGATGCCGACAACCGCGCCCAGCCTGGACAGCGTTGAGGGTCGCGTAGTGCCGGGCGGTGGAGGCCAGCAACTCCCGCCGCGGGATGGGGACTTGCAGGTTTTTTCCCGCGTCACAATCCGTTCGGCGGTACCACTTGTGCAGGGTTCCTGCCTGAACATCCGTCAGCAATCGTTCCCACGCACCCTCGGCGTCGCCTACCACCACCGCGTCGAAGTGCGGCGCCACGTCATCCGGGCACAACGTTGCGTGATAGCCGCCGGCGACGACGATCTTCCCGCACCGGCGAAAGTGGCGAGCAATCTCATAAGCCCGCGGCGCCAGCGCCGTCATGAACGTAATGCCGACCACGTCACAGTCGGCGTCCAAGTCCAGCGCCTCCACGTTTTCGTCCACGATCCGCACGTGATGCTCGCGCGGGGTCAAGGCGGCCACAGTGGTCAGTGAGAGGACGCTGAAGCGTAACATCGCGCGCCGCGGCACCTCCGGATGCTCTCGCGTGACTCGCACGCGTTCGCCAGCGGGAAGAATGAGCAAAATCCTCAGGGGGCTATGGCCGTCAGCCGGAGCGGGCCGGTTGTCAGCCTCGTGCGCTTTGAAATGCGATTCCATGCCGTATGCATTACCTGACATCCGGCGTGAACGTGAATTGATAAACGGGGAGACCGCATCGTCGCATTCAATGTAGGCCGTGCTGACACCAGACTAAATTCTGCCGTGTGCCATGAGCAGTGCGCTTGAAATGGTGATGAGCACTTCCCTGGGGAGGCCGTCTGGTGACCGTCACTTCAATGATCGCACCCTTGGGCGTGCGCTTGGTAGCAAAGTGGAACAAGGTGGGCTCGGCGCTGTGCTGATTGTTCAAGAACGGCTCGGTGACACGTCGCGGAGTTGACTGGCTTTGGGGTGCAGCTTCGGCGAATCTTCGCCAGATGAACCGCAGTCTGCTCTTCCTCGCATCGTTGGTCGCATCGCTGGCGGGTGTGACGCCTTTGATCGCCGACGGCAGCCCCGCTCTGAATTGGCCAAGCTTCCGTGGTCCGGGCGGCGACGGCCTGGCGCTTGGAACCAAGTTGCCCGTCGTTTGGAGTGAAACCACAAACATTACGTGGAAGGTCTCGGTGACCGGCCGGGGCCGTTCCTCGCCGGTCGTGCTGAAGGATCACATCTGGTTGACAACGGCGGTCGAGCGTGGCGTGGTGCGCAAATACATCGGCCCAGACGACATGCAGACCGCCGAGCACGTTTCGCTGCGGGCAGTTTGCCTAAGTCGCGAAAGCGGAAAGGCCCTTTGGGAAGTGACGCTCTTCGATGTGCCCAATCCCGACCCGGTGCATTGGCTGAACAGTTGGGCCACGCCAACGCCGGTGGCCGAACTAGGTCGCTTGTATTGCGATTTTGGCACCCACGGCACCGTTTGTCTGGACGCGGCGACCGGCAAGGTTCTCTGGCAACACCAACTCCGCCTCGATCATCAGGTCGGCCCGGGCAGTTCACCGGTGCTCTGGCAGGACCGGCTGATCCTCGTCCGTGATGGCCGGGATGCACAATACGTGACGGCGCTCGACAAGCACACCGGCAAAACCCTTTGGAAGACCGAGCGCCCGCCCATCAACACTTCCAGCCCCAACTTGAAGAAGTCGTTCTCCACCCCGCTGATCATTGAAGCGGACGGAACGGCGCAGGTGGTCGCCCCGGGCGCGCATTGGACTGTGGCCTACGATCCGCGGAACGGCGCGGAGATCTGGCGCGTCCGGCATGGTGACGGCTTCTCCATCGGCACCAGCCCGGTTTTCGGACATGGCTTGGTCTATTTCGGCACGGGTTGCCATAAAGCCCAACTCTGGGCCGTGCGCGCCGATGGGCAGGGCGATGTGACCGCCACGCACTTTGCCTGGAAGACGCTGCGGCAGGTGCCGGTGATGTCGTCGCCCATCCTGGTTGGCGATGAGCTCTGCTGGGTGTCGGATGATGGCATGGCGACGTGCGTGAAGGCGACCACCGGAGAAGTTCATTGGCAGGAGCGATTGGGCGGCGCCTGCCTCGCCTCGCCGATTGCGGCTGAGGGGCGCGTCTATTTCTTCCGGCAGGATGGGACCACGGTCGTCGTCAAAGCCGGACGTCAGTTCGAGCGGCTGGCGGAAAACCGGCTGGAGGGGACGGTGGTGGCGAGCCCCGCCGTGGCCGGCGACGCCTTGTTCCTGCGCACGGACACGCACCTCTATCGCATCCAGGACTGACGGGACCGGGCGTTCCCCGTCATCCAGTGCCCCGTGGAATCCGCGGGAGCACCCCGCGAACGGAGTTTTTCAAAGGATTTGTCGCTCGCGATTGTCCAATCGGGTAAAAGAAGCCACATGGTCGCCACGGGAAATGAGCGGGAACTGATTCTGCGCAGCCGCAACGGCGACCTGGAGGCTTTTGGCACGCTCATTCGCACGCATCAACGCATGATCCATTCGCTCACCTACCGCATGACCGGCTCGCTGGCCGATGCCGAGGACCTCGCCCAAGAGACGTTCATCCAGGCCTATCGCCAGCTCGACCAGTTCCGCGGCGAGGCTTCGTTCGGCTCGTGGCTGTATCGCGTCGCTGTGAATCGCTGCCTGAACCAGCGCCAGCGCGACGATCGCCAAAGGCGGTTACACGAGCGCTGGGGCGAGGAGCAATCACCTGCCGCCGCGCCAGACCGACGCCTCGCCGACCACGTTCAAGAAGCCCTGCTCCAACTCAGTCCCAAGCAACGCGCCGCCGTGGTGCTGACGGTTTATGAGGGCCTGAACCACGCCGAAGCCGCGCGCCGGCTCGGCTGCTCGGAAACCACCGTGTCTTGGCGGGTGTTCACCGCCCGCGCCAAGCTCAAACGTCTGCTCTCCAAAGCCTGCCAGGAGGAAGCCGCCGCATGAACAACGCCGATTTGGACAAACTTCTCAGGACCGTGCCCGTCCCGGAGCGTCCGCCCGAGTATTGGGAGGATTTTCCCCGGCAAGTTGTCGCCGCCCTGCCGCGGAGCAGTCATTCTGGTTCGCGGCGTGAAGCCCCCAGTTGGCGGCGGCTCACCCTCGCCCGCCTGACCTTTGCGATCAGCACGGTAACCGCCTGCTTTCTGATTGGTTTCACCGTGGGTTCCTGGCGACACCGAGGTCCAAGTCTGACCGCGCATGAACTGGCCACCGCGCGGAAGTACCTGAGTGAAATGGAAGCGTTGTTTCCCAACCAGGTACGAGCAGTCCTGTTTGACGAGTGCGGACCGCAACTGATGCTGGCGGAGCGTCCGGATGTGTCCGCCACGCAACCGGTCTTTGTGCGCGTGACCGGTCCGGGCGGCCCGCGCGGCTTTCTGACCTTCAGCGGCCAGCAGATTCGGCTCAACGGCGAACTGGTAGAAGTGCTGGTGACGGGCCGAGGGCAGGTGTTGCTCGTGGGCAAATCGCTCGCCTGGTCCAGTGCCGATGCCGACGCGGTCGCGGGGCCTTGGCGGATTACCGCCCGTTCCCTAAACGGAACTTCGTGAATACGATTTCGACAAACGCCAAGGAAGAGAGGCCGCGGGAATGGGATGCCTCGCCGAGAGGTTTGCCGCTATGGCGGCATGCTCGGCGAGCGCTCCCAGTCGCCGCCCACGGCAGCGAGGCGAAGCGCACTCCAACCGCAGAGGCGCAACGGACGCAGAGAACCGTCAGCGGACGTAGCACAGAGTTGCACTCTGCTGTATCGCCGAATTGCATTCGGCAGGGCGGCGAGCATCCTCAGCGGACCCGACGGTTACCAGCGAATGCGGATTACAAATCCGCGATATGGCAGAGTGCGACTCTGCGCTACGACTGTCTTGGCCTCATCGCTCTGTCTAGGCCGCGTCTCTGCGGTTTGACCCTGGCCCCCGCGGTCAGAGCTCGCCGCACCGGGTTTCTACTCGTGAACGGATTGTTCTCGCCACTGCTCTTGGTCGCGCTGGCGTTGACCGCTGCGGGTCTGCGTGCGCAAACCAATGGCCAACCCAGCCGGCTGGCGATTATCACCGAGTCGGCTGCCTTCTCGACGGTGGCCGACCTGCTAACGGTGGAGTTCTCGGCCAAACCGCAGTTGCAGGTGCTCGAACGGGCGGAGATTGAGAAACTCTATCGCGAGCAGCAATTGTCGGTCGTCAACCGGGATTACGTGAAGCTGGGGCAGGTGCTGGGTGCGGATGGCCTGCTATTCATGAACCTGACCGCCGACGGGACGAACCGGTTTCTCAGCGCACGCCTGGTCGCGGTGAAACCCGGCGTGGTGCTTGAAATCCTGCGCACCCCGTGGCCCGTGCCGGATGCGCCGGGCTGGGCATGCTGGGTGGCGAACCATTTCACGCCGCTCCTGCCCAAGCTGAGCGTGGCGGCAAAGGATGCCATCCCGATCTCGGTGGTGAATCTGCGTTCCGCCGTGCGCTCCGTGGAAGCACAGGAACTGGAGCGGCAATTGACCGTGCTGCTGATCGAACGGCTGACGCGGGAGCCGGAGTTGTTCGTGCTGGAACGGCGCCGAATGGACCTGTTGAGTGGGGAGAAAGAGTTGCAGGGGATGGGAGAATCCACCTTCTGGAGCGGCAGTTATCTGCTGGACGGCGTGATTGACCGGAATGGGTACGCCAAGGACACGGTGACGATCCATGCGCAGTTGGCGCCACCCAAAGGTGGCGCGTCGGTGCCGCTGGAGGTTCGTGGCCGGCGTGCGGCGCCGGTGGAAGTCGTCAATGCCGCTGTCGGCCGGGTGAAGGAAAGCCTCAAGCTCAAACCGGGGGGCATGCCGTGGTCTCCCGAGGACGAGGCAGCGCGGTTTCTGGAAGAGGCGGAATGGGCGCTCAAGTGGGACATGTTTCCTCAAGCGCAGGCGGCAGCAGAATCCGCGTGGGCGCTGGGCAGACGCGACATGTCGTGTGCCCTGACGCGCATCCGAGCCGCGGTCGTGGCGACTACCCCAGACACAGGTGAATATGAGCCAGGATTTCAAAGCAACCTGACTGGCGACGACACCGTTACCGATGCGGAGATCGGAGCGTTACTCCGAAAGACCCCTGACAGAGTCTTATTCTACCGGTCAAACAACACCTTCCGGTACCTCATCGTTCACAAACCGCCGCAGCCTGAGAAGATCGCACAGGCCCAGCAGTTGTTGGAGTTGTATCTGGATTTGGGCAACCGAATGGCGTGGGCGAACCTTGAAGCCACCAATTCCTGGTACCGTTTGGGGTTGGACGTTTTGGCTGTCGCTTCACAAGTACTCCAACACTTTCACATGGCGCCGCGGGCCCAGGAGCCCGTCGCGGAGCAACTCGCGGCAGTGCGGGCGCAGACGCGTCTGCTGGCTGACTGGCTGTCCGCCTCTCCCGCTGGCAAGGACACGTGCTGGATGCGCGGATTCAAGAATGAAAGCCCGGTTGCACATGAGACTGCCGTGCGAAATCTTCCACCCAACCTGCTTGCAGATACCGAGGGGAGTAGCATCCAATTGTGTAAGGTGCAGTGGGGCTGCTTCTGGCAGGAGCGCCCCGAAGAGACGCTGGCGCTCTACCGGCAACTCATCTCTACCCCTGTCCCTGGCTCTGTGCCGGTGGTCGGTGACTGGATTCGGCAAAGAATCCTGTCTGCCGACAATGATTCCGATGTGGGACTGCGCTTGCCACCATTGGCTGCATGGCGGGCGGAAGACAGAAGTCGCCTGCCGGGACTGTGGGAGCGTTTCCGTCGGGAATCACTCCCGCCTTGGGAGCAGCACCCACCCAAGCTCGCTGCCGCACACCCCTCCGTGCCGTTGAATCCGCCGCCTCAGTCCATGCCGCTGAATCCGCGGCCTCCGTCAGAGGCCCCGACATGGGTTTTCCACACGTTAAGAGATATGCTGAGAACCAACGCCCCCTACACACAACCTATCGGGTCGTTGGCTATTCCCCAGCACTACTCCAAAGAACAAGCGGCCGAACTTCAACCTCTGCTGGTGGGCTACATGTCGAATCTTCTCTACCGGGCGCAAGCAGGCTCGACAGCAAGTGACGCAAGACTCCCACTGGCGATAGCGCACGCTAGGGGTCTCGAACAAATCCTGCAGAACCGGCTGAATCCTCCCACCCACCCAGAGCAAACGAACGCACTGGTTATGAAGACCAACGCCCCATTCGTGCCGTCGCAGCAAAAGCCCCCGGTGTTAGCTGCACCTACCTCTGTGCCCCTTACCACCACGAATGTGCTCGCCGTCAAACGGTTCTTGCCTTTCCCGATTGAACCCCTGAAGAACCGTAGACCCGGAGAATGTTTCCAAGCTTGGATGGTCATGTCGCACGGCATTCGTGCTGACCGCCTGTGGCTGGAGGTTCGCTACAAGCATGGTTTCAACGTGCCAACGCCGGACGAGGGGGTCCTAATGGCAACCAGTAACCGGACGGCCTCGGCAGTCTTGGACCTCAGGGGAACGTCATGGGAAATGATTAAGCACCCGGATGCCGCTACCGTGCCGCAGGTACCCGTGGGCAGCGTGGGGTACACTCTCCCCCGTGGTTTTGAATCGGCTGACTGGACGGAGTTCTCGGCTGTGGCGAACGATGCTCTCTTCGTCAGCGGGCCTGACTACCTCAGGCGGTATGACTTCAAGTCGCGCCAGTGGAAAACGCAACCAGCCCCCTGGCAATGTCCAACCCGTTTACTGGCGACCTCATCGCGCCTGTTTGCTGCCAACATTGACAGCATCTTCGAGCTTTTCAACGGAGGGCGGGACGCTCGCGTGCTGGCCAGTTGTCGTCGCAAACCAGCAGCCACGGTATTGGATTCGTTGGATTCGTTTGAGGGCATTCAGCTATTCCCAGGTTCCGATAACTCGCTTCGTGTGGTAATCCAAAAGAAGCTCTATTCTTGGGATGGACATGACTGGACGGCGATCCTGCCCGACGCGGATTGCTACCGGCTGGATGTGTTCGAAGGAGGCACCGTGCTAAGGCTCTTTTCGAAGAGCCTTGCTTCGGGCCTGTGGTTACTGTCCCACGAGCAGGCAAGACCAGAACTATGCTTGCTGAACACGGAAGTGCCTCCAACTCATTGGTGGCTTGGACAACAAGCCGCCAACTTCCCCGTCAAGGAATCGCCGCCCACTTGGAATGCTCTCGCTGGCATTTGGGTGGGAGTGGCTGCACCGGCCCTGGTCGGCTCGAATCTCTTTGTGGTAGTTGAACATTCCACACTCGAAAACACGTCCGGTCGCGATGTCGTTAAGGAAAGAGACGGACGGCATGCCGATTTGCTCTGCTTGGAGCGTGGTCTGCCCATGCCCGCCGTGGTGCCACTTCGGTTTGATACAGTGCGGGGCGCGGCCTTGCAGCATTCAGGTTCGGTTGACATCCGGGAAACCGGGCGCCAACAGGGTGAAACGCAGACATGGCTGGCAGCAAATGCCGATTGGCTGTTGTTTGGCCAAGATGCATTGCTCGGCGCTTGGGCCATCCCAATGGCCGAGATCAAGGCTGCCATCAACCAGGAACGGGCACGGCAGGCGAAGTCGCCGCCATCGCGGCCGTGAACTCGCAGTCTCAATCGGGGCGATGGGCCAAAGCTGGCGTGCTGCTGTGCGCGTGGCCAGTCGTCGCTTGGGCCCAGTTGCAGGTCCTGCCTGCGAATCCGCGGCCGCAGGTGTTCGCCGGCGAGGCGCGGCCCATCGCGATCACCTTGCACAACCCGTCTCACCAAGCTGTCGAGGCGAGCCTGCGCGCTCGCGTTCAACAGGCCACCAGCGCCACCGCCGTGCCGCTCTACGAGCGTTCTTGGATAGCATTGACCGTGCTGCCCGGTCAGACCGTGCTCGAAACCGTCTCACTCGATTTCCCCGCCGTACGCGCGGAGACCCGTTTCCTCGTCCAGTGGCTCGACGGCACGAACACTGTCCTCGGCCGCACGGAGGTTCGTGTGTTTCCCAGCAACCTGCTGGCCCGGTTGCGAATGCTGGCCGGCGAGTCGCGGCTTGGCCTATTCGACCCGGCCAACCAACTCAAGCCGCTGTTGCGCACCCTCGCCGTGCCGTTCCAGGACCTGGCCGAGGACGGCACGGACAAGTTCCCCGGCAGGCTCGCCCTCTTTGGACCATTCACGTCCAAGTCGCAGATGCGCGCCAGCCTTGCGGGCGACCTCCGCGCGCTGGCCAAACGCGACGTGGCGGTCGTTTGGCTGCTGCCGCCGCCGTCCGAGCGCACACCGCTGAAGCCGTCGTTCCATCTTGTCTGCGAGCAAGGCAGCGCGATCGTCGTCGCGCAGCACTCGCTGGTGGAACACTTGGCCGAAGACCCGAAAGCGCAGTTGAACTTGTTACATCTGGCGGAACTCGCCTTGAATCCGGTCGCCTTTGATTTGCCTGAAACCGAAACCTCGAACTGAAACGACGTTATGAACTTGAACAAGACGCTGGTAACCACAGATGGACGCGGATGGACGCGGATCGAAATCCGAAATCCGAAATCCGAAATCCGAAGTCATGAACCCGTGTGGGTCCGCGTGCATCCGTGGTTTCGATGCTCCGCTGCCGCCCAACCGCTTTGCGCTCTTTGCGTTCTTTTGTGGCTCAACTGCCTATTTGCTGCACCAGCCGCCCATGCGGCCACGCCGGACATCCTCACCGTCGCCGTGTTCGACTTCGAATCGAAGGACGAAGCGGTGCGCGATCTCGGGCCGAAGGTGGCCACACTCGTTAATGCCATGCTCTCAGCCGAGCCAAACCTCATCACCGTGGAGCGTGCGGAGTTGGAGAAAGTCCTGAGCGAACAGGAACTCGGCCTGTCCGGCACCGTGTCCGCCGACTCGGCGGCCAAGGTCGGCCATCTGACCGGCGCGAAGGTGCTCGTCACGGGCCGCGTCTTCAAGGTCGACAAGGAACTGCTCATCGTCGCCAAGGTCATCGGCACGGAGACCAGTCGCGTTTTCGGTGAACTGGTGAAAGGCCCGCCCACGGGGTCCATCAGCGACCTGTCGGCGGAACTGGCGAAAAAGATCGCTGCGACCATCGAGAGCAAGGGGGAAACGCTCGTGGCCAAGGTAGAGACGCGCGAGCAACTCGTGGCGAGAATCAAGAAGGCGCTGGAAGGCAAAACGCTCCCGTCGGTCTCCGTGAAACTGGCTGAGCGGCATTACGGCGCGCAAACGATTGACCCGGCGGCGGAGACGGAGCTGGGCAAGGTTTTGCAGGAATGCGGCTTCAAGGTGGTGGACGACAAATCGGCGGAGAAAGCGGACGTGGAGATCACCGGTGAAGCCTTCAGCGCATTCGGGATGCGCAAGGGCAATCTGATTTCCTGCAAAGGGCGCGTGGAACTCAAGGCCCACCGGCGCACCGGAGAGGTTTTGGCAGTGGACCGGCAAACCAGCGTGGCGGTGGACGTGGCCGAGCAAACCGCCGCCAAGATGGCGCTGCAGAACGCGGCCATGGAACTGGCGGAGCGCGCGTTGCCGAAACTGGCCGACCGATAGGCAGGCCGAGGAGCTGTTAGACGGCGTCACGCGTATGACAAACCCACACGCTCAACGACTGGTTGCGAAGCTCACAAGTGGTCGGCGCACTGGGGAGAGCGATTGTCAATTGGTTCGCCGCCACGAGCGTCGCCTTTTTGTTTTCGCATTCCTGTCAGCATGCGTCCTCCTTCCGGTCGTCGTCGTTGGTTTTTTCCTACCCGAGCGTAGCACCGCTCCGCTTCTGATTTGGGTCGCGGTGGCGATCTGGCAGGTGTATCTGTGGCTGCATTGCCGTCATGTCCGCCGGTTCCTTGAGCATGACAACGCGGCCTAACCACTGCAGCCAACGCTGGATGGCGCACTCAGTTCCGCTTTGCGGTTGACGTTGGTTGGCCCGGCGTGGCTGAGTTCTGGCGTTGTATTCCGGAGGCTGTTTGGGGTGGAAGTGAACTTTGTCTGACGACTATGAACAAACGGTTTCTTCTCAAAGTTGGTACGACGCTGTTGGTTGGCCTGCTGGCGATTCTGGCTTACCACTGCTACCTCCAGCCCCGTGATTACGCACCACCGCCTTCTGAAAAGACCTTATCCGAATTCGCTGCCCGGCATTACGGGGCCGCGGAGATGACTCCCACCGCAGTCTTACCCAGACTACCGGCGTCGCAGGCGGTGCGGCTGGCTATTGGCAGTTTGGGGCTGCCCAACGATGCGAGGAACTGCGAGGTTGCTGACCTGGTTATCGCAGAGTTGACCGGCGCGTCGGGCCTCGATCTTGTGGAGCGCCAAGCGCTTGATCTGGCACTGCGCGAGATGAGCTTCAGCTTGTCCGGCCTGATCCGCGCCAGGGACGCCATCCGCGTGGGCAAGCTGGTGCGCGCCGACTGGTTCCTGCTGGGCAGCTTGGTCAAGCTCGAGGGGACCAACGCGATCGTTGTGAGAGTGGTGGACGCGCGAACAGGCATCCTGCGCGAGGCGGGTGTGTTTGCCGAGAATCAGGGCGTGATGCGATTGGCCAGGGACTTGGCGGGATTCGTCCGCCAGTGCCGCCAGAACGCCGGGGAAGGAAAAGGGCGCACTTACCTTGCGATTGGCACCTTTGAAGACTTGAGTCTGAACAGCCGTCAGGCTGCATTGCCAGGACAACTCCGCTCCTACCTCATAGCTGCATACCAAGGGGCGGACGTCACGCTGTTGGAACGGGAAGCCGCCAACACTCTGCTTCAAGAAGTGAGGCTGGATCTGGCTGGTCTGACCGAGGAGGGTGGCACGAACACCCCCGCGCCCATGCAGTCTGCTTACTGGATGGTGGACGGTTCATACCAGTCGTACGAAACCACCGAGTTCGAAGTGGAACTCGTGCTCAATATCCGGCGGATGTTCGGCTGGAGCCGACAGGTCGCGCTGCGGGAGACGCCGGGGGAGACTCTGTTCAAACGCGTCAAGGAGAGCATTGACAAGGCCATGGCACGCGATCAAGCCGCGCTGACGCCGACACGAATGACGGAGCTACGTGTGCAATTGGGGATCGGCTGGGACCTCCTGCAGAATGTGAAGGCGGAGTTCAGGGGTTTCGTCTATGACTCGATTCCATACACGGGCAGCCAGTCCGCCAGTGAAGTCGCCCGCCACCGTCGGAACACCGAGGAAGCCATCCGGGCATTTGAAACAGCGATGCTCCTGGATCCGAACCAACGCGAAGCAAAGATGGGCCTTGCCGAGTGCTTGCAGAAAGCATTCATCCTCCGCGTGGACCAGGCGCGTGACCTCTATCGCGAGATCCTTGAGGCGTCAGTCAAAGACCAGTGGACCAGTCTCGCGCAACAGACGTTACAGGACTCATTCCGGTGGGAAAGTCCCGACGCAAAGCGTCGCTGGTTCGAGGCTGCGGCACAACGCGCCGCGAGCGCTGCTGCCCTCGAGTTCTACCGCAGCCAACTCCAAACCGCCAACGAAGAAGCCATCCTTGAAAAGCGAGGCACTTCGGAGGCGGAGGGGATGGCGGAAGAACGCCTCCTGCGGGACGTGTTGGCCTGGGAGAAGGCGGTGCGCAGCCGGCTGTTCATCCTGGACTTCGACAACACGGGTCTGGGGAAGTTCGTGGAGGCCTTTGGGACGAACAGGGCTCGGGCGGCCCAACGTTTGGTTGAGTTGCTGCCGAGCCTTCAAGCGGTGTCGTCGAACTTGGCTCCGCATCTGTTGGCAGGTGTGGTCACGTTCCAAGTGGACACCAACGCAGCGATCATCTCGGATTTCGAGCGAACGCTCGATGAGTATTCCAAACGGCCGCAGAAGCTATTTGAGCCTGATTATTATTTCGGGCTGCTCGCCAGTCCGGTCCATCGCTGGGCCGAGCAGAAAAAGCTCTATGCACTTGCGGCGAAGACGAAGGAGTTGAGGATTTGCGCGGCAAGCCAAGACCGCGGTCTCCTGATGGACGCCGAGGACAAAATGGGACTCGCCTTCTCCTATCTTCGCGCGGAGTTGTGGCAAAAGGCCCTGGACATCTTTCAGAGTTATTCAAACCGGCCGGTCCTTATGGGCAACAGGGG
>CAYJNU010000033.1:8954-30731 GCA_964371005.1 uncultured Verrucomicrobiota bacterium | reverse complement strand
CTCCGGGACAAGGCAATGCGCGACTTGATTCGGGCGATTCTCCCCATTCACCATCCAGAACGCGCGGTGCCGGAGCCCCTGGAGAACGACGAATGGCTCGCACCGGAGCGAGACGAGAAGCTCGAATGACCGAAGCCGGAGTTGGAGTGACTCCAGGAATCGTTGCGCCGGCGCTCTTCGGCGGCGCGGCGCCGCCGTTCCTGCTCCTGGCGTTCCTCTTCGGCGCGCTGACGCCGACGGGCCTCCGCCTCCGCCTCCGCGATGGCCTGCCTCGCGGCGTGTTCCGCGGTCTGAGCAGCGCGGATGGCATCCATATATAATCCCGCCGCCAGCGCCGATCGTGCCCGGGCCAAGGCATCCGCCCCGGGCGCACCCAGGATCGTGACGCCATATCCACCACGCCAACCACCCAACCGGTTCGTAGCACTGGCAGCAAGGTTCAATGCGGCGAGGGCGTTCTGGGCGGCTTCCAATTCGCCGCGCGTCACAGCCGCAAGCCGGGCGATCTCTCCGAGAATCCGACCGGTCTCCGTGTTGACTTCCGTCCAATCACCATGCGGTTGGGAGAGCGAAGCGCGAACGGTTTCAATTCGTACGGCCAACGCGTTCTCATCGCGATACGTCTGCTGCAACGTAGCGCTGTCTTCCACGCCATCGCTTTCCGCCTGCGCGGCGAGCCCGCGCACTTTGTCCCATTCGGCGGAAACGGTCTGAAGCGAACGTTCGGCCCTGGCGTGCGCGTCCCAGTCGTTGCGCGTTTGCGTGCCGACGAATTCCAGCGCCTCGCCCACCTTCGCCAATTCCGCCGCCACGGCAAATGGATCCTTGCGATCCGCGACTACCTGACGCACGGCTTCGGCCAGCCGTTCGCGCGCCTGGGTGAACGCTCGCAGCGTGGACGCCATCGTGCGGGCGTCGTGGGCGCTGGCCTCGAGTTCGGATGCCTGCTGTTCCAGGTTCGTGCTCCGTTGGGCGTTTGCCGTTTCGGTGGATTGCAGGCGCTGTTGTTTGTCTTCAATCTCCTGAAGCCGGAAGCGGGTTTGTTCCTGGCGCGCGGCGGCCTGACGCAGACATTCCGCTGCTTCGAGGAACGCGGCCTCGCGATGCCGCGATGCTGCGCGGTCCGTAAGCGCGCGCACTTCGACCAGATGCACACGGGCTTCGTCCAAGTTGTCCTCGACGGTGTCATTCGCACGCGGGTGCGTGGTGTCGCCATCGCCGAGGAGCAATACGGCAGGCACATAGCGGTGCCGGATTTCGGCGAGAATGGAATCGTGCGCGGGCAAAGTGGCTTCCAGCCGGGCGGTTTCCTCACGACAGGAAGCGAGGGTGGCGGCATGAGCCTGAACGGCTGCCTGCGTGGCCTCGATCAGACCCTGCGTTTCTATAACCCGATGCGCCGCGTCGTCCAAACCGCCTTGCGCGGCTTCCACGTCCCCTCGTTCCAACGCAGCCTTGGCGCCCGCGACTTGTTCACGGGCCTGGTTCAGGATGGCCACGGGATCATAAGCCGGTTCGCACAGGATGCGGCTGGCTGCCAGGCCGGTGGCGACGCTGAGTTCCGCGCGGACGTTTTCGATGGTGGCGGCGACGGCGGCCACGGACGGAAGCATCTCGTCGCGACGTTTCTTATCGAGAGCAACGGTTTGTTCCGCGCGGCCAACGAGCGCTTCCATGTCTTGTTTCAGCAGAGGCAACACGTCAGCAATCGAACTTGTGAGCGCCTGGTGAGCTGCCTCGTCCGCGCGTCGGGAGAGGGCTTGCGCCGCGGCTTCCAGCCAACGGGTGTCAAGTGGGACGGCGCCGAGCATTTGTGCGGCGGAAACGAGGCGTGGTTTGTGAGTCTGATGATAGGCCAGTGCCAGGGCCATGAGCGCGAGCGCGGCGGCGGCTTTCTGGCGAGCGGCCGCGAGAGAGGTTTCCAGCGCCCCAACCGGATCCCGTACAGCCTGGCGCGTGGCTTCGGCATAATCCAGTTGCGCAGCGGACAGAAGCTCCGTGAACACACCACGCACGCGGAACAGCGGGTCCCCGCCCGCGGCTCCCAGGGGTCCTTCCTGGTTGCGTCCTTCCTCGATGTTGACTCGTGTGGACTCCAGCGCGTCGCCCATGGTGCGCAAGGCGTTCTCCACCTGCTCCAGCGCGCTCAGTGCCCGGCGCGCCCGCTGGTTGAAGGCCTCGATCAATTCCTGAAACGACATCGTAAATGGCTGGTAGTTTTCGAGCCGGCCCAGCAACGTCTCGCGCTCGGATTTTGGACCCCGCACAACCAGTTCCAAACCGTCGTCGTGCCGGAAGGCCACCGGTTCATCGCGCAAGCGGCGAGTCGCAGTGCGGTAACGGCGCACAGCAAAGGTGTTCACGCATCGCGCGCCAAGGTCTGCTGGTTGGGCGAGCACCTGAGCGCTTTCGAGCACCCGCCCGGCGCAGGCGGACATGATCATGAGTTCATCCACGTCCTGAATGATCTGCTGGCTAAGCGCGAGCGAGCGTCCTTGGTAACGGCGCGCAGCTTCCTCGGCGGAATCGCCCAGCACACCGTGGGCGCGGTCCAACAGTTCAAAGAGCGCGACGGTCTTCTCGCCCAGTCCCTGTTTCCATGCTTCCACCAAAGCCAGCGCCTCCCGTCGGCTCCCGCGCCGGCGGAGATTCAATCCCACGCCGAGTGCCAGCAAAGCGACGAAGCCCGCGCCACTCGTGATCCGGATAATCCAGAGGCGTTGCGTGGCGGCAACTTCCGCAGCACGCATCGTCATCCCTGCGCGCTGCCAGGCGGCCTCAAGGCCGGTCATTGCTTTGACGTAGGCCGAATCGCCACGCGCGTGTGCCTGGCGAGCCTCGGCCAGCGCCGCCCGCGCCTCATCCAGTTGGACGCGACCGGCGGCGGCGAAAGGATGGGCAGCGAGTTGATCCAGCTTGTGATTCCATTCCTGAAGCGCCGGGCCGGCCGCACGGTGGTCGGCAATCGCTTTCTCGGCTTGGACCGCGCGGACCTGAACGGTGTCCGCCAGCGCCTTCGCCGCGGAGGGGTTGCCATTCTCCAGCGCGGCACTGGCGGACGTGAGATCCGCACGCATCGCCGCCAAATCGGGACGTGCGAGGTCACCGTCCATGTTGGGCTCACTGCGCCGCCATTCGCTGAGGGAGCGGTCGAGCCGGCTGACCGACTCATCGGCTCGCTGGAACGCGGCCTGCGCCAATTCCAGTGCCCGCTGGCGCATGGCTTTCGCCTCAGCTTCGCGGCGGGTGGCATCGGCCTTTTCGGCTTCGATGCGCTGCGTGAGTTGCCGGCTGATGCTGGTGACGGTGTCCTTCACGGCATCCACCACACGTCCGCCACTGCGCATGGCGGCGATCGCCGGCTGATCGAGTCTGCCCTGCCAACGATCCTCGCCCAGACCTCGGCGATCCATGGCGTCGGAGGCGAAGTAAGAGAACTTGCGGTCCTTGAGAAAGAGCACGAAGAAAGCGCCGTCGCGTTCGCCTGTGCGGGGATCGGTCCATTGGCCGAACGCGGTGCGGTTGGGCAAGCCCTTGCCCAGCGCGTGCTCCACGGCGTCCATTCCTTGAAAGCTGCGCCCCTCGGCATCTGTGAACTGCTCACCTTGCGCACTCTCCAGCAACACCACCGTCCAGTGCGGTGCGTTCTGATCTAGCCAGTTTTCCAGCGCGTCGAGCTGCGACTGGTTCACACCCAGATCGCCTTTCACGTAGAGATGCTGGTGCGGCTGCCAGTGAGCAACCACCTCCGTGCCGGTGGCTACGGACAACGGTCGAGCAGAAGGATCAGTCTGGGCTTGGGCCGGTGACTCGAACGCCACGAGACAAACCAAGCCAAGCATAACGCAGCCCATCCGCTTGACGCGGATGTTGTCGAGCAACCTTGCTTTCATGGCACGCATTGAGCGACGAATCGTGACGTCCAGCAATTACAATGTCGGGAGAATTTTCGCATCGCTCCAACGCGCTGCCTGGCGAGAGATCCGCCTTCGAGATCGGGGAGGTCTGGCAACGATCAAGGGACTGATGGCTGGCTTGGCGCCACCGGTAACTCCCGCTACCCCCATTGCGAACATCGCATAACCACCGTTTGCAGGGCCTTGAACAGGTCAGACACTAATACGTCACCAGGAAGCCGGCAACTCCCGTGACTTGCTGCATCCGATCCGTTTCATCCTTCACCTGGAAATCACCCTCCCGGTATGGGTCCGATTCGAGTTGCTCCAACAACTGGAGTAGCAGGCGACGTTCGCGTGCCGTACGAGCCAGCAACAGTCTGACGGCTTCGCCATGAACCACGGCGCGGTACACGGCTACAGGCCTTCGGCTTCGAGCGCCTGATGCACTCGCTTGATCTGTTCGAGTGACACCCTGTTCGCATCCATCTCCTGGGCGCGGTTCGCCAGATGTCGGCGGTAGCCGGGATCATTGCGCCGCGTGAGATGTTTGAGATAAGCGAGCAGGAACAGCCGCTCCTCTTCGGACGTGGCTTCGAGTTCTTGTTTGATTTCCAGAACACTCATACGTTCACCCGTGTCACTTTGCGTGTGCTGCGGCCTCGTGTCAACGTCTGCGCTTGCGCATTACGCCGACCGCGAGTCCAGCACCTTGAGTTGCACGGTGCGACGGCCATTGAACTCGTTGACCTGCGGCGCGAAGGCCACATCAAACCGGCCCGCCGGCAACGAACCCCCGCCCGCATTCCACCAGACGGCTTCGTGCGTGGCGTGACCGTCCGTCAACCACAACTTGACGTGTTGCTGGTTCGCACCCATGCGCTGGAGCGGACGCTGCTGGCCGAGGTTTCGCGCCAGGAATTGCACACCGGGATTCCCCTGCCCTGTCGGCCGCAACCGGTCCAACTCGGCCAGCGAAGCCAGCGAAATCTCGTCCAGCCCGACCTCGGCATCGAGTCGAAGTGGCGGCTGCAAATCCTCGGGTTTGAGCGCGCGGCGGGCGAGTTCGTTCAGGCGCTGGCGGAACAGGTCGAGTTTGTCCGGCTGGATCGTGAGGCCGGCTGCCATGGCGTGACCGCCGTGGCGGACGAGCAGGTCGTCGCACTCGCGCAGTGCAGCGGCAAGATCGAAACCCGTGATGCTCCGGCCGGACCCGCGCCACAGGTCACCGTCGCCACCAACGATGATTGTCGGGCGGTAAAACTCCTGGAGGACGCGCGACGCGACAATGCCCACCACGCCGATGTGCCAGAGCAATTGCCCTTCGACGACGGCGAAGTCGGTCTGCGGATTGAAGCGCGCCCGCACCGCGCCGATGACTTGGTCCACGATGCCGCGCTCGATCTTCTGGCGCTCGCGGTTCTGCGAGTCGAGTCGCTGTGCGATGGGGAGCGCCTCGGACACGTCGCGCGCCTGCAGGAGGCGCAAGGATTCCTCCGCGGTTTCCAGCCGCCCGGCCGCGTTCAGGCGAGGGCTCAGCTGGAAACCGACTTCATACGTGCCGAGTTTCGCTGGTGTCTGCGCGACTCGTTTCAACGCAACCAAGCCAGGGCGCTGTGTCGTGTTCAAACGGTCCAGGCCGGCGGAAACCAGAATGCGATTCTCACCCACGAGCGGGACGATGTCCGCGATGGTGCCGAGAGCAACGAGATCCAGCAGCGGTTTCAGATCGAAGTCCGCCGCGCCGGGCAGGCCGTTCTCCCGTCCCCGTTTCACCAGCGCGTGCGCGAGTTTGAAGGCGAGGCCAGCGGAACAGAGTTCAGTGAAGTTTGTAGTTCCGCCTTAAGGCGGTTCGGTGCCGGCCTCAGAACCGCCTGAAGGCGGAACTACGAACAGCGGATTCACCAGCGCGACAGCGGCGGGAGTGGGAGCGGAGACTTGATGGTGGTCCAGGACGATGACCTCCACGCCGCGCTCTTTGAGCCACGCGATGGTGCTGACGGCAGTCGAGCCGCAGTCCACGGCGAGGAGCAGCGTGGTGGGGAACTTCTTGAGGCAGTTCTCCACGCCGTCCTGGCTGAGGCCGTAGCCTTCGTCCATGCGATGCGGCAGGTAGGCGTTCGTTTGCCAACCCAACCGTCCGAGCACCTCGAGCAACAAAGTCGTCGAAGTCACGCCGTCCACGTCGTAGTCGCCAAAGATGACAAGCGCTTCACCACGTTCACGTGCCTGCAACAAACGCCTCACGGCCCGTTCCATGTTCGGCAGGAGAAATGGGTCGGCGAGGTTTTTTAGCCGCGGTTCCAGGAAGCGGGTGATGACATCCGGTTCGCTGAGCCCGCGGTTGAGCAGGCATTGGGCGAGCAGCGGCGAGATGCCGAGCGGTGCGGCAAGCTGGCTGGCGAGCAGCGGTTGCGGAGTCGCGAGTGACCAGCGGTATTTCATCCGGCCCTTTCCAGCAAGCGCAGCAGGAGTCCCCACCACTCGCCGAGGTGGTGCGCCACCAAATGTGCGGACAGGACGAAATACGCCGCCGCCGCCGCCCAGGCGAGGTAACCCAGGAAGATCAACACGCCATCCGCCTCCATCATGCTGACGGCGATCAGGATGATGGCATAGCTGGGAAAGGCATTGGAACCGAAGAATGGCGGGGAAGGAAGCGGGAGCGCCAGCAGCAGCGCCATGAGCACGATCAGCAAGGCGTGCGAACTCTGCGTCACCCGCCAGCTCATCCACGCGGTGCGGCGCGGGCGAACGAAACGTTCGAGGAAGCGGCAGAACTTGAGCCCGCCCGTCAGGATGGCCTGGCGCGTCCGGGGCGAGAATTGCCGGTCACCCAACGAGGCGGGTAACCGGGGCCGTTTGTCCCACGCCAATCGCAGCGCCAGCAGCGCGATGATGAGGCCGAGAATCGTGCTCATACCGGGCACGGAAACCCAGGCCACGAACGGCAGACTCAGGAGGATGAGCACGAAATAGATGCCCCGCCCTTCCGTGTGTTCGAGGAGTTGATTGGCGCTGAGCGCAGCCCCCTTACCGTCGCGCGCCAGCAAAGAAGCCAAGCTCTGCGAGAGCGGCTCATGGGCGAGCGTTGGCGTGCTGGGCATCATTGGCAGACCCGCTTTCGCCATGCAAGGCGTGGAGTCAATGCGACTTCGGTAATTTGCCGGTCGCAGCACGTTTCTCCCGATGCGTCGCCATGACGGAAAGCGTGATCGAAGTCAGGATGATGCCGGCCACCACGCCCAGCGAGACGCCGGTGGGGACTTTGGTCTGAAACCACATCGGCGCGTGATCGTGCGGGTCGAGCAACATCTTCGCGCCGATGAATACCAGCACGAACGAAAGGCCGACTTTCAAGTAGCGGAAGTACTCAATGGCGCCGGCGAGGACAAAGTAGAGCGAGCGCAAGCCCAGGATGGCAAAGACGTTCGAGGTGAAAACGATGAATCGGTTGGTGGTCACGCCAAAGATCGCCGGGATGGAGTCCACCGCGAAGATCAAGTCCGTGGTTTCCACCATGAGCAACACCAGCGCCAGCGGCGTCAGGGCGTGTTTGCCGTGCAGCAGGGTCGTGAAATTCTGCCCGTCGAAGTCCGGGGAGACGGGAAAGAGCTTCCGAGCCGCGCGGAGGACCGGGTTTTTCTCAGGATGCACGCCTTCGTCGGTGACGAAGAGCATCTTGACACCGGTGAAGATGAGGAAGGCGCCGAAGAGGTACAGCGTCCACATGAACCGTTCCACCAGCGCCGCGCCGGCGGCGATCATCAAGCCGCGCATGACGAGCGCACCCAGGATGCCCCAGAAAAGCACGCGATGCTGATACTGCGAGGGAACGCGGAAGTAGGCGAAGATCAGCGCAATGACGAAGACGTTGTCCATCGAAAGCGACAGCTCGATGATGTATCCCGTGATGAACTCGACGGTCTCCTGCTTGCCCCACCCTTCCATCAACGCGGGCGCCAGAAACAGACCGAAACCGAAGGACAGGGTTACCCAAACTGCGGTCCAGCCGAAAGCTTCCTTGAAACCGACGACATGGGCCTTGCGATGGAATACGCCCAGGTCCAGCGCGAGGAAGAACAGCACGCACAAAACAAACCCCACCCAATGCCAGGGCGTGGTTCCCAACGACGCAAACATGTGTGGGTCTCCTTACGCCCTCGCGCCCACGGCCGTCGGTTGCTCGGCCAACTGCTGGCCGATGGCCGGGCGCTGGCCCTTGTGCCACCAGAGTACCAGCGCGCCGGCGATGTAGATGCTGGAGTAGGTACCCGTGAGGATGCCCACGAGGAAGCAGAAGGCAAAATCGTTGATCACGCCGCCCCCAAAGATGTAGAGCGAGAGCGTGGCCAGGAAGACCGTGCCCGACGTGATGATCGTGCGGCTCAACGTCTGGTTCAGCGCCTTGTTCATGATCTCCGTGAACGTCCCCCGAATGCCGAGTTTCAGGTCTTCGCGAATACGGTCAAAGATGACAATGGTGTCGTTGATCGAGAAGCCGATGATCGTCAACAGGGCCGCCACGGTGGTGGCGTTCATCTGCTTGCCCGACAGGAAATAGATGCCCAGCGTCATCAGAATGTCGTGCAGGATCGCAACCACGGCGCCCACGGCGAACGAGAACTCGTAGCGGAACGCCACGTAAACCAAGATGCCAAACATGGCCAACAACGAGGCCAGCACCGCCACCTTCTGAATCTCCGCGCCCACGGTCGGGCCAACCCGATCTGCACCCATGACCGTGAACTTGGACTCCGGAAAGCCTTCCTTCAACGCGCCGATGACCTTGGCGCCGAGATCTTCGTTGTCTCCGCCCGCCTTCTGCGGTTGGCGCACCGTGACCCGCAGTGACTCCTTCGTCTCGCCCTTTTCGTAGCCGACCAGCACCTCGCTGCCGCTGGCCTTGCTGGCGACTTCGCGGACCTTGTCCACCCCGACCTTGTGCTGCGCATCAAAGCCCAGCGTGATGCTCGCACCACCCGTGAATTCCACGCCCAGCACATCATGACCGCGCACAAAAATGCCGTAGCTCATGCCGACGAGAATCAGCAGCCAGGAAGCGGCAAACGCGGGCTTGGCCCAGCGCATGAACTCCCACTTCGTGCCATGCAGGAAGGGGAACTGCCACATCTTGATCGCCTTGAGCCAGCCCTTTTCCAGCAACAGATCGAAAATAATGCGCGTCAGGATCAGCGCCGTGAACATGCTTACCGCCACACCAATGGTCAGCGTCACGCCGAATCCCTTGACCGGGCCGGTCCCCATGAAGATGAGAATGACGGACGAAATCAGCGTGGTCAGGTTGGAGTCGAAGATCGTTCCGAAGGCCTTGTCGTAACCCGCCGCCAGCGAACCGCGCACGGACTTGCCGGAGGCGGCTTCCTCCCGAATGCGCTCGAAAATGAGCACGTTGGCGTCCACGGCCATGCCGATGGTCAGGACGATACCGGCGATGCCGGGCATGGTAAGCGTCGTCCCGACCGAGCACATCACGCCCAGCAGAATGACGATGTTCAGCATCAGCGCGACGTTGGCCACGGCGCCGGCGAACAGGTAGTACACGAGCATAAACGCCGCGACGGCAATGGTGCCGATGAGGGCGGCTTTGACCCCGCTGCGAATCGAATCCGCGCCCAACGTCGGGTCCACGTCTCGCGAATAGATGATGCTCAGCGGCGCCTTGAGGGGATTCTCCAGAACGTTGGCCAATTCATGGGCCTCGCGCGCGTCGAACGAACCGGAGATTTCACCGCTGCCGGTCTCGATGGCGGTGCGAATCACCGGCGCCGAGTAAAGCTCGCCGTCGAGAATGATCGCCAGTTGGCGACCGACGTTTTCCCGCGTGATGTCGCCGAAGAGGACGGCCCCTTCGTCGTTCAGGCGGAAGTCAATCCTCGGGTCGCCCATGTTGCCGCGGGACACCCCGGCGCTCGCAATATAGGCGCCGGTGAAGCCCCGTTCGGCCTTGTTCTTGACAATGTAGGGAATCAGGGACTTCGTGCCGTCCTTGTTCCGGCGCTCCTCCTTCATGATGACGTAGCCCGGATCGAGGATGCCAACGCCTCTCGCAATCTCGTCCAGCAGCTCACTGCTCCGTTCGTGAACGAGCCGAAACTCCAGGAACGCTGCCCGCTGAATCTGTCGTTGCGCGCTTTCGCGGTCCGCCTCCGAGAGGCCCGGCAACTGGATCAAGATACGGTCGCTGCCCGCAGGCTGGATGATCGGCTCGGCCACGCCAAACTTGTCCACGCGCTTGCGCAGGACCTCGACGGCTTGATCCAATACCCCGCGCAGTTCGGCTTCACCGACGACGTTGGTGCGGGTTTCCAGCACTCCGGCCTTGTTGGTGAAACTTTCGACCGTGACGAGCTGGTTGGTATCCATCTCCACCATGAACGACGTGCCGCCCTGGAGGTCGAGCCCGAGCTTGATGCGGCCCGCCGCCTCGCGCTGCAGCCGGTTCAGGATGGCGGCCGTCGGCCGCACCTCGCCCTTGACATTGAAGAACGGGAAGTAACGGGTGATATCGTTCGTGCCGATGGCGTCCTGCAGATTGCCGTACTCGCGGTTGGGCCGGCTCGCCTGCAACTGCATCACACTCACCCAGATATTCGAGAACGCCCCATCGCCCTTGTTGATCGCCCGTTCGCGGAACACTTGTGTCAGATCGCGGCCCGAGGGCGGATACAATTCGTACACGGACCAGACGGCGACGAAGGCAACCAGGACCCATCTCCAAAGATTATTTCGCATGGCAGAAGATCAGAAGATTCAGGATTCGTTGGATTCACCGCCGCGCTCTGAGATTTCAGCCACGGCGGACTTGAGAACTTCGAGCTTGGTATCAGCCGAACGGAGGGAAATCGTGCGTTCCTTGACCGCGACGACCACCCCCACAATCCCGCTGCTGGTGACCACTTTGTCGCCAGCCTTGATGGCCTTGAGCAGATTGGCGTGCTCCTTGGCCCGCTTCTGCTGCGGACGGAACAGGATGAAATAGAACACGACTCCGATGAGCGCCAACGGCACGAGACTGGTCCAGATGGGCGGGGCCGGCTGTCCCGGCTGCGCCGGGGCGCCCAAGGCAAACAGAACTTCCAGGTTTGGAATGGTCATAGCGAATACAAGCGGCGGGTAAGGTAAGGATACCGAGCGGTTTGGCAAGTGTTATGAGCTTGGCCGGCAGGATTTCTGCCGATTTGCTCCTCCGCCGGGGGCACGCCGACCGGCCTGGGGTGGTCTCCAGGCAGGCTGCACGAACCCCAGCGCTGCTCGGGCCATTGTCTCAAGGCAGCCGCCGGCCAGTGAACAGTCGCCCGGATTGCGCACTCCAACCACACCGCTGATTCCTGTGAACGTCCCCCGCCGAGCAAGCGGACCAATGCGGTGGAGGAAACGCTTGGGGGCGCATCTTGACCCTACCCCCGTAGCGGCAGGCTTCCCAGCCTGCCGTATCATCCGGCTCCCAGCCGGCTGTCCGGGTCGAAATGGCCGGACATCGGGCTGGAAGCCGCGGGCTACGTCAGGCAGGATGCCTGACGCTACGGGTTGGGGGGCAGTGTCAAGATGCGCCCAACGCTTGGGCAGGCGCAAACTTCTCTTTGTGGGCCAAGGGCACTTCGGGTAGCATCCCGGTGAGATTGCTTTGAAGCGAGTGTTATCCAGCCTGCGCTTCCGGTTGGTGGCCACCGTGTTCGTGGCCATGCTGCCGGCGTTGCTTGTTCTCCCTTTCGCCGGGGGACCATGGCTGGGCTTTGCCGTCGGCTTGCTGGCGCTGGGCGCCGCGTGGTTTGGCGGCGAACGCTTTGTGCTCCGCCAGGTGCGCACGCTACTGGAAACCACTCAACGCCTGCGCTCCGGTGATCTCCACACCCGCACCGGCCTCGCCAACGAACGATCGGAACTCGGCCAACTCGCCCGGTCTTTCGATGGCATGGTGGAGACCATCGAGCAACAAATCGAGCAACGCCAGTGCGCCGAGCGACGACTCGCAGGTCGTGCTCAGCAACAAACGGCCATCGCCGCGCTTGGCCACCTGGCCCTGGTCACCGGCGATTTCGAGGAATTCCTCGAACATGTGGCTTTGTTCGTGGCCGAGACCCTGGAGGTCGAGTTCAGCAGCGTGTTGCAGCTCACCCCGGATGGCCAGTGGCTACGGTTGCAGGCAGGCCATGGCTGGAAACCGGGCCGCATGGGTGAAATCTGTGAATCCGCCGCCCCAGACACCCAGGCCGGTCACATTCTGAACAAGGGCGAACCGGTGATCATCCCCGACCTGCGCGCCGAACGACGCTTCCGCATTTCCGATCTGCTGCGCGAACATGGCGCGGTCAGTGACATGAGCGTGGCCATCACTTTGAGCACCGGTTGTTACGGCGTGCTGGGTGCCCACACCATCAAACCGCGCACCTTCACCGAAGACGAGGTCCATTTTCTCCTCTCGGTGGCGACGTTGCTAACCGTGGCCATCGAGCGCAAACGTGCGGAAGCCGAATTGAAACGGCTCGCGGACTTTGCCCAACTCAACCCAAACCCGGCGCTGGAGTTGACGCCGGACGGCCGCATCAGCTACTTCAACGAGGCCGCGTTGCGCCTGGCCTCCGTGGTGGGCCGCAGTCATCCCAGTGAGGTGCTGCCGCCGGACGTGGCCGAGATTGTGCGGGGCTGTCTGGAAACCCGTCAGAGCCGGTTACGGCACGAAACCAAGGTCGAGGGCCACACTTTCTCCTGGTCGTTCCACCCGGTCACCCAACCGCCGGCGGTACATTGCTATGGGGAAGACATCACAGAGCGGCTGAGCCTGGAAGCGCAGTTGCGGCAGTCGCAGAAGATGGAATGCGTGGGCCAACTGGCCGCCGGCGTGGCGCACGATTTCAACAATTTGCTGACCATCATCCAGGGACACGCCGGCATGTTCATGTCCAAGCCGGACCTCCCGCCCAAGCTGATCGAGTCGTCGCAGGCGGTGTACGGCGCCGCCGAACGAGCTGCCGGGCTCACGCGGCAGTTGCTCATGTTCAGCCGCAAGAGTCTGATGCAGCCCAAGCCGCTGGACCTGCGCGAGGTCGTTGGTAACCTCGCCAAGCTCCTCCAGCGTCTCCTGGGCGAAACCGTGAGGTTGCACTTTGAAGCGCCCACCGGGTTGCCACTGGTGGAGGCGGACGCGGGAATGATGGAACAAGTGCTGATGAACCTGGCGGTGAACGCGCGCGACGCGATGGACCAAGGAGGGGAACTCAGCATCCGCATCACGTCGGAAGAAGTGGATGAAACGACGGCGGCGGCGAATCCGCGGGGTCGCCCGGGCCGCTTCGTGTGCCTGCAAGTTTCAGACACCGGCTGCGGGATGAACGCGGCCACGCTGGCGCGCATGTTCGAACCGTTCTTCACCACAAAGGAACCAGGCAAGGGCACCGGGCTCGGTCTGGCAACGGTGTATGGCATCGTTGAACAACATGAGGGCTGGGTGGCTGTTGCCAGCGAAGTGGGTCGCGGCACGACCTTCGACATCTACCTGCCAACCATCGCGCAGCCGGCCTCGGTCGGAAGCGTTCCAACGCCGGGCACGACGACCGGTCCCGTGCGTGGCGGCAAGGAAACCATCTTGATCGTGGAAGACGAACCCATCTTGCGGGAGATGGCGGTCGAGTTGTTGAAGGGGTTCGGCTATGAAACCACGGCCGTCGGCTCGGGGGTCGAAGCGCTCAGCGTCTGGAACGAGCGGGGCGGCGCATTCGATCTGTTGCTCACGGACATGGTGCTTCCAGAAGGCATGACCGGCCTGGAACTCGCCGGCCAGTTAGGCGCGCAGAAGGCGGGCTTGAGGACCATTTTCACCAGTGGCTACGGCTTGGACGACGTGGGCAGCGAAACCGTCCACCGGCTGGGAGCGCTCTTTCTCCAGAAACCCTACTCCAGCAGCACGCTGGCCCGCACGATCCGCGATTGCCTGGACGAACCGGGTCGCAAATAGCGGCTTCCGGCCTGCGTGCGGCGCGCCCTCAGATCCGCCACGCACTTTACAAGGCCCGGCTTTGGGGCAATGTTCGGCGCATCGCTTATGGATAAATTCTGGAGCATTTTCTCGATGCCGATCGGAGTCTTGTTCTGTTTCGGCCCGGTTCTCGTTGCTTGGTGGCTCACCGAGCGAGAGAATTCGGGTCCTCACGACCCGAATAAACCTCACTGATCCTCCCCTATGGCAGAACCCCTCATCGCCCAAAAAGCCCCGTTCGTGCAACCGGCCAACCCCGGCACCTACTGGTGGTGCGCCTGTGGCCATTCAAAGACGCAACCGTTCTGCGATGGTGCCCACAAGGGCACGAGCTTCTCCCCGCTGAAAGTGGAAGTGCCCACCGCAAAGACTGTGGCTTGGTGTGGCTGCAAACACTCGCAAAATGGCGCGTTCTGCGACGGCAGCCACGCGAGACTCCCGTAACCGACGCCGTCGCGCGTATGGCCCGAAAGTCGGCTCAAGTCAAACCGGTCGCCTGACCGTCGGCCAGCACCTTGATTCGCGCCGCTGCCGGCACTCTCGGCAGCCCGGGCATGGTTACGATGTTGCCGCAGATGGCGACCACGAAACCCGCGCCCGCCGATAGTCGCAGTTCGTTCACAGTCACCCGGAAACCACGAGGACGGCCTCGCAGTTCGGCGTTGTCCGAAAGCGACATCGCCGTCTTCGCCACGCAGACCGGGAGGTTGGCGAAACCATGCTTGGCGATTAGCTCCACATTTTGCCGCGCCGCGCGATCGAAATCCACGCCGTCTGCTCCGTAAACCTGGCGCGCCAAGATTTCGATCTTCTTTTCAATCGGCGACTCCAAGGCATAGAGGAACCGCAGGGCCCGCCGCCGGTTCTTCTCAATGGCGCGCAGGACGGCTTCCGCCAACGCCACACTGCCTTCGCTGCCCTGGTCGAAGTGTTTGGAGACCACCGCTTCGACCCCAAGCTTCGCACAATACTTGATGAGGCGTGCATGGTCCGCCGGTTGGTCGTCCGGAAAGTGGCTGATGCAGACCACCGGATCCCGCCCGAACAGACGGATGTTCTCGATGTGCTTGGCGAGGTTTCCCAAACCGCCTGAATCCCGAAACCCGCCGTGGTAGGCAATCGCCTTGGTGGTCGTCACGATGACCACGGTGGCGGGTCGCAGGCCGGCCGGTCGGCATTTGATGTGGAAGAACTTCTCCGCGCCCAAGTCCGTGGCAAAGCCGGCTTCCGTGACGACGTAATCCGCGAGCTTGAGCGCGAGACGTGTGGCCACGGTCGTGTTCGTCCCTTGTGCGATGTTGGCAAACGGCCCGGCATGAACGAACGCGGGCGTGCCTTCTAAAGACTGCACGAGGTTCGGGTGGATGGCGTCGCGCATGAGTACCTGCATGGCGCCGACGGCTTGCACGGCTGCCGCACGCACCGGTTCCCCTTTGTAGGTGAAGCCAATCACGATGTTCGCCAGGCGGCGGCCCAAGTCCTGAAAATCCCGCGCCAGGCACAGGATCGCCATCACTTCGGACGCCGGGGTGATGTTGAAGCCGTCGCGGCGCGGCACGCCGTGGAGCGGACCGCCTAGGCCGATGACGATGTCCCGCAACGAACGCTCGTTCAGGTCAATCACCCGGCGCAAGACGATGCGGCGCGGATCCAGTCCCAATGCGTTGCCGTGCTGGAGTTGGTTGTCCATCATCGCGCACAGGAGGTTGTTCGCCTTCTCCACTGCATACATGTCGCCCACGAAATGCAGATTGATGTCCTCAGCCGGGACGACTTGCGCCCGCCCGCCGCCCGTGCCCCCGCCCTTGATGCCGAAGTAGGGGCCGAGCGAGGGCTCGCGCAGGCAGAACATACTGCGCTTGCCCAACCGGCGCAGCGCGTCGGCCAGCCCGATGGTGGCGGTGGTCTTGCCTTCCCCTTGCGGCGTGGGCGTCATCGCGCTGACCAGGATCAACTGCCCGTCGGGCTGGTGCTGGCGCGCCTCCAGTTCGCTGATGGGCACCTTGGCGATGTAATGCCCATGCGGTAGGATTCGCTCAACGTCGAGGTGAAGTTCCCGGGCAACCTCGACCACTTTCCGAGGCGCCAGACCCTGGCGGGACAATGAATTGTCTGACATACGCGCGGAGAGGCATAGCGCAGTGCAACGCCTGGCGCAACGGTTAAGCGGCCACGCGGAACCCGCCCCGGACTTGTTATCGCATCAAACCAGTCCCCATCGGTGCAGCTCTCGGCCACGGATCGCCAGCCAACCCGACAAAGGACGAAGACATGGAGTTGGAACGAGGCGGCAATACCAAACCAAAACCGGTTTCGTCCACGATCCGACTTCCAGCAGCCCAAGTTCACCCGAGACCGCTTGCACGCCACGGAGCAGGACGGGTCACAGGAATTGCTTTAATTCCGTAAGGCCGTGGATGTGGGCAGTTGCCCTATCGCTCCTCGGCACGCCCGGCCGGAGTATCTGAATCGTCTTCATCCCCAGCCGATTGCCCGCCTCAATTTCCGAATCCGGGTTGTCCCCCACCACCAGCACCTCGTCGGGCCGCCGGCCATGCGTGGTGAGGAGATTCCGGAAGATGCCTTCTTTGCCGCGCCGATGCGGTTCGTCAATCGCATCAATGCAAATGGCGGTAAACCAGTCGGCAAAGCCGAGCGCGCGGACCTTGCTCTCCTGCAGCCGCCGAAAACCAGATGTGACCAGAAACCGCTGCCCCGGGAGTTCCTTCAACACGGCCAGATCGCCGTAGCCGTGCATCGGGGTGGTCACTTCGATCTGGCTCAGGGCTGCGCAGCCGGCAGTCTGCATGGCGGCAGGGAAGTGGTATTTCTCCGCGACCGCGTCGAACGCCGTGCGCCAGCAATCGGCGAAGGCCGCGCGCAAGGTGGCTTCGGAGACCGAGCCATCGTTGGCCGCTCGGATGGCGGCGAACACGGGCGCGAGGAGTTGCTCGCCCGGCTCGTCCGCCGCCGCGAGGCAATTGTCCAGATCGAAGATGATGGCATTGGTCATGGGGCCGAGGGGTCGTGCTCACTGGCGACGAGTTGCGTGACCAGCCGCACGGTCTTGGCAACTCGATCCGCATGCCGGGCTTGACCCTTGGCTTCGAGCCGCTCGAACTCAGGGTGATCGAAAATCGGGCTGGTGAGATGCGTTCCCGATGCATCCGTATCTTTCAGCGCGCCACCCAAAGCCGCCATGCACTGATCGTATTCGGCGAGGTTCCGGCGCAGCACCGCGTGCGAACCGGTTTCCCACAAACCGCCTTCGTCCTCCACCTTCACCTGAATCCCCAGCCGTTGCACCGCGTACAGGGATTGCACGACCGCATCATGGCATCGGAGGAAGTGCGCCCAGCCGTGCCGGGAGGCGAACTGGGTTTTACAGTGTCCCTCCAATTGCCAGCCGGGCACTCCGGGAAACCGGCACAAACCCAGCCGCACGCTCTCCGAACCGTCGCCGGGAATCGCGTTGAAAAAGCACCCTTCGACCGGCGGCAGCAGGTCTGCCATCTTCTTCGCCCCGCGCGGCCAGTAATAGATGAAATGGCAATCCGGCCCGACCTCCAGCCAATCCTCCACTTCCTCGAAGCCCAAGGCCATCACCCTGGGGCGCAAGGGAGCGAGCAGCCGTTTGATGCCCGTAAAGTCCAGTCGTCGCCGCGTATTCAGTTTGTAATGTATCGTCAGTCCCATAGGTTTTTTCGCCAAGTCTAGCTGGGACGGTCGGTCAAAAACGGTCCTACCCTCCTAATTCTCTGTCCGATACGGTGGGCCGTCTTCCTTCGCGGAATAGTAGTGCGCGGCGTCGCCGTAGGCTTGCTCGGGCGTCAGGTTCGGATGCGCGGGCTTCATCGGTGGCGCGGCGTAGGCGGATTCCCAATCGGCGCCGGGTGGCTGGATGCAATCCTGGGTCACCAAGCTCTGCGGCTCGGGATAACCAGGCGGGATGCCGGGCGCAGTGACGGGTTCGCCACGTTCGATCCGAGCGGCGACTTCCAGGTTCAGGGCGAGGAGTTGGGCGAGCAAATCTTTTTTGGCGCTGAAACCGTAGGCGGCGAGGACGGCGGCGTCCAGCGCGGCGTGGGCGTCCTTGAGCGGATTCGCGCCGGGCAGTTCGAGGGTGCGATAGAGGGCGCGCAGGCCGCCCTTCAAATCCTGCAACGCCCCGGCGCGAACCAGTCGCAAGCGCTGGGCGGCAGCCGCCACGTCGCGGACTTGCTTGATCGTTGGTGACTGCGGCCACGGGAACGTGTCGAAGACCGTGTCAGGCGTGTAGCGGAAGCGCTCGGTCAACTTGCTGCACTTGGTTGTAAACCAAAGCCAATGGGTGTGTGATTGTAGAATGCCGAAGCTGTAATCGTCCTCAAATGCAAAACACGACAAGGAGGAGTCCGGATGAATCGCCCGGCTTAAGAAGCCGAACACAGGGCGCTTTGTGACACGTGAGCACGCGATGTAGCGCCTGAGTTGGCCGACTGAGTCAAGCAACTCGCCACGACGACGCTTCAGCAACCACCAAGTTTCCAAACGGCCTTGGTGCTCGCCACTGGTTTTGCCTGTCTCCTTCTGCTCGGCAGCCGCATTCTTTTCCCAGTCGGGCAAGACGCGTGCCTTGAGAATACCGAGGGTTCTTGGGAACGCCGCCGCTTCGAGCATGTTTCGCGTGCCGAAATCAATGATAAAGCCGGGGTTCTGAGCGAAGCCATCCGTGAGCAGGTCGGTTCCGTTGAGGTAGGGAAAGACCACTGGTGAAGCGTCCTCCTGGCCGAGGAGTCTGGTTCGTTCATCCGCCGTCAGACGAAACCCTTCGTGCCCGGGTTGCTGTCCTTCAAAGCAGCGCTTTGGTTTCCGGTTGGTTTCCAGGACTCTTGCGCCGGACACATCCGTTTCATCGGAGAGTGCGGAATTGATGAAGTCGCACTGGCGGCAATCCAGTTCGTAGTACTTTGCCGCAGGCCCACTGCCGCGCTTGCGATAGCCTGTCGGGGCAGGACGTTGCGCTTTGAACCAAAGCTTGTGCATCTTGAGAGGCAACGCGGCGTCCTCCGATTTGACCCAGTTGGCAATCGAGACGTGGACGTTCGCCTCGCCTGACCACGGTTGGTTCTCCACAGCCTCAACGATGGTGCCTGTAAGGACCACGTGATCGAGTCCACCTTCGCGCGATTCGTTATTGCGGATGTTTTGGGTGCCGACAAGTCCAGCACGCCCTGCCACTGGATCAGTTACCGTACACGCAACCAAGTTGTCGGCGGCTTTGCGAAACCAGTAGGTGCAGAGGTCGGCCCGCCGCGGTACGCCCGGGTAAGCACGTTCGAGCTTAGTGACGTATTCGCGGCCATGTTCCATCGTCATCTTGCGGGCGTCGAGGAACGGCGGATTGCCGATGATCACGTCGGCCTTCGGCCACGACGCCGGCTGGCCGTCAGGCGCGAGCAACGCGTCCGTGGCGATGAAGTTGCGATCCAGGTTGTCGAGCGGCAACGCCTGTTCCGTGATGTGCAACTCGTCAATCGCCAGCTTGCGCGCGATCATCATCGTCACTTTGGCGATCTCGACGGCGAACGGCAGGATGTCCAGCCCGTAGAAGTTCTGCGCCGTCACGAAGCCGAAGTAGCGCGTGCGCGGGTCAATCTCCTTTGAGAGTTCAGCCATCCGGTCGTAAAGCCGCGCCTCCAATCGCTTCAATTCGCGGTAGGCGATGTAGAGGAAGTTGCCCGAGCCGCAGGCCGGATCGAGCACGATGTAGCGGCGCATCCGGTCCTCCAGCTCACGCAGGCGCTTGAGCGTCTTTGCGCCTTCGATCTGCTCCCGCCACGGCTCGACAATGGTCGGCCCGACGATCTTCATGATGTCCGACGGGTGCGTGAAGTGCGCGCCAAACGCGTGCCGCTGCTCGTCGTTCATCGAATGCTGGAAGAGCGTGCCGAACACTTCGGGTTGGACTTTGGACCAATCGAACTTGGCCGCTTTGCGGAGCAAGACGAGTTCGTTGCCTTCAAGTTCGAGCCGCGCCGGTTGGGCGAACAGGCCACCGTTGAAGTAGCGCACGCCCTTGAAACGCCCGCCGGCCGTCGGCGGGTTGGTGTTCATGGCCTCGAACAAGCCGCCCACGAGGTCGTAGGCGCTGGCCGGCGTGCTGCAATCCTCTAGCAGTCGGCTGACGAAATACTTCGGCAACAGGTCAATGTCCTCCGCGAAGAGCGCGACCAGCATTTGCAGGATGAACCGCTGCGCCGCCTCGCGTGGCACGTCGCGTTTGACCAGCCGGCGGAAGCATTCGGCGAGACAATCGGCCGCCTGCCGCGTGACGGTTTCGCGGTCGTTCTCGAAGGTCGGCTTGGGCGAACCGGGCGCGAGAAACGCCAGCGGTCCCCACCGATCCGGCAGTTCCTCCAGCGTGAGCGTGTCCTTGGGCGTGTCGAGGTCGGTGTCGAAATCGTAGATGCGGAACTCGTCAAAGTCGCATTGCACGACGTAACGCGGGCGGCCGGGGACGAGGCGGGTCCAGTTGTCGAACGCTTGGCGGTAGTGCTTTTGGAGGTTTACCCCACGCCGCTTCATCTCGATCAGCACGACGGGTTTCCAGACGTAATCGGCGAAGGCCATCCCGCCGCCGTCTTCGTCGGCTTTGCGGATGCGGAACTCGGTGTGCCCGCCGACGTCGAGGCAGCCGGGCTGACCGAAGGCTTGAAACAGGCGGTCGAGGAAGATTTGCGCCTGGCCCTTCTCATCGCCGGTGATGTGCTGGTGACACCACGCAACAAATTCCGCAAGTTTTTCCCGGCTCGGCATGGGTGGGTTGTACACCGGAAAAGGCCAGGGCGGCAATGCGGAAGGCGGGGCGTTCAGCCGGCGCGTTTTCGTTTCGGCTTCTTCGCCGAAATGGAAGCGGCGATGTCGCCCAGAATGGCGGGCAGGTTCTCGATGGTCGAGAGTTGGCCTTCTTCAACCACGTAATGGGGCTTCGCGCCAGGATAGGGTTCGCCTTTCTCGCAGAGGCGCTCCAAGGCTTGGCTGGCTGCAAGAACCTTCACATAAAGGAGATTGTCGCAGACGAGTGCCACCACCTTTCCGTCGGCGTAGAGAGCGTATTCGCCAAACATCGCCCGCGCCGTGAATCGCTCGCGGTCGCGCAGTCTGCCCAAGATGAACTCCATCGTCTCTTTCTGAGTGGCCATCTTTCGAGTTACGGCTCCACCAACGCCACCGCCTTCTGCATCGCCGCGGCAACGGCGGCCAGCACTTGCTCGGGTGAGAGTTGGCGCAGTTCCTGACTGAACGGCTCGCACACGACCGGACCGTCATAGCCGATCCGGTTCATTGCCCCAAGGAAGGTTTTCACGTCAATGACCCCGGTGGCGCAGGGCAGTCCGCGACGGTTGTCCACTTGCTGCTCCACGGGGATGCCGGCCGGCGCGTCGTTCAGGTGGCACAACACCACATCGCTGGCTTTGAGCGAGAGTAGATCGGCCTCGGTTTCCTGTGCCGTATACCAATGCCAGCAATCCAACAGGAAGCCCACGTTGCTGCAGCCGATTTCCCCGATCAGATCTTTCATCTCCGCCATGGTGTGAATGAATGGAAATCGGCTGGCGCTCCAGGAGGTTTTCGGCCCGACATACTCCAAACCCAGGCGCAGGCCGTGATCGCCAAGCACGCGGGCGGCTTCGCGCAACCGGCGGGCGTGCTGACGAAAGTTGGCCACGTAGGTGAGCGTCTTGTGCCCCGGAGAAAGCCATGTCGCGACGCGGTTGACGCCGGCGCGCCGCAACGATTGGGCGAATTCCGGCAGTGACTTGAGGCTTTCCTCGAATGCCGCATCCCCACCGCGAAAGTCCAGGGACAATCCCGCCGCACCCCAAACCAGACCCTTCGACT
>CAYJNU010000033.1:0-8944 GCA_964371005.1 uncultured Verrucomicrobiota bacterium | reverse complement strand
AGATACGACTGCAACTCAGCATCGGACAACTTGCCGAGGAATTGGGCCGACGGCTCGATGGCTTCAAAGCCAAACTGGCTGGCCCAGCCGATCATCTTCCACGCGTCACCCGTCACCCCGATCGGGCCACAGGCCAGGCAGAACGAGAATCTCCTTTTTGCGCGAACCGACTCGCGGCCTGACGCGCCCTGGACAACCAAGCCCAATCCAGCCAAGCCGGCCAAGGTCGTGGTTTGAACAAATTGTCTGCGGTTCATGGTCTCGACGATGGCATTCCTGGTTTCTGGGCGCAAGCAATGCGGCTTGGGCTGCGCCGCGGTTTCGGGCCAGGAGCGTTTCCGAATGCGACGTCCAGTTTGTCGGCCCTTGCCAAGCGTGGTATCATTTGCCCGTGAGATGAGTGACACCAAACTGTCTGACCTCTAACGACCATGCAAATCACCAAACAAATCGCGATCTTCCTGGAAAACCGCCCCGGCACGCTGGCACGCGTTTGTGACACGTTCGCGCGGGAGAAAATCAACATCTATGCGTTCTCCACCAGCGACACCATCGACCACACCGTCATGCGCTTGGTGGTGAGTGACTACCGCAAGGCCCTGCAACTCTGTGAGGAGCGTGGCGCGTTGGCGGTCGAAGATGATGTACTGCTCATTGAGGGGGACAACAAGCCCGGGTCACTCGCGAAGATTGCGCGCAAGCTTTCCGCCGCCAAAGTGAACATCGAATACGCCTACAGCGCGACGCCAGCCCGACAGAAGAAAGGACTTCTGGTGCTGCGCGTCAGCAACGTGAAGAAGGCGTTGAAGGCTCTGACCAAGTAACCGGTTTCCTTGCGCCGGACCCATTCCCCCGTTCAGGCCCACCCCGGGACCAACCCATGTTGTGCATCGCGCTCCTGCCATGAACCATCCGCTGCTATACGAAATCAACACCCGCTGCTGGTTGCGTGAGTTGTCCGACCGGCTCCATCGCAAGGTCACGCTGGCCGACGTCCCGGAAGAGGAGTTGGTTGGTTGGCGGCGGCTTGGCTTCACGCAGATCTGGTTGATGGGTGTCTGGACGACCGGGCCGCGTGGCCGCGATCTCGCGCTGACCGAGCCCGGCCTGAGGCGAGCCTACGACGAGGCGCTGCCGGGTTGGTGCCAGGGGGATGTTGCCGGTTCACCCTATTCCATCGCCGCGTATGAAGTGCCGGCGGCGATGGGCGGGGATGCGGGCTTGGCCGAGTTCCGTAACCGTCTGCACGCTCTGGGGCTGAAATTGATCCTGGACTTCGTTCCGAATCATCTGGGGTGCGATCATCCCTGGACCGTTGAACGCCCCGGATTGTTCGTGCAAAGCCCGACGGAAGCGGAGGGCCTGTTTGCTGTGGACACGGCGACCAGTATTCGCTGGCTGGCACACGGCAAAGATCCTCACTTCGCTCCCTGGACAGATACCGCGCAGTTGGATTACCGCCGCGCCGAAACGCGCATCGCCATGCTGGAACTGCTGCTTGGCATCGCCGCGCGGTGCGACGGCGTGCGCTGTGACATGGCGATGCTCCTGCTCAACGATGTGTTTGCCAAGACGTGGGCGCATCTCCCCAGCGAAAGCGAGTCGCCGGAAACCGAGTTTTGGGCGGAAGCGATCCCGGCGGTGAAGGCCCGGCAACCGGACTTTTTGTTTCTCGCCGAAGTCTATTGGGGCTTGGAGAGCCGCATGCAATCGCTCGGTTTCGATTACACTTACGACAAGCATCTCTACGACGATTTGATCTGGAGCAACGGCATCTGGGCGCAACGGCGTTTGCTGGAGTCGCCTCTGGAGTTTGTCGCCGCCGGTGCGCACTTCCTCGAAAACCATGATGAACGACGCGTCGCGGAGGCGCTCGCCTTGGAACAGCATGGCGCGGCCGCCCTGGTCATCCTCGGTTTACCGGGCTTGCGCTTCTTGCATGACGGACAACTAACCGGCGCCCGGGTCAAAATCCCGGTCCAGCTCTGCCGCCGGCTGGTGGAACCGCCGGTCCTGGAGATTCAGCGGCTTTACGAGCGCATTCTGGCCGCATTGCCGAAGGCAAGTGTGGGAAAAGGGAAGGCGACCTTGCTTGCCCCGCGACCAGCCTGGACGGAGAACCCCAGCGGACAGAACTTCATTCTCGTGCTCTGGCAGTCCCAGCCGGAAGAGTTCGCGCTGGTGGCGGTCAATCTTGCGCCGCATCGCAGCCAGTGCTACGCAGCGCTCGGCCTGCCCAATCTCGCCAGCCGCAATTGGTCCATGTGCGACTTGCTGGGCACGGAGCGCTATGAGCGCTTCGGCAATGATCTCCAATCGCAGGGGCTATTCCTGGATCTGCCCGCCTACGGGGCTCAGCTCTTCGTTTTCCAGCCGGTTGCCTGAGAAGGCTTGTTCCGCCGACCGATTCCAAACTGGCGCCAGCCATCCGGGGAGGGCCCGCAACGTGCAGACGGTCGCCGCTGTCGTTTTTCGCCCGCACTGGCCAGAAACTCACCAAAGGAGGCCACGATTTCCGTAACAAAGGATTGCAGTTCTGCGTGCGTAAGGTAACTAGTAAGGGCCTTTGCCCCGAGGGTTCGGCGCGCAGGGATGACAACGAATGAGCATGGTTTGCAACGCAGGCAGGCAGCACGATGACCGACCGCCCGGGAAGACTCCCGGCGGGCCGGGTGCGCAGGGAATGTACGATCCGCAGTACGAGCATGACTCCTGCGGCGTGGGATTTGTCGTCAACGTCAAGGGACGGAAGTCACACGCCATCGTGCGTGATGCGGTGACGATCCTCATCAACCTCCGTCATCGCGGTGCGTGTGGCTGCGAGAACAACACGGGGGATGGCGCGGGCATCCTCGTGCAGATGCCCCATGCCTTCATGCAGCAGGCGTGCGACGAGGCGAAGATCAAACTGCCGGACGAGAAGCAGTATGGTTGTGGTCTTGTGTTCCTACCTCCGGACCGCGATCAGCGACGGAAATGTGAGTTGGCGTTTGAAGCCATCGTGCGTGAGGAAGGGCAGCCGTTCCTCGGCTGGCGCAGCGTACCAACGAACAACGGCGGGCTCGGCGAAACGGCCAAAGCCGGCGAGCCGATCATGCGGCAGGTGTTCATAGGTCGGGATCCGGGAATTACCGATGACCTCGCCTTCGAGCGGAAGCTCTACATCATTCGCCGCCGCGCTGAAAACTCGATCCGCTTCGGTGGCGCGGAATACGCGGCGTGGTTTTACATTCCCAGTCTCTCGCATCGCACGCTGGTTTACAAAGGGATGCTCATGGCGGAGCAGCTCGGACCGTATTTCCCCGAGCTCGACGACCCGTTGATGCAGAGCGCCCTGGCACTGGTCCATTCGCGATTCAGCACGAACACGTTCCCGAGCTGGGATCGCGCGCATCCGTATCGCTACATCGCGCATAACGGAGAGATCAACACGCTGCGCGGCAACATCAACTGGGTGCATGCCCGCCAGGCGCTCTTCAAGTCCGGCCTGTTCGGGGAAGACCTCGCCAAAGTGCTGCCGACGATTTGCCCGGACGGCAGCGACTCCGCGATGTTCGATAACTGCCTGGAAATGCTCGTGCTCAGCGGACGCAGCCTGGCTCACTCGGTCATGATGATGATTCCCGAGCCGTGGCAACATCACGAAACGATGAGCCCGGAGAAGAAGGCGTTCTACAAGTTCCATCGCTTTTTGATGGAACCATGGGACGGTCCGGCCTCCATTTCGTTCACCGACGGTATCCGCATCGGTGCGGTGCTGGATCGCAACGGCCTCCGGCCGTCGCGATACTACGTGACGAAGGATGATGTGTTGGTGTTGTCTTCCGAAGTCGGCGTGCTGGAATTCCCAGCGGAACGCATCCAGACCAAAGGGCGCCTCCAGCCCGGTCGCATGCTCCTCGTGGACACCGAGGAAGGTCGCATCGTTGCGGACGAAGAGCTGAAGCACCAAATCGCCACCGAGAAGCCCTACCAGGTGTGGCTGGACCAGCATGTCCTGCGCACGGACGATTTGCCGGAGGTGCCCGCGCCCCCCAAGCGGGACAAGCAGAGGATCGTGCAACTGCAACGGGCCTTCGGTTACACGTTCGAGGATGAGCGTTTCATTCTCATGCCGATGGCGACCGACGGCGTGGAGCCGCTCGGTTCGATGGGAACGGACACGCCGTTGGCGGTCCTCTCCTCCAAGCCGCAACTGCTCTACAACTACTTCAAGCAACTGTTCGCACAGGTGACCAACCCGCCGATTGACTACCTGCGCGAAGCGATCATCACGTCCACCGAAGTCGCGTTGGGGGCGGAAGGCAATTTGCTCGAGCCGACGCCGGAGAGTTGCCGGTTCCTCAAGTGCGAGACACCCATTCTTCCCAACGAAACGCTGGCTCAGATCAAGGAGATCAATCGGCCGGGCTTCAAGGCAACCGTCTTGCCAATCCTGTTCCGGGGGGCAGCAGGCGGCGCCGGTCTTGAAAGTGCGCTGACCGAAGTGTATCGCCAGGCCGACCAAGCCATTGCTGACGGCGCGAATATCCTCATCCTGTCCGACCGGGGCATGAATGCAGAACTTGCGCCCATCCCGGCCTTGCTCGCCGTGGCAGGATTGCATCACCATTTGATCCGCGCCGGAGAACGCACCCGCGCCAGTCTGGTGCTGGAATCGGGCGAACCGCGTGAGGTCCATCACTTCGCCCTGCTCCTGGGCTATGGCATCAGCGCCATCAATCCCTACGTGGCCTTCGAGACGCTGGACGACCTGATTAGCGAAGGCTTGTTGGAGAACATTGGACGCGAGCAGGCGTTCAAGAATTACATCAAGGCCGCGGTCAAGGGCATGCTCAAGGTGGCGTCCAAGATGGGCATCTCGACCATCCAGAGCTATCGCGGGGCGCAGATCTTCGAGGCCATCGGGTTGAGCTCCGCGTTCGTGGAGAAGTACTTCACCTGGACACCCTCGCGCATTCAAGGCATCGGCATCGAGGAAGTGGCGCAGGAAGTCCTGCTTCGCCACGCCATCGCGTTTGCCGAGCGTGGCAACGGTTCGCATGTCCTGGATCCGGGCGGCCAATATCAATGGCGCAGCGATGGCGAGTTTCACCTGTTCAACCCAACGACGATTCACAAGTTGCAGCAGGCGGTGCGGAATAACGACTACAAGTCGTTCAAGGAGTTTTCCGAGGCGGTCAACAACCAGGCAAAAACCCTTTGCACGCTTCGTGGCTTGTTCGAGTTGAAGTGCGCGGCCAAGCCGGTCCCGCTGGACGAAGTGGAGCCCGTCGAGAGCATCATGCGCCGCTTCAAGACCGGCGCCATGAGCTACGGTTCAATCAGCCAGGAAGCACACGAAACGCTGGCGATCGCCATGAACCGCATCGGCGGCCGGAGCAACACGGGCGAAGGCGGCGAGGACCCGGAGCGTTACGTGCCGTTGCCGAATGGCGACTCGAAGAACAGCGCCATCAAACAGGTCGCGTCCGGCCGGTTTGGCGTGACCAGTCAGTATCTGGTCAAGGCCAACGAGCTTCAGATCAAGATGGCCCAGGGCGCCAAGCCCGGCGAAGGTGGCCAGTTGCCCGGCCACAAGGTCTATCCGTGGATCGCGAAAGTGCGCCACTCGACCCCGGGTGTGGGCCTGATTTCGCCGCCGCCGCACCACGATATCTACTCCATCGAAGACCTCGCGGAGTTGATTCACGACCTGAAGAACGCAAACCATGAGGCGCGCATCAGCGTGAAGCTCGTCGCCGAAGTCGGCGTGGGCACGATCGCGGCGGGCGTCGCCAAAGCGCACGCAGATGTGGTACTCATCAGCGGTCACGACGGTGGCACGGGCGCGTCGCCGCTCACTGCCATCAAGCACGCGGGCGTGCCGTGGGAACTGGGTTTGGCGGAGACACATCAGACGCTGTTGTTGAACAACCTGCGAGGACGCATCGCGGTGGAGTGCGACGGCCAGATGAAGACCGGTCGTGACGTCATCATCGCCGCGCTCCTGGGGGCGGAGGAATTTGGTTTCGCCACCGCGCCGCTCGTCTCGATGGGCTGCATCATGATGCGCGTCTGCCACAAGAACACCTGTCCGGTGGGCGTGGCCACGCAGGATCCCGCGTTGCGAAAGAATTTCACCGGCCAGCCGGAACATGTCGTCAACTTCATGCGGTTTATCGCCCAGGAAGTCCGCGAACTGATGGCGCAGTTGGGCGTCCGTACCTTGAACCACCTGGTCGGTCGAAGCGACAAACTGGAAACCCGCACGGCCATCGAACACTGGAAGGCGCGGGGACTGGACTTCTCCAGCGTGTTCTACCGGCCGGAAGTCGCGGCATTCGTGAAAAGGTTCTGTCAGGACCTTCAGGATCACGAGTTGGATAAGACACTCGACCGCCAGATGCTGCTGCGGCTGTGTGCCCCGGCCTTGGAAGACCGGTCTCCCGTGCGAGCCACCCTCCCGATCCACAATTCGAATCGCGTGGTCGGGACGATGCTGGGCAGCGAAGTCACCCGCCGGCACGGCGCGGAAGGTCTGCCGGAAGATACCATCCGCCTCCACTTCAAGGGTTCGGCGGGGCAGAGTTTTGGCGCCTTTATGCCGAAGGGCATCACGTTTGCGTTGGAAGGCGACGCCAATGATTATTTCGGCAAGGGCCTATCCGGCGCGAAGCTGATGGTCTATCCCCCAAGGGGCTCGACCTTCGCCCCCGAGGACAACATCATCATCGGCAACGTCGCGTTCTATGGCGCGACCAGTGGTGAGGCGTACATCAGCGGCGTCGCGGGAGAACGGTTCTGCGTGCGGAACTCGGGCGTCAGCGCCGTCGTCGAAGGAATCGGCGACCACGGTTGCGAATACATGACCGGCGGGCGTGTCGTGGTGCTGGGCCGCACGGGGCGTAACTTCGCGGCCGGCATGTCGGGCGGTATCGGTTACGTGCTGGACCTTGACGGCGACTTCGCCACGCGCTGCAACCCGGAGATGGTCACGCTCGGGCCACTGGTGGACGAAGCGGAAATCGCCGAGGTGAAGCGCCTGATCGAACGGCACGAGGAGTACACCGGCAGCCACCGCGCCGCGACCACGCTGGTGGCGTGGAAGGAATGCCTGCCAAAGTTCGTGAAGGTGTTGCCGAAGGATTATGCCCGTGTGCTGGCCGCGCTGGACAAAATGCGCGAATCTGGCTTGAGTGGCGACGAAGCGGTCATGGCTGCGTTCGTCGAAAACACCCGCGACGTGGCGCGTGTGGGTGGCGGGTGAGATGCGCCTCGGACGTAAACCTGATTCAAAGACGAGATTCGGAGACTGAGCTAAGATGGGCAAACCGACAGGATTCATGGAGTTTTCGCGCGAGCTGCCGCCAGAACTGGCGCCGCTCCAGCGCATTCGCAACTGGGACGAGTTTCACCTGCCGTTCGACGAACCCAAGCTCCGCTCACAGGGCGCGCGGTGCATGGACTGCGGCACGCCGTTCTGCCATACGGGCCAGATTCTGGCCGGCGCCGCGTCCGGCTGCCCCATCAACAACCTGATCCCCGAGTGGAACGACCTCGTCTATCGGGGCAAATGGGATGAAGCGCTCGAACGTCTGCACAAGACGAACAACTTCCCCGAGTTCACCGGCCGCGTCTGTCCTGCCCCCTGCGAAGGCGCTTGCGTGCTCGGCATCATCCAACCGCCGGTCACGATCAAGAGCATCGAGTGCGCAATTGCCGACCGCGGCTGGGAAAAGGGATGGATCGTTCCTCAGCCACCGGCTTTGCGCACGGGCAAGAAGGTCGCCGTGGTCGGCTCCGGCCCGGCGGGCCTTTCCTGCGCCGCGCAACTCAACCACGTCGGGCATCTGGTGACCGTCTACGAGCGCGCGGATCGCATTGGTGGGTTGCTCATGTACGGCATCCCGAACATGAAACTCGACAAGCAGGTCGTGCAACGGCGCGTGGACTTGATGGCCAAGGAAGGCGTGAAGTTCATCACCGGCTGCGAGGTCGGCTCCGATTTGCCCGCGGGCAAGCTGCTGGAGGATTACGATGCCGCGGTGCTCTGCGGTGGGGCCACCAAACCCCGCGACTTGCCAGTCGAAGGGCGCAACCTCAAGGGGGTCCATTTCGCGATGGAGTTCCTGACCGCGAACACGAAAAGCCTCCTGGATTCCCGCCTCCAGAACGGCGACTACATCAGCGCGAAGGATAAGGATGTCATCGTCATCGGCGGCGGGGACACAGGCACGGACTGCGTGGGCACGTCGCTGCGCCACGGCTGCCGGAGCATCATCCAGCTCGAAATCCTGCCCAAACCGCCGGAGACGCGTCCCGCAGACAACCCCTGGCCGCAATGGCCGCGCGTTTTCCGCGTGGACTATGGACAGGAAGAAGCGGCGGAAGTCTATGGCGAAGACCCCCGCCGGTACCGCGCCACCGTGCTGCGCTTTATCGGCGACGAACAGGGCCGAGTCCAGGGAGTCCGCACCGTGTTGGTGGACTGGAAACGCGATGAGAAAGGAAGGATGATTCCAGTCCACGTTCCAGGCACGGAGCAGACCCTCAACGCCCAACTGGTGTTGCTGGCGATGGGCTTCCTTGGACCTGAAGATACGATCCTCGACCAGCTCGAAGTCGAGCGCGACCCGCGCACCAACGCCCGGGCCGACTACGGCCAGTTCGCCACCAACGTCAAAGGCATCTTCACTGCCGGCGATATGCGCCGGGGCCAAAGCCTCGTCGTTTGGGCGATCAACGAAGGGCGCGCCGCGGCGCGCGAAGTGGACCGCTACCTCATGGGCCAGACAAGCCTGCCTTGAGCCGTGTTGATCAGAATGCCGTCCCCGGTTCCCGGAGTCTGACCCACGCCTAATCTTCCGGCTCGCGACTCAAATCACCGTCCCGTGCGGGATGACGCCACCTTTCGGGATGACGACGACACCGTCCCGGATGTAATAGAGCTCGTGGTCCACGT
>CAYJNU010000032.1:23517-30969 GCA_964371005.1 uncultured Verrucomicrobiota bacterium | reverse complement strand
GCGTCAGCGTCTTGGAGTGCGGCATCCGTCTGCCGCTTTTCACCTGCGGACTTTCGTTTCACCTGCAACAAAAGGCTGCACGAGGCGTCCAAAGCGGCAGGGCTGCCGCACTCCAAAACGCTTCGCGAGTATTCAACGCTCATTGGTGCTCCGCGCGCCCGTTCCAATTGAACCACAGACTCATCCCATGAAGTCCATCCAGACAAACCTCCTCCTGGTTGCCGGCGTGTTGTTGCTCGCTGGTTGCGAAACCCAGCACGCCGCCTCGGCTGCGGGCGACGCCACGCTGACGCTGCACTCGGCCATGCTGTCGCCCGGGGACAAGCCGGACGGGACCACGGCGCTCAAGCTCGACGGCCTGTTCTTCGAGACGGCCTCGGGGCGGACGCCGCTTGCCGGGCTCGCCCTCACGGTTGAGGCGGGCAGCGGCGGGGCAATTCGACGTGACTTGAAGTTGCCCGGTAACCGGACGGTTCGAGTTTCGCTGGAATCGCAGGGCAACGACTTCGTTCTCGGCCTCAGCGCCGAGCCCAGCAACGACATCCTCCGCTGGGGCTTCGCCGTGGACGCAAACGCGGGCGAATACTTCACCGGTTTGATGGAGCGCGTCGTGGACGGCCCGCAGCAAGCGTCGTGGGCGACAAACATTACAGCCGCGATGAACCTGCGCGGGCAGAAGGTGGACATGATCCTCAAACCCACCACGTCGGTCTATGCGCCGTTTTATCTGTCGTCGCGCGGCTACGCGGTGTTCGCGCAGACGGATTGGCCCGGCAAGTACGACTTCTGCGTCAGTGACCCGGCGCGCGTGAAGATCGAGTTCGAAGGCCCATCGCTCGCATTGAAGATTTACACAGCGGACACGCCCGCCGAGTTGGTCAAGGCCCACGCGCTCGACGCCGGCCCGCCATTCCTGCCGCCCAAGTGGATGTTCACGCCCTGGCGCTGGCGCGACGAGCACACGCACCGCACGAATTACCACGACGGCACGCCGGTCACCGGCCCGTTCAACTCCGAGATGATGGAGGACATGCTCATGATGAAGGTGTATGGCATTCCGTGCGGCGTGTATTGGATTGATCGCCCGTGGGGACCGGGCCGGCTCGGCTACGACGACTTCGAGATTGACCCGAAACGCCTGCCGAACTTCGCCGAGTCCGTGAAGTGGCTCGAAGAACAGCAGGCGAAAATGGTCCTTTGGATCGGTCCGTTCTTCCAGGGCAACATGGAAACCAATGCCGTGAAGCTCGGCTACAATCTCGCCGCGCAGAAACCGCAGCGGAACAACTATCCCATGGTGGACTTCACGAACCCCAAGGCGAAGGCGTATTGGCAGGACGGCGTCGCGAAGCTCCTGAAGCTCGGCGTCGCCGGCTTTAAGCTTGACCGCGCGGAGGAGAACATACCGGAGGATGGCCCGTTCAAGGTGTTTGACGGCCGCTCGATCCGCGAGAACCGCAACGCCTATCCGCCCATGTATGTCAAAGCCGCTTGGGAAGTGGCGAAGAAGCATCGGGGCGACGATTTCGTGCTGATGCCGCGCGCGGCTTACACCGGCAGTTCGCCCTACAGCGTATTCTGGGGTGGCGACATTGGCGGCACGCAGGAGGGGCTGCGCGCTTCGATCATCGCCCTGCAACGCTCCGCCGTGATGGGCTATCCGAACTGGGGCGCGGACACTTGCGGCTACAACCAGCAGCTTATGGAACAGGAAGTCTGCGCCCGCTGGCTGGCGTTCAGTTGCTTCAATCCGATCATGGAGGTCGGCCCGACGCGCAACGTCGCCTTTTGGAATTTGTCGCGCGAGCCCAAGTATGACGCCACGCTCATCGCGATCTGGCGACTCTACGCACGGTTGCACCAGCGGCTGGCGGATTACGGACACGCGCACGCCGTCGAAGCCACGCGCACTGGCCTGCCCATCGTCCGCCCGCTGTTCCTGGCGGATGCGAAGTCACCCGAGGCCTGGGCCAATTGGTGGACCTATCTCTACGGCCCGGACCTGCTCGTCTCGCCCATCTGGGAAAAGAACCAGCGCGAACAACACGTCTTTCTGCCGAACGGTTCGCGTTGGCGCGACGCTTGGAATCCCGTGAACATCCAACCCGGCGGCCAAACCATCACCATGAAGACAGAGCTGCATCAAATCCCCATCTTCATCCGAGAAGGATCGCGTCTTGACCTTGGTGATCTGAACAAGGAATGGACCGAGTCGGTTGCCATTGCGGCGAAGCGACCCGATTTGAAAGCGCTCGATGCGGAGTTGAAGGCCTGGTTTGAGAAGCGGCGATAGCGGTAGTGAGCGCGTGCTGATGGCTTGAGCCGGTGGGCGCTCTGTTGTAACACGAGCGCGTGAGCCCTCGCTTTGATCTCCGGCATCGGGAAAGCCCGTGACGCATGAAATACACCCAGCTCGTCAAAGCCATAGACGCGGCCAGTCAACATCTGCTCGGGCGCGCCGCTGCTGTCGTCAATCAGGCACTCGTCATTCGGAATTGGTTCGTTGGCGCCTACCTCGTGGAGTATGAACAGGACGGCAAGGACCGCGCCAGGTACGGGGCGCGACTGCTTGAAACCTTGGCGGTGGACTTGGTGGATCGGGGGCTGAAAGGTTTGGAAATGCGCAACCTTCGGAACTGCCGGTTGCTTTATCTGCGCTATCCCCAGATTCGGCAGACACTGTCCCCCGAATTCACTCCGCCGCTGGCTCTCCCCTCAATTCGGCAGACACCGTCTGCCGAATTCAGTGAACCAGAGGATTCCTCGCCGCCGGTCGGGAGTTCTTCACCGGCCATCACCCCGCTTTCTCCAAAGGCCGTGCTCCATTTCTCTTGGTCGCAAATCATCGAACTCGTCCGTCTCGACGATCCACTCAAGCGCGCTTTTTACGAGAACGAATGTTCGAAGGGCAACTGGTCCGTTCGCCAACTCCAACGCCAGATTGGGTCGCTGCTCTACGAGCGCACGGGCCTTTCCCGGAACAAGGCCGCTGTCCTCCGGCGCGCCCGGCAACAGGAGCCGCGCGAAACCATCGCCGACCTCATCCGCGATCCCTACGTCCTCGAATTCACCGGCCTGGCCCAGCGGCCCGAGTATACTGAGAGCGATTTGGAAGAGGCGCTGCTCGATCACGTGCAACAGTTTCTGCTCGAACTCGGCACGGGCTTCTTGTTCGAGGCCCGTCAGCGTCGGATCACCGTTGGCAACGAGCACGACTACATTGACCTCGTTTTCTACCACCGCCACCTCCGCTGCCACGTCTTGCTCGATTTGAAGGTGCGAGCCTTTCGCCACGGTGATGCCGGGCAGATGAATTTCTACCTGAACTGGTGGAAGCAGAACGTCACAACCGCGGACGAACAACCGCCCGTGGGCATCCTTCTATGCAGCGACCGCGACCATGCCAAGGTCGAGTTCGCCACCGCTGGCATGGACAATCGCCTGTTCGTCTCACGCTACCTCGTGGCCCTGCCCAGTGCGGAGCAACTCCGCCGCTTCCTCGAAGCCGACCGCGCCCGCGTGGATGCCGCGATGGAACAAGGCGGACGCGTTGCGCCACCGAAGCCGAAACGACAGCAAGCGGGGAAGCTGCCGAGGCGAGGCGCTACTTGGAAGTCCAGTTCCGCGGGCGTGGGACATACACGCCGGGTTGGCCAGAGCCACAAACCGACACCTGCGAGAAAATGACTCGCCTGACCGCCACCCGCCTTCGCCATTTGCCAGACTCCACTTCACGTCACTGACGTGAGTTAAGCTCGCGGTTCGTCCGTCGCCCGCTATGCTCCCGCCTGAATGCGATGAACAACCAGCATACCCAAGCACCTGTCCAGGAGGCCGCGAAGTCGGACAGCCTGGAGACCCTGCGGCAGGAGATTGACCAACTTGACCAGCAATTGGTGGAACTCTTGGGCCGCCGGCGGCGTTTGGTCGAGGAGGTCGCGCAGATCAAGCACCAGCAGAACTTGCCCACGTTCCACCCGGCGCGTGAGGAGAACCTGATTTCAGCCCGCCGCGCCCAAGCGGTCGAGGCGGGGTTGGATCCGGATTACATCGAGGACCTCTTTCGGACCGTGATGCGCCACTCGCGCGTGGGGCAGCTTGAAACGCTGGGGCGGCGCGGCATCCGGCCCGGCGCCACCGTGCTGCTCATCGGCGGCAAGGGTCGCATGGGCCAGTTTTTCCACCGCTGGTTTGCCCAGTCGGATTATCAGGTGCGAGTCCTCGATCGCGAGGATTGGCCGGAGGTGAAGGCTCTGGCCCAAGACGCTGAACTCTGCCTGCTGGCCGTGCCGATTGATGTGACAGCCTCGGTGGCGGTTTGCATTGCACCGTATCTGCCGCCGGACTGCATCCTCGCAGACATCACCAGCCTGAAGCGCGGGCCGCTCAAGGCGATGCTGACCGCTCACGCTGGCCCGGTGCTGGGGCTGCATCCGCTCTTCGGCCCGGCGACGACCACGATGGACAAGCAGATCGTGGTGGCGATTCCCGGTCGCCAGCCGGAAGCGTGCAAGTGGTTTCTCGATCAACTGGAAGTCTGGGGCAATGTGCTGGTCGAAACGACGGCGGACGAACACGACGAGATCATGGGCATCGTTCAGGCGTTGCGCCACTTTGCCACCTTTGCGTTCGGCCAGTTCATGCACTCGCGCCATGTTTCCATCGCTCGCACGCTCGAACTCTCCAGCCCCATTTACCGGCTCGAACTGGCCATGGTTGGTCGTCTCTTCGCCCAGGACCCGTGGCTCTATGCCGAGATTGTGTTCGCCACGCCCGAACGCCGGGAGCTGCTGAAAGATTTCATCCAATCGCTTCAACAGAATCTCAGACTTGTTGAATCGGGTGACAGGGAGGAGTTCGTGGCTCGCTTCCGCCAGGTTGCCGAGTGGTTTGGTCCGTTCGCCGAGCAGGCGATGCGCGAGAGCACCTTTCTGGTGGACAAGCTCGTGCATCGGTTTTGACCAGACGGCCAGTATGGTTTCAGCCGGCTTGAATTTGAACTGGACCTGATGTACCACCGGCGCATGAAACTTCGACTCCGCCTTCGTCCGTGGGTGAAATGCTCTGGCTCCTGCCTCGTCTTTCTTTTTCTGACTGCCAGTTGGTGCTTGGCAGGTGACGGGCCGGTGACAGTGGATTCGCACCTCGCCTGGTGGCAGGAGGCCCGCTTCGGCATGTTCATCCACTGGGGTCCCGTCAGTCTCAAGGGCACGGAGATCAGTTGGTCGCGCGCCAACTCGAATCCGAAATGCCCGAACAATGGGCCGATCCCGGTCGAGGTGTATGACAACCTCTACAAGGATTTCAACCCGACCAACTTCAACGCGGCGCAGTGGGTGGACATCGCCAGGAACGCCGGCGCGAAATACATGGTCCTCACCGCCAAGCATTGCGATGGCTTCCTGCTGTGGCACTCGCGGACGGACGCCTACAACATTGCCGCTACACCCTTCCGCCGCGACGTGTGTGCCGAGTTGTCGAAGGCGGCGCATGCGCAAGGCATGAGGCTCGGCTGGTATTTCTCGCCGATGGACTGGCGTGATCCTGACTTTCGCAGGGAACGCAACGGGGTGTTCCTGGGTAAGATGCAGGCTGAACTGCGCGAGTTGCTCGGCAATTATGGCGCGATTGATCTGCTTTGGTTTGATCACGACGGCGGCGAGGCACTCTACGACCAATCCACGACCTACAAACTCGTCAAGTCACTCCAACCGCGCATCGTTATCAATAACCGGCTCGACCTCAGCACGGACCAAGGCAACCGGCTCATCCTCTCCACCAACGCTGACTACTACACGCCGGAGCAGGAGGTCGGGGCTTACGACGATCAGCGCCCGTGGGAGTCATGCATGACGCTGTCTTCCCGCAACCAGTGGGCCTGGGGCGGACCGACGGACGGGGTGAAGTCGTTCGAAGCCTGCTTGAAGATGCTGGTCAGTTGCGCGGGCGGCGACGGCAATCTGCTGCTCAACGTCGGCCCGATGCCCACCGGCGAAATCCCACCGGACCAGGCGAATCGCCTGCGTGAAATCGGTGCGTGGCTGGCGAAATACGGCGAGAGCATTTATGGCACGCGCGGCGGGCCATTCAAGCCCGGCAGTTACGGTGCCTCGACGCGCCGGGGTAACACCATCTATGTGCACGTCCTGGATTGGCTGGCAGATTCGCTGAGACTGCCGCCCATTCCGGCGAAGGTGTTGCGCAGTCGTGTGCTCTCCGGGGGCAAGGCGGAATGCCGGCAGACGGCAAGCGGATTGGAAATCAGCGTCGCACCAGCCGACCGCCCCACGCTCGATACGGTGATTGCGTTGGAGCTCGACGGCGACGCGCTGCGCATCCCGGCGGTGAGCGTGCCTGGTGTGGCGTCGCTGACCACGGGCGCGAAAGCCACCGCTTCGAACGTGTTTCAGAATCAGGCCGCCTACGGTCCGGACAAAGCCGTGGACGGCAACGAGGAGTCCCGCTGGGCAACCGATGGCGGCGTCAAGTCCGCATGGCTGGAAGTGGACCTCGGCCAGCCAAGGACTTTCAACCGGGCCGCCATCAAGCAAGCCTTTCCGGAATTGGAGCGCGTTCGCAGGTTTGCCATCGAGTATCAGCAGGAAGGCCAGTGGAAGCCCTGCCATGAGGGCGCAAAACTCGGAGCCAAGTTCGTTGCCAGCTTCGCGCCTGTCACTGCGCAGCGCGTGCGTCTGAACATCACCGAGGCCACCGACGGCCCAACGATTTGGGAATTCCAGCTTTTTCAAACCTCAAAGTGAAACCAGAATCCATGAAGACAACTCCCACGAAAGCAATCTGCCTCCTGATCGCCGCGCTGGTGGCTCCGATGTCGCCAGCGGCTGAAACCAAAGCGGCCACCGGGCCGGCGCCTTACTCCGAACGGATGGCGTGGTGGGGCGAGGCGCGGTTCGGCCTGTTCATTCACTGGGGACCGGTGTCGCTCAAGGGCACGGAGATCGGCTGGTCGCGCGGCGGTGAGCGACGCGGGTATGGTTCGACGGGCAATCAGGTGCCAGCCGAGGTTTACGACAACCTCTACCAAGAATTCAACCCGACGAACTTCAACGCCCGCGAGTGGGTGGCCATCGCGAAGGCGGCGGGCATGAAGTATCTGGTCTTCACCAGCCGGCATCACGACGGGTTTAGCATGTTCGATACGAAGGCAAACGACCACAAGATCACGAACCCGCAGAGTCCGTTCCGCCGCGATGTGGTCAAGGAACTCGCCGACGCCTGCCACGAGGCGGGCTTGCGCTTCGGTCTCTATTACTCGCAGCCGAACTGGCAGCACCCCGACGCTTTCACGCCGGACCGCCATGATCGTTACCTCGCCTACCTTAAGCAGCAGGTGACGGAGCTTTGCTCGAAGTACGGCCGACTCGACATCCTCTGGTTCGACGGGCTAGCAAAGTCCGCGAAGGATTACGACGGCGAAGGGTTGGTAAAGAT
>CAYJNU010000032.1:19912-23507 GCA_964371005.1 uncultured Verrucomicrobiota bacterium | reverse complement strand
TCACGACACGCCGGAGCAGCGCGTGGGCAAGTATCAAGACAATCGGCCATGGGAATCGTGCATCACCATTTGCCGCCAGTGGGCCTGGAAACCGGACGACGACATGAAGTCACTGCAAGAATGCCTCCGGACACTCGTGCTGTGTGCGGGGGGCGACGGCAACCTGCTCTTTAACGTCGGCCCGATGCCGGATGGGCGGATCGAGCCGCGCCAGGTCGAGCGTTTGAAGGAAATGGGCGCTTGGCTCGTGAAGAACGGCGAGAGCATCTACGGCACGCGTGGAGGTCCGTGGAAGCCGACCAAGGCGATTGCCAGCACGCGGAAGGGCAACACCATCTTCCTGCACGTCTTCAAATGGGTCGGCGACCAGATCGCGCTGCCGAACATCAGCGCCAGCGTGACGAGCGCTCAGATTCTGGGCGGCGTGAAGGCGAGCTTTCAGCAGGAAGGTGATATGCTCGTGGTGGAGGTTCCGCCAGCCCAACGAGACGAGATTGACACGGTCATCCGGCTCGAACTCGACCGGTCGGCGATGGATCTCGCGGCACTCAGTCTGTCTCCGTCAATCAAGGCGACGGCCTCCAATGTCTTCCAACATCAGGATGAATACGGCCCGGAGAGCGCATTTGACGGCGATCCGCACACGCGCTGGGCTACCGACGCCGGGACAAAACAGGCCTGGATCGCGCGCGGCTTCGGCAAACCCGTGACGATCGTTGGCGTGCGCATCCGCGAAGCGGTGCCCTACGACAAACGAGTCCAGAAATTCGAGTTTCAGGTCAAGGAGGGGACGGGTTGGCGGACGTTGTTCACCGGAACGACCCTGGGCTCAGGTTTTTCAAAGCCGTTTCCGCCGACCTCCGCCACCGAAATCCGGCTCAACATTCTCGACGCCAGCGAAGGGCCGACGATCTCCGACATCGAAGTGATCGAGCCGTGAGTAGCGCGTGGCAGTGAGAAACACCATCCCCATTTCGTGCGCCGTCGCCATCGCCGCCACGATCATCGGCGTGAAGCTGTTACGCGGTCCGGCGCAGGGAGAGCCCATCGCGTGGTATGGCAACGCGGCGCATCCTTACATAACCGAGGTGCGAGCGGGCGTGGAGGCGTTCAGCCGCGACACGGGGGTGCGCGTGTTTTGCACCGTGGGACAGGAGTGGACACAGGACAACCAAAACGCCAATGTCGAATCGCTCTCCACGCAGGGCTACCGCGGGTTCAGCCTTTATCCCGGCGACCCGGCGGGTGCGAACGGTCTGTTCAGCCTGCTGCGCAGTCGCGGCCAGCACGTAGTGGCTTTCGGTGCCGAGCCGGCATTGCCCACGCCCATCGCGTTCACCGTCGCCACCGACATCAAAGGCGCGGCCAAGGCAGCCGCGGAGGAACTCATCCGGCTCATGGGCAATCGCGGAAAGATCCTCAATCTCCTCGAAGCCGTCACTGACGTGAATACGCGCAAACGCGACGAAGGCATTCGCGAAGTTGTGGCGAAATATCCGGCCGTGGAAATCGTGCAAACGCTCTCGGACATGATCCAGATGGGCGAGGCCACGACCAAGATTCAAAGCGCTTTGGCCGCGCGCGCCGGGGACGTGGACGGCATCATCGCCACGGGATTCAACCCAACCGTCGCCGCCACCGCCATCCTCAAAGAATGGCACAAGGATCCGGACCACAAACGCATTCGGTTTGTAGGCATTGACACCGACCCGACCGTGCTGCGCGCTGTCCGCGAGGGGGCGATTGACGCCACGATCGCGCAAAACCCGTTCGGCCACGGCTATGTGTCCTGCGCGCTCCTGAGTTGGTTGAACGACGGGTGGACGCCGCGGCAACCGTACCAGTTTATTGACGCGGGCATCGTCATCGTCACGCAAACGAACCTCGATACGTATCCCGCCCAGGTCCGCGCGACCACCGATGCGCTGCTGGCGAGACTGAAGTCGAGCTACCTGAATCCGCCGAAGTGACTTCTGCCGACAAACCCGAGTGGCTGAGCGGCCGGAACAACGGCCTGCTCATCTCGTTCACGCTGCTGTTCTGCGTGCTGGCCATCGCGTCGCCGACCTTCCTCAGCCCATACACGATGTTCGTTCTGACCCGGCAGACGGCGTTCTACGTGCTCATCGCGCTGGCGCAGGCCGTCTGTCTGGTCGTGGGCGGCATGAATCTCAGCGTCGGGGCGATGGGCAGCATGACCACCGTCCTGCTGGGCTTGTGTCTCGACACCTGGGGGCTGTCGCCCTGGCTCGGTGTGCCGATGGCGCTGGCCTTTGGCGGGGCGAGTGGCTTCGTCAACGGTTGGCTCATCACGCGGTTCAAGATCGACTCCTTCATCGTCACGCTCTCGATGATGTTTCTCTACATGGGCCTGCGCTCCGGCATCTCCGGTGGGCAACCCTATGCCGTGCCGGATTCCTTCACCGTCATCGGCCAGCAGACGCTGCTCGGCGTGCCCTACGTGTTTCTCATCGCGCTGATCGTGCTTGGCCTTATGGCGATGCTGTTTTACCGCACGGTGCTGGGCCGGCAGTTGATCGCCACGGGCAGCAACGCCATCGCGGCCCGTCTCTCCGGTGTTCGCACGGACCGCGTCGTCGTTTCTGCCAACGTGTTCTCCGGGTTACTCGCCGCACTGACTGCGGTGCTCTGGACTTCGCAGCTCGGCTCGGCCGCGCCGGAAACCGGAGACAACTGGCTGATCATTTCCTTTGCCGTGGCGATCATTGGCGGTACGGGCCTCAATGGTGGTGTCATTTCCACCTTCGGCATCCTGATGGGCGCGGCGATCTTCATGCTCATCAAACACGGCCTGGTGGAAGTGAAAGCCAATCCCTACTTCGCCAACGCCTTTCTCGGTGCGCTGATCCTGCTGACCATTGTCGTGGACCGCGTCCGCGAAACCTGGTTGACGCGGCACGGCAAATCACAATCCTCCACTTCATGAACACCTGCAGATACATCGTCCTTGCACTCGTCGCGTGGTGCAATTGCTCGACACAGAACATGCAGGGCGCAACCTCCGTCCTGGAAACGACCGACCCGGTTGCCGTCGCCCCCAAGCCGCTTTACCGCGATCCCGTTTGCGATGGCGCCGCGGACCCGGTCGTCATCTGGAATCCGCTCGTGAAGCGTTGGTGGATGTTCTACACGAACCGCCGTGCGAACCTGACCAATGCGCCCGGAGTGAGCTGGGTCCACGGCACGCGCCTTGGCATCGCCGAGTCGGCCGACGAGGGTGTCACGTGGAAATACGTTGGCACGGCGGACATCGAACTGCCGCCGGAATTCGGGGGCGAACAAACCACGCACTGGGCGCCGGAGGTGATGACTGCCCCGGACGGCACGCATCACATGTTTCTCTCGGTCGTGCCCGGCATCTTTGAGAACTGGAATCACCCCCGCTCCATCGTACACCTGACCAGCACGGATCTGCGTCACTGGGACGACGCGACGCCACTGAAGCTTGCTTCCGACCGCGTGATTGACGCGTGCATACTGCGGCTCACGAACGGCACCTGGCGGCTTTGGTACAACAACGAGCGCGATCGCAAATCCATCTACTACGCCGATTCGCCGGATTTGGTGAGCTGGC
>CAYJNU010000032.1:0-19893 GCA_964371005.1 uncultured Verrucomicrobiota bacterium | reverse complement strand
ATCAATCGGGCGAAGGCCCAAAGGTGTTCCGCTGGCACGACGCCTATTGGATGGTCACGGACGTGTGGCGCGGCCTGGCGGTGTATCGCTCTGAGGATGCGCTGAATTGGACCCGGCAGCCTGGGCAGATTCTCGAGACGCCAGGCAAGGGTGAAGACGACGGTGTGATCGGTGGGCATCCGGACGTGGTGATGATTGGTAATCGTGCCTACCTGTTCTACTTCACCCACCCGGGTCGGCGCGGGCCGGACGCGCGGAAGGATGGATACGAACAACGCCGGAGCTCGATTCAGGTCGTGGAACTCAAGTTCGAGGATGGTCGTCTGACCTGCGACCGAGATGAACCAACGCACATTCGCCTGGTGCCGCCAAGCAACGTCATGCAGACGGGCGCGAGTGCAGCCAATTCTTTTCCGGTGAGTATCCGCGTGGACGCTTCCAAATCTTTGGGCGAACTCAAGCCCGTCTGGCGTTTCTTCGGCGCGGACGAACCGAACTATGCCTACATGAAGAACGGGCGAAAGCTGTTGGGCGAACTCGGCGAACTGCGACCGGACCAGGTTTATTTCCGCGCGCACAACCTGCTGAGCTCCGGCGACGGCACGCCCGCACTCAAGTGGGGTTCAAGCGGCGCCTACCGCGAGGATGAGCAGGGCCGGCCGGTTTACGATTGGACCATCTTGGATCGCATGTTCGACGCCTATCGCGAGAACAACGTGCGGCCTTACGCCCAGATCGGTTTCATGCCCAAAGACCTCTCGATCAAGCCGGAGCCGTATCAGCACCACTGGACACCGGCTGCGAAGTATGACGAGATTTACACCGGCTGGGCGTATCCACCAAAGGACTACGCGAAGTGGGCGGAACTGGTCTATCAATGGGTCCAACATTGCGTGGATCGCTATGGACAGGCGGAAGTCGAGCAATGGTATTGGGAGGTTTGGAACGAGCCGAACATCGGTTACTGGCGCGGGACGCGCGAAGAGTTCTTCCGGCTGCATGACTACGCCATTGATGCGGTTCGGCGCGCGCTACCGACGGCGCGCGTCGGCGGACCCGACGTGGCGGGCAGCGGCGGGAGGTTCTCGGAAGCGTTCCTCGAACATTGCCTGCGGGGCACGAACTTCGCGACCGGCACGGTCGGCACGCCGCTCGATTTCGTTTCGTTTCACGCCAAAGGCGCGCCGACTTATACCAACGATCACGTGCGGATGGGAATCGCCGCGCAACTGCGCTCGGTCAACGACGGCTTTCGGATCATCGCCGGATTTCCAGAGTTGAAGACCAAGCCGATCGTGATCGGCGAGTGCGATCCCGAGGGCTGCGCGGCGTGCCAGGGGGCGCAACTGGGCTACCGGAACAGCACGATGTATTCGAGCTACACCGCGGCGAGCTTTACGCGCATCTATGAACTCGCTGAGCGGCAGGGAGTGAACCTTGAAGGCGTCTTGACCTGGGCGTTCACGTTTGAAGATCAACCGCTGTTCGCCGGTTTCCGGCAAATCGCCACCGGCGGGATTGATCTGCCCGTGCTGAACGTTTTCCGCATGTTCAGCAAAATGAACGGCCAGCGCATCGAGGCCACAAGCGATGCTGCGGTGACGCTGGATCAGATGATGAAGGCCGGCGTTCGTGACCGTCCCGATGTGTCGGCCGTGGCAAGTCTGGAAGGCAACCGCCTAGCCGTCTTGCTCTGGCACTACCACGACGACGACGTAGCTGGGCCGGATGCTGCAGTTGACCTGGAAGTCGCGGGTTTGCGGAGATCTTTCGGCAGCGCACGGCTGACGCATTTCCGAATTGATGAAGACCACAGCAACGCCTACACGGTCTGGAAACGCATGCGGTCGCCCACGTCGCCCACGGTGGAGGAACTCAAGCTGCTCGAAGTCGCGGGGCAGTTGACAGCGTTGGAAGCAACGAAGCAGGTTCCGATCAAGTCAGAGACTGTCATGCTGCAACTGAATTTGCCGCGACAGGCCGTGTCGTTGTTGGTGCTGGAGTTGGGGGCGGGAAGCGACGGGGAATAGCCGGCCAGGCTTCGGCCGGGCGCTCGCTGGAAACGTTGGCCGGCATTGACGGCTCGTTCCAGTTACGCCGGTGCGGGCAATCCCGTCTTGCCGGTGTGGGGCGCGCTTCTATAATCCACGCGTGCTCGACATTAAACTGATTCGTGAGAAGTCGGATTTCGTCCGCGAACGTCTTGCCAGCCGTGGGGCCGGGGATGCGGCGCAGGTTGACGCCGTTCTCAACTTCGACGCAGTCCGCCGCAACATGCTGGTCGAAGTTGAGACGCTCAAGGCCCAGCGGAATCGCGTGTCGAAGGAAATCGGCGCGCTGATGGGCCAGAAGAAGGTCGAAGAAGCCGAGGCCAAGAAAAGGGAAACACGCGAACTGGGTGATCGCATCACCCAGTTGGACAAACAGGTGGCGGCCAACGACGTCGCCCTTGGTGAACTTATGCTTGGATTGCCGAACCTGCCCCACGAATCCGTCCCGCTCGGCCGGACCTCGGAAGACAACCCGGTGGTGCGTGTTCATGGGGAAGAACGGTCATTCGACTTCAAACCGAAGTCGCACGTTGAACTTTGCGAGAGCTTGAAGCTGGTGGATTTCGCGCGGGCGACGAAGTTGTCCGGTAGTGGTTTTATCCTCTATACCAACTGGGGTGCGCGATTGGAACGGGCGTTGATCCAGTTCCTGCTCGACCTGCACACGCGCGAGCACGGTTACACGGAGGTTTCGCCGCCATTCATGGTTAGCGAGCAATGCCTGGTCGGTGTGGGACAATTCCCGAAGTTCAAGGATCAGTATTACGGCGTGGCCGAGGGCGACAAGACCGAGGAGTTGGGCAGACTCTACTTGATTCCGACGGCCGAGACGCCGGTCGCCAACATCCATCGCGAAGAAATCCTCAAAGAGAGCCAGTTGCCGATTTATTACTGCGCCTACACACCCTGTTTCCGCGGCGAAGCGGGCGCGGCAGGTGTGGGGACGCGGGGCATGATCCGCGTCCACCAGTTCGACAAGGTAGAGCTGATCAAGATCGTGAAACCCGAGGACAGCTATGGGGAGCACGAGAAGATGCTCGCCAACGCCGAGAAAGTCCTGCAATTGCTGGGCCTGCATTATCGCGTGGTACTGCTCTGCACCGGCGACATGGGCTTCGCAAGCGCCAAGACCTATGATATCGAGGTTTGGGCGCCAGGGCAGGGGAGCTATCTGGAAGTCTCGAGCGTGTCGAATTGCGAGGATTTCCAGGCGCGCCGGATGAATCTTCGTTTCAAGACCGAGACGGGCGAAAACAAGTTCCCGCACGTGTTGAACGGCAGCGGCACGGCGTTGGCGCGGTTGTTCGTGGCATTGTTGGAAACGTATCAACAGGCGGACGGCAGCGTGATCATTCCGCCCGCCTTGCAGCCCTATCTCCAAGCGGACCGGATCGCTCCGTAGTCACCGCCCATTGACGTCGCCAGTTTACGCGCCGATGAGAATTCTCCTGGCCAGCAGCGAAGTACACCCCTACTCGAAAACCGGAGGGCTGGCCGACATGACGGGAGCGCTGGGGAAGACGCTGGCCAAGGCGGGGCACGAAGTCGGCATCGTCAAGCCGCTGTTTCGCGGGGTGAAGGAACGCTTCCCGGACATCCGCCGCCTGGACTGGGATCTGGAATTGCCGCTCGGTGCGAAGCGTGTGCGCGGGGAAGTGTGGACGCTCGAAGCCGCCAAGCGGCTGACCATTTATTTCATCCGGAAGCCGGAGTATTTTGATCGCCCCGGCCTCTACAACGAAAACGGCTCGGACTACTGGGACAACGGCGAACGTTTCATCTTCTTCTCCAAGTGCATCGCGCATCTCGCGCGTTACCTGCCATGGCAGCCCGAGATCGTTCACGTGCATGACTGGCAGACCGGGCTCGTGCCGCTGATGATTCAGCATGAGAAGAACCGGGCCGGGTGGGCGAACGCGCCGCGGACGTGCCTGACGGTGCACAACCTGTCGTACCAGGGTCTCTTTCCTAAAGACGCCTATGCTCTCACGAACCTGCCTCCGAACTACTTTCACCATGAGTGCTGCGAATTCTATGGCCGATTGAACTGCCTCAAAGCGGGCATCGCCTGCGCGGATCAAATCACCACCGTCAGCCCCAGATACGCCCGGGAGATTCTCACCGAAAAATATGGGGAGCGCCTGGACGGCTTGCTCCGACGGAGGCAGGCGCAGATTCGTGGAATTCTGAACGGAGTGGACTACGATGATTGGCGAACCGTGGACAATCCGCATTTGCCCGCGAGTTACTCAGTGGACGACCTGGGGGGCAAGGCCGTTGTTAAAACGGCGTTGCAGGAGGAAATGGGGCTGCCGGTCGCACCGGGAATCCCGCTTTTCGGCGTCGTGAGCCGCCTCGCGGAACAAAAAGGAATTGCCATTCTGCTGCCGGCGCTGCACGAAATGCTGTCCACGTCCATGCAGCTTGTCCTCCTCGGCAGTGGCGACCCGAGTTACGCCCAAGCCTTGCGGCAACTCCAACGGAAATACGGTGATCGAGTGGCCGTGCGAATCGGTTTTGACGAAGGTCTCTCGCATCGCATCGAGGCAGCCAGCGATTTCTTTCTGATGCCGTCACGCTTCGAACCGTGCGGATTGAATCAGATGTACAGCCTGCGGTACGGGACCATTCCCGTCGTGCGCGCCACGGGCGGCCTCGACGACAGTGTGGTGGACGCGACCGAATCGGTGACCGCCGCCACAGGAATCAAGTTCTACGATTATTCGGGGGCCGCCCTCGCCACTGCCTTGCGCAAGTCGCTGACGCTTTACGGTGAGCCTGAGTTGCTGCAACGGTACCGGACCAACGGCATGACCGCGGATTTCTCTTGGGAAAAGACCGCGGCACGGTACTGCGCCCTCTACGAAGGCGTGTTAGCGTAGTGTGAGCGGCGGCGCGAAAGTGGCGTAAAACCGCCGGTTTGAAAAGCCGGTCGTGGGGGTGCGAAAGTCCCGAGTTTCGCATGCCTGGCTTTATGGGGTATCCCGGTCCTTCATCCGATAGCTGGAGCCCTTGATGACGATGGTGTGGGCGTGGTGTTTGCGCCAGTAGCCCGGATGGAGCTTTCGCCAGGCCTGCACGCGCTCCACGGCGCGAGGGCCCCGGAAGTAATCGCCATTGCCGTCTTTGCTCAGCCAGCGACGCTGGCTGGCGTGCTGGCAACCCGGTTGCGAACAGTAGCGCTGACGATCGACCGTCCGCGGGTCGGGAAGAAAAAACCTGCTGCAATGACGGCATTTTCGTCGCGTTGGAGAGCGGCTCATGACGAGCCGAACCTGCGAAGAATACGATCCGCAAGAAAACGCAAAAGCAGACCCCCAAGAACATGCAGTCCGAAGAAGGAAGAAGACCTTTCAGTGTGAATGGGACGAAGAAGATGCCCCGGAAGAAAACGGAATTTCAAACCGCTTCTTTTTCCGCCACTTTTATTCCGCCGCTGACACTGGATCAATGAACCTGCACCAAAGAATGCGAGTGCTGGGCGATTTTGCCAGCGAAGGTTGGTGTATCAGCATGGCCGTCCGGACCGCGCTGAAGCCCAGCGCACTGCCATAGTGTTCCAGCACATTGCGCGCGGCCCCTGCCCGCCGAAGCGGTGGCCAAAGAAGTCGCCGACTTCCGGGAGCATCAGGATCGGATGGACTTCCGGGCGTCGCCGCGGGCCGGCGAACCCATGGGCCGTGGTCCGGTGGAAGCGGCCTGTCGCCAGGGCCGGTGCCGCTTCAAGCGGCTCGGAGAATTCTGGAGCACCGCTGGCGACGAAGCCCTCCTCTGCCTCGAAACCTCCCGGCGCAATGAACCATGGGACCTCCTCTGCCCCCACACCGTCTTCAACTCCTCAAGAAGCTGAGATGCGCGCATGTGCCAAAAACGTCGAACAATCTGCTTGACGTGGCTGCATCCTCGTCAGAGAATCGTCACGTTCACTTAATCAACTATATGAATACGAACCTGATACTCAAGGCGGCGGCGATTGCGGGTGGAGCGTTTCTCAGTCTCTCCGTTCAGGCCGGCACCATCCTGCAGCCCGGCGACACCATGTATGCCATTGACTTGGACGTGGGAAGCGCGCCCAGTTCCAACGCAGGTGAAGAGGCTGACAAGGTCATAGACGGGAATAGTGGCACCAAGTATTTGAGCACCGGGAACAATTGGTCGGGATTCATCGTCACCCCGGGAGCGTCCTTGGTGCGCAGCATGCGCTTCACCACCGCGAACGACGCCCAGGGCCGTGATCCGGCCTACTACGTGTTGTACGGCACTTACCACACGATCAACAGCACGGCGCAAGGGACCGGACTCGGTGAGTTGTGGACCAAGATCTCGAGCGGTTCGCTAAGCTTGCCGGCAACACGGCTTGATTCCAGCACGGTGGTGAGTTTCGCCAACAATACGGCTTACACTTCCTACAAACTGGTTTTCCCAGCAACGTTTGGAAACAGCGACCTAATGCAGATCGCCGACACGCAGTTCTACACCGATGCCAATGGCTCGGGGACGCCTGTTCTGGGCGCTAGCAATCCCATTATTCCGGTGGACGCGACTGGGAACACCGGCAGTAGTCGTAATCCCACGGCCGAGAATCCGGCCGCATTGCTCGATGACAATCCAGGCACCAAGTACCTCAATTTTGGTGAGGTCAACAGCGGCTTCATTGTCGCGCCCCAGTCCGGGCCCAGCACCGCCATCGGCTTGAAGCTCTGGACGGCCAATGATCACGCCGATCGTGACCCAGCCGGATTCTCCCTTTTCGGGATCAACGGGGTCGTGGACCCGGATTCGTTGAACGGTACTGGAGAAGGGGCGTGGACGTTGATTGCTTCGGGGTTGCTCGACCTGCCTACGGACCGTCTGGCCGAGGGAGGCATGGTCTGGTTTGACAATGACAAAAGCTATGAGGCCTACCGATTCGTAGCCACGAGCGTTCGCGACGAGGCCGCGGCGAACTCGATGCAAATCTCAGGTTTCCAGCTTTATTCGATTCCCGAACCATCCACGCTCGGGTTGGTAACCTTGGGTGGAATCATGATCGGTGGGATGATCCGTCGGCGTCGCCACTGACCGCAGTATCCTTTTCACGCGCGGCCCGCGGAGAGATCCGCGGGCCGTTCTGTTTCTGCGGCGCGTCAGGGCAAGGGGACGCGTGGACGTGATCCTGAGTGGCGGTAACGGGGATGGGATAACGATGGCGCGGATTCTCGCGGCGGGTTGAGCGTGGCCCAACGATCGAAACCAAGCATCATCCATGAAGAAGTGGTTCTGGCTCTTCCTCGGGTTCATTGCACTGGCCGTCGCTCTGGCGATCGTATGTGACCGCATGAGCCGGGCACGTGGGCGGCGCGCCTTGGAGCAATACAAGGCCGGACTTCGCGCCAAGGGAGAAAAGCTGACGTGGGCGGAGCTGGGTTTTCCGCGTCCGGCGGAGACGAATGAGAACTTCGAAGCCTTTCTCGCGGCTGCGGCCAGACTCGGCGGCGGCAACCCTTCTATGGTGGCAGGGAGCGCGCGCTCGTATATCGCGTCCGGCCAAGCCCGCGTCGCTTGGGCTGCCGACGCTTTGGTGCTGCCTAACTTGGGTCTTAAAGTCACGAACACACTGAGCTGGACGAACCTTGAGGCGGAACTCAACCAGTCGGCGGACGTGCTGGCTGAGATTCGGCGGACCATCGCGAACCCACCCGTCCGCTGGGTTTCCAATCCGACGAGTCTCCCCGCCCTGCCCCGAACGGACCTTCTCCCTCGGCGCAACGCGCCGCAGTGGCTGGCGGCGGATTGTCTTGCCGCGCTGCATGCGCGAGAGCTTGTCCGTGCGCAGGAGGACTTGCACGCCCTTACCGAGTTGGCACAGGCGGACCGCGACGATCTCTCGCTCGGCAGTCAGATGCTGCGGGTTGCCATCGCGGGACTGGCGATGCCGGTCGTCTGGGAAGCGCTGCAAGTTCCCGGTTGGACGGAGGGGGATTTGACGGCGATGCAGCAGGATTGGGAGGAGTTGAATCTCGCGAAGTGCGTCGAGTTGGGGATGCTCAGCCAGCGGGCCTTTATCGAACACACCGTTGCCCGGTTGCGCCAAGGTGGAGTCAAGACTCTCGCCGGACTTTATGGCACGCCGACGATGGGAACGAAATCAGCGAAGGACTATCTCGAGGAGTCCGTCCTCGTTCCGCTCTGGCGCGCCAACTCACTCGCAGACGAGTTGTCTTACCTGCGGCACTGCCAGCGAGTGCTCGAAGTGACGCGTGGACTCGACGAGGGCACGCCGTGGCAGGAAGCGAAGTCCGAGTTCAGATTGCTGAACGCCGCCCTGCAGCGGGAAACTCGTGGTTTCCAGCGTTACTGCCATCTACCAATGCTGTGGGCCTTGCCGAATGCTGAAAGAGCGGCCGAAACCGCGACGCGGCGAGAGACCGAGCGTCGCATGACCGTCGTAGCGATCGCGCTGAAACGGTATGAACTCCGCCAGGGACGCTGGCCTTCGAGTCTGCCGACGCTGGTGTCCGAGTTTCTCAACGCTGTGCCGATTGATCAGATGAGCGGGAAGCCGCTGGTGTATCGCCTGAATGCGGACGGCACGTTCGTGCTTTACTCGGTCGGCGAGGATGGGAAGGACGACGGTGGCGATCCGCGACCGGCGACACCCATCACTCCGGAGCTTTGGAGCGGGCGCGACGCGGTTTGGCCAACGGCGGTATTCAGCAATGCGCCCCCGCCTGCGGCAGACTCCAGCCTGTCACAGGAGCATCCGTCGCCGTAGCGCAGGCGTCGCCGTCTGTTCGTCTCGCGCGGGATTGCCCCCATCGGGCCTCACGGCTGCCACGGCCCTTTGGTCTTGCGCAGCAGGTATTCGTGGAGACCGCGGACGGAATAATCTTTCAGTTCGCCAACGCGTTCGTAGCCAAGTCGCGCGTAGAGGCGCTGAGCGTGCTCGTTGAACGAGGAGACGCAGATGAAGACGTTCGGGCTTTGCTGGAAGATGCGTTCCTCGGCGAACTGGATTAGACGGGTGCCGACGCCGCTGCAACGCCAGTCTTTGCGCACCGCTACCGTTTGGAGGTAACCATTGAGCAAGCCGGCGAGATGCAGGATCAACACCCCGATCACTTCGCCATCGGTGGTTGCCGCATAGACCTCGCGCGTCGGGTCGTTCAGGACTTTCAACATGGTCTCACGGTCGCGGCGCAGCGTGATCCACGGCTCGGAGGTGACAATCATTGTCGCCGCGGCGTCCGCTTCTTCCGGACGGCGCATGGGGCGGATGATCAGGTTAGCTGGTAAGGTCGACATAGTAATCGTATGCGGGAAAAACCTGCTTTCTAAAACCTAAGTGTGAGTGTCGAGGAACATTTAGACTCTATGCGTAACCAGCAAGTCGTGGTCGATGGCCGGACAAGAGTCAATCACCGCAGCCAACCCTCGAAGTCGCTTTTGAGCTTCGACTTCAGGTTCTCTGCGTCAGCAACGCCGATGGACGACGGTTGACGGCTGAGAACGTCCGTGTAGTGGAATCGGAGGTTTCCGCCGGCATCTCGCTCTAAGCGAAGCTGGACTCTTGGGTTTGCCTCACGCATTCTCTTAAACTGCTTGTCCATCTTTGTAGGTGTCAATGAGTAGTCAACGGGAAAGCCCCACTCACGGACCTTCTGAATCCAACGTAATGAGTCTCCGCGCAGCATTTCGTCCTCGATGAAGAAATACACGCATTTCTCTGGGCCAAACGGTGGCAACAGCCCGCGGGCCTTCAGAAGTTCGAGCAGGACCACATCCCCCATGCCGAAGCCCAGGGCTGGCAGGTTGACGCGGTCGCCGCTGATGAGCTTGACCAGGTTGTCATAGCGTCCACCGCCGGCGATGGCGCGGAATTCGCCCTTCTTGTCGAACGCCTCGAACACCACGCCCGTGTAGTAGGCCAGCCCGCGGATGACGTGGTAATCCACCTTTACGAACTCCGCGAGGCCGCGTGCCGCAAGGTTGTCCAGCACAGTCTGCAACTCGGCGGTCGGCTTGCCGGCGTTGATGAACGCCGTCACTTCGTCGGGCGAGATGCCGATGGCGGCGAACTTCTTCGCGCTTTCCTCCGGCTTGTCGCGCTCCACCTTGTCCACCGCCTGATAGAAGTCGTAGGCCTTGGTGTGATCGTGGCAGCGGGCGCTGAAGAACTCCTGCCATGCGTTGCGGCTGGAAACGCGGATCACGAAATCCTCGGCCGTCAGCCCCAGCGCACGGAGGGAATCAATAACCAGGGCCATCAGCTCTGCGTCCGCGGCGACATCTGGCTCACCGACGATGTCCGCGTTGAACTGGAAGTGTTCACGCAGGCGGCCTTTCTGCTGGCGTTCGTAGCGGAAGAGCTGTGGGATGGCAAACCACTTGATGGGCTTCTTGTAGCTGCGCTCGTGCGCTGCGATCATGCGAGCCAGGGTGGGCGTCATTTCCGGGCGCAAGGCCACCGCGCGTTCGCCTTTGTCCACGAAGTTGTAGAGCTGGCCGACGATTTCGTCGCCGCTCTTGGTGGTGTACAGCTCCAGGGCTTCGAGTGGAGGGCCGTCGTACTCGCGGAAACCGTAACGCCGCGCGGTGGTGCGCCAGGCGGCGAAGATGTATGCGCGGGCCTCGGCGCTCCAGGCGAGGTTGTCGCCCGCAGGCACGGGCTCAGGATAGAAATCACGAAATCCAGGCAAACGATCCATACGATGCGCGCAGGGTAGAGAACGCGCGGGCGAAGGAAAAACGAAAAAGCGCCGGACGGGGCGTTCCGGCGCGTTAAACGTTACGGAATCAAGCGGACGGCGGCGGCGGGGCAGGCTCTGATGGTGGCAGCCGCAAGACGTCAGCGCGCATTTCCTTGCCGGCTTTGAACTTCACGACCGATCTTTGGGGGATCGGCACGTCCGTCTCGGGCTTGTTGGGATTGCGTCCGACGCGCGCTTTGCGAATCTTGACCTCGAATACCCCGAAGTTCCGGAGTTCGACCTTGTCGCCTTTCGCCAGCGCCTCGGAGATGTAATCCAGAGTTTTCTGGATGATTTCCTGCACCTGCTGCTGAACCAGCCCTGTTTCGCCGCTGATGCGCATGACCAAATCGCGCTTCGTCAGAGTCATAGAGTTGTGCTATTGAGGGTTGCTGTTGGTTCGCTGGGTTCAAGGTATAACCCCCACAACCTCAGTGGTCAAGACCGGAATCCCGCCCGAGGCTGGTTTCTTTGGTGGGGAGATTACGGTCTGATGGCGCGAGCGGGAGTCCAAGCTGCTGGCTGGCAGCGGCAGCACATGAGCCAAGTAGAGGATACGCTTGATCAGACTCCGATGCGTTGTTTGCCACGAGGACAACCTGCCTGAGGCGTCGTGGATAGGGCCGATCATCCGGCGCAACCTTGATCCACGCGCTTGCAGCATCGTCGTTCACATGGAATTCGCAACCGGCACCGACCCGGCGGGTGGCGTCCGAGTGGAAGACCGGTTTCTCGGGTTGGAGACGACGGCCTGGGAAGACGAGCATGGTTGGCGTTGCGTCATGCGATGCAACGGATTCAACGGGTCTCCCGATCCGATGGCGTTGTCACGAGGACGCCGAGTCAAGAGTGGGCGAGCACAAGGCATCTCCCCAATCGGGTCCGTCAGATTGGATGCGGTGGGGACTCGAGGAGATCAGCAGCGCACGCTTGGAGAGCCGAGGGCCCGGCGCGGTCGCGGACGGTTGTATGCGTAGCGGACTATCTCGATTCTGCGCCGCTTATCGCCGCTTATCCAAGACTCGCCTACCGGTGCTGGACAAAGTGGCTCAGATGCCGCACTTTTGAGCCGAGCTATGAGCGAAGAATCCATGAGCAACTTCACGCCGCGCGCCCAGCAGGTTATCGCGCTGGCGCGGAAGGAAGCCGACCGTTTCAACCACAACTTTGTCGGTACTGAGCACCTGCTCCTCGGCCTGATCAAGCTGGGACAGGGAGTCGCCGTGAATGTGCTTCAGCGAATGGGCCTAGACCTTGAGACCGTGCGCATGGAGGTCGAGAAGCAGGTGGGCACCGGTCCTGACCAGAAAATGCTGGGCAACATCCCCTACACACCGCGGGTGAAGAAGGTGCTCGCCCTGGCCAACCGCGAAGCCAAAGCGCTCAGCCATACCTACGTGGGTACCGAGCATATCCTGCTCGGCTTGCTGCGCGAAGGCGACGGCGTGGCGGCAAAGGTGCTCAAGAACCTCGACGTGGACATTGAACAAGCGCGCCAGGAGATTCTCAGGGAACTGGATCCGAACTTTGTGGCCCAAGAGGAACAGGCCGCCGGCGAGCATCCCGAGAAGCACTCAGCACCGGAGAAGAAAGGTGAGGTCAAGACGCCTGCTTTGAAGGCATTCGGGCGCGATCTCACTGAGATCGCTCGCAAAGGCGAAATGGATCCGGTCATCGGTCGTAAGGATGAGATCGAGCGCGTCATTCAGATTCTTTGCCGCCGCACCAAGAACAACCCCGTGCTGCTCGGCGAGGCCGGCGTGGGTAAGACGGCCATCGTCGAGGGGCTGGCGCAGGAAATCGCGTCCGGCAACGTTCCGGAAATCCTCCGCGAGAAACGGTTGATCACGCTGGACCTCGCCCTGATGGTCGCCGGCACGAAGTACCGTGGCCAGTTCGAGGAGCGCATCAAGGCGGTCATGGATGAAATCCGCCGCGCCAAGAATGTGATTCTGTTTATTGACGAGTTGCACACGATCGTGGGCGCGGGTTCGGCGGAAGGGACGATGGACGCCTCGAACATCATCAAGCCCGCCCTCAGCCGTGGCGAGATGCAGTGCATCGGGGCGACTACGCTCAACGAATATCGCAAATACATCGAGAAAGACGCGGCCCTCGAACGCCGCTTCCAGTCCGTGAAGGTCGAAGCCCCCAGTGCGGAGGAAGCCGTTTTGATCCTGAAAGGCCTGCGCTCGAAATACGAAGACCATCACAAGGTCGAGTTCACCGACAAGGCCATGGACGCCGCGGTGAAATTTGCCGACCGCTACATCACCGACCGCTTTCTGCCGGACAAGGCGATTGACTTGATGGACGAAGCCGGGTCGCGCGCTCGGATCGGCACGATGATCCGTCCGCCCGAGGCCAAAGCGCTTGAAGCGCAGATTGACGAGATCAAGGCCGCGAAGGAGAAGGCCATCAAGAGCCAGGATTTTGAAGGCGCTGCCGCCATGCGCGACAAGGAAAAGCACGCCAAAGAGAAGCTGGAAACGCTGCTGAAAGATTGGCGCACCGCCCGTGAGGAAAAGCGCGTCATTGTGGACGAGGAGGAAATCCTGCACGTCGTTTCCAAATGGACGGGCATCCCACTACGCCGGATGGAACAGGGCGAAATGCAGCGCTTGCTCGCCGTCGAAACCGAGATGGAGAAAGTCGTCGTGGGCCAACGTGAAGCCGTCGTCGCCATCTGCAAGGCGCTGCGGCGTTCCCGCGCGGACCTGAAAGACCCGCGCCGTCCGATCGGCACCTTCCTGCTCCTCGGTCCCACAGGCGTCGGCAAGACCTTGCTTGCGAAAACGCTCGCGGAACAGATGTTCGGTGACGCGAAATCGCTGATCCAACTCGACATGAGCGAGTACATGGAGAAGTTCAACGTTTCCCGGCTCGTCGGATCGCCGCCCGGGTACGTCGGTTATGAAGAAGGCGGCCAGTTGACCGAACAGGTTCGCCGCAAGCCGTATTCCGTGGTGCTCTTCGACGAAATCGAGAAGGCCCATCCGGATGTTTGGAACATGCTGTTGCAGATTCTGGAGGAGGGCAAACTCACCGACAGCGTTGGCCGGGTGGTGAATTTTCGCAACACCATTATCCTGATGACCTCGAATGTCGGCTCGGATGTCATTCGCAAGCAAGGCACCATGGGCTTCGCGCCAGCCAGCGATGAGACCAGCTATGACAAGATGCGCGAGAAGACGCTCGACGAATCCAAGCGCACGTTCCGTCCGGAATTTCTGAACCGGCTGGACGACGTGATCGTGTTCCGCTCGCTGACGAAACCGGATCTGATCCAAATCCTCGAGCTGGAAATCGGGAAGGTGCTGCAGCGGCTGAAGGCGAAGAAGATTCTGCTCGAGTTTGACGAACTGGCCAAGGAGTTTCTGGTGTTGAAAGGCTACGACCCACAATACGGTGCTCGTCCAATGCGGCGCGCCGTGGAGCGTTTCCTGGAGGACCCGCTCGCCGAGGAAATTCTGCGCGGCAACGTCCACGAAGGCGAACCCGTGCAGGTGACGGCTGAAAACGACAAGCTGGTCTTCAGGCAAACCGCCACCACGGCCGAAAGCGCGTTGTCGAGCTGAGGTGAATTGACTGTCGGACGAGGCGCCGGAAGCAACGCTTCCGGCGTTTCTCTATTTCGGAGCCTCGCCAGACGAGCCAGATTCTGATACATCACGACCTGATGCGTGGTGCGCACAGACATCCATTGGTCGAGGGGCTCGAAGGCCTGGGCCGCGTGGCGTTGTTGGCACGGGAAGCGGTCGGGGCGCTCCTCCACGGCAAGCTCGCTTGGCCGGATTTGCTTTTCCAAATCCACTTCATGGGAGTGAAGTCGCAGTCCGTGGTGCTGGTTACCGGCGCGTTCACCGGAATGGTGCTGTGTGCACAAACATTCTACCAGTTCCACCAGGTGAAGCTGGATACTGCCACGCTTGCTGTCGTGAGCGTTTCCATGTGCAGCGAACTTGGGCCCGTGCTTACGGCATTGATGGTGGCCGGGCGCGTGGGTGCTGCCATCGCGGCGGAGTTGGGCACCATGCGCGTGACGGAGCAGATTGACGCGTTGCGCACACTGGCCACGCATCCGGTGGACTATTTGGTCGCGCCCCGCCTGGTGGCGGCGCACATCGCGTTGCCGCTGCTCACGGCGGAAAGCATCGCGGTTGGGATCGGCGCGGCATATGTGGTGGGGGTTTATCTGTTGGGCGTGGACCCGGCCTATTCCTGGCACAACATGTTGCGTTACACGGGCGCGGTGGACGTGTTTATGGGTCTCATCAAGGCGTTCATCTACGGTGGCATTGTGGCGCTGGTGGGCTGTTACAAGGGACTTTATTGCGGTGAAGGAGCGGAAGGCGTGGGCCGCGCCACCACCGAGGCGGTGGTCTATTCTTCAATCGCGATCCTGGTGTCGAACTTCTTTCTCACGCTCTCGCTTACGCCCCTGTTCGCGGCGCTCAGCCCATGATCGAGGTGCGGCAACTTCGGAAGCAATTCGGCGCGCAGCCGATTCTGGACGGCGTGGATTTGCGCATTGAAACGGGCGAATCGGTAGTCATCCTCGGACGCAGCGGGAGCGGAAAGAGCGTCTTGTTGAAACATCTCATCGGCCTGCTGAAGCCTGAGGCGGGCCAGGTGTTGGTGGACGGAGAGGACATTGTGCCGATGGACGAGCGGGCATTGCTGCGCGTGCGCCACAAATTCGGCATGCTATTCCAGAGCGCGGCGCTGTTCGACTCGATGAGCGTGGCGGAGAACGTGGCGTTCGCCTTCCGCAACCATCGCCGACTCACGCCCGGCGAAATCGCGCGCAATCTGGCGGAGGCATTGGAGGTTGTGGATCTGCCGGGCACCGAGGATAAGAAGCCCAGCGAACTTTCCGGCGGGATGCGCAAGCGCGTCGGGTTGGCCCGGGCCATCGTTTACCAGCCGCAGATCATACTTTATGACGAACCGACCACCGGACTGGACCCCATTATGTCCGACAGCATCGACCGCCTGATCATTCGCGTGCGCGATCGGCTGAACGTAACGAGCGTGGTGGTGACGCACGACCTGCGGAGCGCACGGCGGGTCGGTCAGCGAATCCTGATGCTCCATGACCGGCGCATCTACGCCTCCGGTACAGCGGAGGATATTTTTGCCTCGCAAGACCCGGTGGTCCGGCGTTTCATTGATGGCGTGTCGGATCCGAAGGCACACGAGTTCTGATATGCACAAATCCCGTTTAGAACTGAAGGTGGGCGTATTTGTGTTCGTCGGCTTGATCTTGTTGGCCGCCCTGCTGGTCAGCTTCAGCAAGGGCGTCACGCGGTTTGCGCGCACCTACGACCTGAAGCTGCGCACGACGGACGTGGGGGGCATCAAGCCGGGCGCCAGCGTGCTGATGGCTGGCTTCCCCATCGGCGATGTCGCCGGCATGATGCTGTCATCGAATGGCGAATCGGTGGTGCTCACGCTGCGGCTCAAGCAGACGCATCGCGTCCGCACGAACGCCATCTTCGTGATCGAGCAAAGCGGCTTTCTGGGCGACCAGTACGTCGCAATCTATCCGGGCGCGGCCAGCAACGGACGGTATTTCGAGCCGGGCGAGGAAGCCGCGTGCCCGCCGCCCTTCAACCTTCAGCAAACCGCGCGAGACGCCAGCGGTTTCATCAAGCGAATTGACGCCACGGCGAAGAAGCTCGACGCGGCGATTGTTGACATCCGACGGTTGGTCTTGAATGAGGCTACGCTGGTTCAGGTTTCCAACACGCTGCGCAGCTTTGAGACGGTTTCCCGCCGGGCCGTGGTCACGGTGGACAACGTCAGCGATTTGGTGGAGACCAACGCACCGCTGGTCTCAACGTCGGTCAGCAACCTGGCCTATTCGTCGAGCCGGCTCAGCCACTTCTCCGGAAACCTCGACACCCTGCTGAGCACCAACGCAGACGAGATCACGGCCACTCTGAAAAGTATTGAATCCTCGACCGAACTGCTAAACAGTCTGTTACACGATCTGCGGGCGGGGAAGGGACCGGCGGGACGATTGCTGTCTGACGAAGGCATGTCGGCGGACCTGGCGCAGATAGCCCGGAACTTGAGCGTCACGAGCAGCAACCTCAACCGGCTGGGCTTGTGGCGCATTTTGTGGAAACCGAAGTGGCCAGCGACGAATCCCCCGGCGTCCGGGGAGCGGTTGGAAGCGCCGAGAGATCCGTTTAGTTGAATTATGGCAATCTGGGTCATCCGAATTCTGTTCTTGATGATGTGTACCGTGGCCGGCTACGCCGTGAGCCAGGTGCGCGAGGAGTACACGGGCTATCCGTTATTGGGGATACTCATTGGGTTCGGCTTTGGCGGACTCCTCATTGCCGTGGACGAGATGCTCAAGGGCTTTTCGCTTCGGGCGTTTTCGGCGACGACCTTCGGCCTGCTGCTCGGCACGGTGGTCGCCGCGCTGATTGATCGCTCCGGACTCTTCGAAACCACGGAAGAGGCCACCCGCTGGCTGGTGCGGCTCTGCCTGTTCCTGAGCTTTGGCTACATCGGCATCATCCTCGCCATGCGCAGCAATAAGGAGGATTTCTCGCTGATCATTCCCTACGTCCGCTTCGCCCCGCGTAACAAACCGGACAACCTCCTGCTGCTCGACACCAGCGTTATCGTGGATGGCCGCGTCGCTGATTTGGTCGAGGCAAATTTCCTGGAGGGGATCATCATCGTGCCGCGCTTTGTGCTGAAGGAGCTGCAGCAACTCGCAGATTCGGCGGACTCTATTAAGCGGGCGCGTGGCCGGCGCGGGCTGGAGATTCTGAATCGCATCCAAAAGAACAAGCGCAACGAGGTGAAGATTCACGATGGCGACTTTCCCGAGGAGAAGGAGGTGGACGCCAAGCTGGTCCGGCTGGCGCACAACCTGAATGCGAAACTGTTCACCAACGATTACAACCTCGGCAAGGTGGCCGAGCTGCAGAGCGTTTCTTTTGTCAACCTGCACGAGATGGCCAAGTTCCTCCGCGTGGTCCTCCTGCCGGGTGAGATGCTGAACCTGCGGGTCGTTCGCGAGGGCAAAGACAAGGGCCAGGGCGTAGGGTATTTGCCGGATGGCACGATGGTCGTCATCAACAACGCGCAACACCTCGTCGGCCAGCAGGTGGAGGCCCAGGTTCAGAGCATGCTCCAGACTGGCGCCGGCGTCATCGTTTTTGCGGATTACCGGCCGCCGGCCACGCCCCCGCCAGCGGCCCAACCCACTTGAGTCATGGAACTGATCACCGTCTATACCGCCCTGAATCCGGCCGACGCACAACTCGCCCGCTCGCGCCTGGACGCCGCGGGTTTCCACGCCGAGATTGCCCACGAACTCGCCGCCTTGAGCATGGATGGCTATGCCATGGCCGCCGGCGGCATCCGGGTGCAAGTGCCCGAAGATCAAGCCGCCGATGCCCGCGAGTTGCTTCGCAGTTCCGAATCTCCCACCGATGAATTCCCGCAAGCCTGATTGGCGACGCCGGCTCGCCCGCCTGCTGCCGGCCCACGAACTCCATCTCGACGAACCGACACTTCAAGCCCACGCGGGCGACAAGTGGTTCGCCTCGCATTTGCCCGAGGCGGTGGTTCTGGCTCGGAGCACCAATACGGTTTCGACCGTCCTCCGATTCGCAAATGCACACCGGATTCCTGTCACCGCGCGCGGCGCCGGCCACGGTTACGTGGGCGGGTGCGTGCCGTTGCACGGCGGCATCGTGCTGTCCCTGGCGCGGATGACCCGCGTTCGAGAAATCCACCCGCGCGATTTCGTGGCGGTGGTGCAAGCAGGCGTGGGCACGGCGAAGCTTCAGGAACGATTGGAGAAACGCGGCCTCTTCTACCCACCCGACCCGGCGAGCCGCGCGGACAACACCATTGGCGGGAACATCATCACCAACGCCGGTGGCCCGCGTTGCCTGAAATACGGCGTCACGCGAGATTACGTGCTTGGCTTGGAAGTCGTGCTCGCGGATGGCACGATCGTGAAGCTCGGTGGGCGGACGCACAAGAACAAGACCGGCTTCGAGCTGCACCGGTTGTTCGTCGGCTCGGAAGGTTTGCTGGGCGTCGTGACGGAGGCCACGCTCAAGCTGCTGCCACTCCCGCCGTTTCGCTCGAACCTCGCCATTGGCTTTGGTTCCATGCGCGACGCCGTGCATTCACTCCACGCAATCTTGGAAGCGGGCTTTCTTCCCGCCGCGTTGGAACTGGCCGACTCGTTTACGCTCGCGGCCGCCTACAAACGCACGAAGAGCGAACGCCTGGGCGGCTGCCGCGCTCATCTGATCGTAGAACTTGACGGCCAGGAACGTTCGGTCCGCGGCGAGATCCGTGATCTCCAGCGGATCTTCGGGCCGCAGAAACCCCTGTTCGTCGAAGTCGGTTTGGGAGCCGCCAAGTGCGAGGAGGTCTGGAAGATCCGGCGTGAATTCTCCTACGCGCTCCGCGACACGGGCCTGACCAAGCTCAACGAAGACGTCGTCGTGCCGCGCGGACGGCTGGAGGACTTGTTCAATTTCGCGGCGCGGCTACAGAAGAAGCACGGGTTGGCGGTGGCCTGCTTTGGCCACGCCGGCGATGGCAACATCCACACGAACGTCATGGTGGACTTCAACCAACCCGGTGCGAAGAAACGTTCCGAAGCAGCGCTGGACGACTTGTTCCGCCAGGTGATCGCTTGGGGCGGCTCCATTACCGGCGAACACGGCATCGGCATCGCGAAGCAACGCTGGTGGCCGCTGGCGGTCAGCGCCGAAGCACGGGAGTTGCATTCGCGCATCAAGCGCACGCTTGATCCGCAGGGGATTTTGAACCCGGGGAAGTTTGTTGAGGTGTGAGGCTACTCCGCTGCCAAGCTTGCGTTTTGTCCACGGTAATCCGGCGTATTGGGAGGTTGCCAAAGGCAGCGGCTTGCGTTACAACCGTTCCAGTCAAGGCAGCGCAACTATGGCGGATGAGTTCCAACACGACGTTTTCCTGAGCCACAGCAGCAAGGACAAGCCTGTGGTCCGGGGGATTGCGGAGCGACTTAGGGAGGCCGGACTCCGGCTGTGGTTCGATGAATGGGTGCTCAAGCCCGGCGACAGCATCCCGGCGAAGATCGA
>CAYJNU010000031.1:1183-31487 GCA_964371005.1 uncultured Verrucomicrobiota bacterium | reverse complement strand
TGAAAAAAATCTTCGCCTGCCCCGCCCGCCCTTTTGTGCGGGGGCGACCCGGGGAAAGAAAAACCCCGGGGCCTGGACCCCGGGCTGCCAGACGACCCCCCAGCACTATGGTGCGGAAAGCACGTGATCGCCCGAAGGCGCGCTGCAGCTCGGGTCCACGTTGATGGCCCCGATGGTGTAGGTGTTGGCGCTGCCGCCAGGACAGGTGGGGAACCGGTTGTTCTTGATGTAGACTTTGATGTCGTCCTGACCCGGCACGTCAGCGTCACCTTTCCTGTTCTCCGTCGCCCAAAGTTGCTTGGCGTTGTCAATCATGCGGAGGTTGTTGATGCAGGCGTTCTTTTGCGCCGTGTTGCGGGCCCGTACGAAGTTGGGCACCGCGATGGCCGCCAGCAGGCCGATGATCGCTACGACGATCATGATTTCGACGAGCGTGAAGCCCGCCTTGCGTGATGTACTGATCTTCATTGTGTCTGCCTTTCTCTTGGGCGGTGTGAACCTCACGGCAGGCGGTTATGATTTATTATGATTACGTTTGTGGTTCACGAATGAAACCTGCCGCAAACCGCATCTCAATCCTAGCTCCTGCAGGTCATAACGCAATGCTGAACCTGCTTGCGCGCTGTCCGTAATGCCGCCAGCCTTGGCGTCCGTAGGCCACCCGACCCCGTTCAGGCTAGAAGCTCAGCAGCAACTGCCAGATATACATGTTGCCCAGGGCGTCCACGTTCTCCCAAACCTTGCGCACGAGGTCTTGATCGCCGGTGATTTCGGGCAACTCCTTCACCTTCTCCTGCCACGGGTAACAAACGCCCGGCTTGACCCGTGGCGTCGCGCGGCCACTCATGCCGGCGGTCTTTGACTCGTCCGCACCGTCGCATGGCCGCAGCGGGTTGAGGCTCGCCGCCGATGCCTGTCCGGAATAGACACCGTATTCGCGGGTGAAGTCCGTCAGTGCCCGCAAGTTTTCGATGCTCGTGTCATCCTGCATGATCGCGCTGGCGTCCATGATGTAGCCGCCATCCTTCGCCACGCCGTCAATCACCTTCTTGGCGTGGGCGCGGACCTCGTCGGGCGTGCCGTAGCTGAGCAGCGCGTTCGGGATGCCGCCGCTGAGCGCGAACTTGTGATGCAGTTTCTGGTGCGCGAGGAAAATGTCGCCTTTGTCCACGTGGTAGAGAATGCTGCGCTCCGGTAACGTGGCGAAATCGTCGAGATGGAAGTCCCACTTGCCCTCGGCGTAGAACATGGTCTGGTGGCCGTGCTTCCAGAACTCTTCGATGCAGGGCTTGAGCGTGGGCCAGTAGTGCGACGCGAATTGCTTCGGGTTGATGAACGGCACGCAGCCACGGTGCATCCAGAAGCCGATGGGCACCTGCTTCGCCGCGTCCGCACTGGTGAGGCCCACGTGGGTGAGATGCGGTGCGAGCGCCTCGCACGCCTTGAGCACCTTGTCCGGCTGCCTATGCATGTCCATCGTCAACCCGACAAAACCGCGCAGCTTGTCCCCGATGATGTCGAACGGAGCTTTGAAGATGCCGGCGATGGCAGAGGGCATGCCGCACTCGGTTCGCAACCGTGCGATCTGCGGTCCGAACGCATAAAAATACATCAGCATCGCCATGCTGCTCTTCACCAGCGCCACGTTGTTGCGGTAGGTGGCTGGCTGCCCGATGCGTGCCACCTCCGTTGACACGCGCGGCAGCCAGACGTTGTAGAGAAAGGCTGTAGGATCATCAATGAGCGCGTCGTATTCGTCCTCGCGCATGAACGCCTGTTCCTCCGGCGGTTCAACGTAATTGAAGCCCACCGTGTGGGGGATGCCGATGCCAGGGATGCCGTAGTAGCGCAGCCCTGCCGCCTGCGCCAGCCCGGTCCAGACATAGACCATGTTGGCCACGACCGCGTCCCAGTCGAACTCCTTCGCGCATTTCACCGCCGCCTCGAAAGCGAAGTTGTAGTCGTGGCACACTTGCTGGCAGGTCATGCCGGCATACTTGGCGGTGAACTCCGCCACGAACGGGCGGATGGGGATCTTATCGGGCTTCTCGTTGCGCAGGGCGGTGACGTAGCGGGTGAGTCGTTCTTGGTAAAGTTGTTCCGTGTTCATGGTGCGCTCTCGTGCGGCGCATGGTGAAGGGGACGCGGCGCGCGGTCAAATCTTCTTGTGCGGGAGACAAGTCCGCACCACCGCGCCGTTCGTGGGCACCATTGAATCAGGCTGATCCCCCACGCCCGTTTGGCATCGGAGTCAGGCAGAGGTCCATCCGATGGCGGTATCCGTAATCCACCGGTCTTCCCAGTGGGGGATCGCCAGTATTGACGGCTCGCCCCACTTGCGATCTAATCGTTGGCAGAGACAATCAGCAGCGTGAGGAATGCAGCTCATCGCCTTTTACCAATGAAAAACGCGCCGCGATCTTTCTATTGCGCCTGCGCTTCAGCGTTGGTGGCGGAGTTGCCACAGTGCCAGAGTGACGTTGTCGCCAGCGCCCCGCTGGCTTCCTGCCTAACCCGCCATTTGTTATGAAACGCGCCCCGTCATCATCTAGTCGCCGGATGTCTGCCTTTGGTCTGCGAAATCGGGCAAATCGGACGTCACCCTTTCAGCATGGCCATCGTCTTCGGGATCGCGCGCGTCCTCTGGCACGACTCCTTGCCATGTCAGGTCTGAGTTACTGTCTTCTGACCGGCACGGCTTGGGCGGGCTTTCAAGTGGCTGGCTACGCGCCCGGCGTCTGGGGCGCGAGCGATGCCGCCATTGGCCTTGCCGGATACACAATCGAGGATTTCGAGGATACGTCGCTGGCGCCCAATCTCCTGGTGGGTTGTGAATCCGCTGCGGGCAATCTGATCCTGACCAACGTGCTGCCCAATCGGTTTGACCCGCTCACCGATTCCGGCCTGGCATTTGTACAGGGAAACTGGGATGGCTCGCATTGTCTCGTGAACACGCGCGACAACCAGGCGCATCCATACGGCGAAAGCCAGCATTGGGGAACCATGATCTTCGAGTTTCCGACGCCGGTGAAATCCGTCGGGTTCAGCATGCAGCAATTGGACAACGACGTGCGCCTGGTGGTGAACGGCACGGAGTTGGGCGGCCTGGTGGCGCTTGGCGGCTTGGCGGCCGATGGCGGGCGGCAAGGTTACGTGCGCATTGATGCGACGGGCACAAACACAATTGCGACCATCCGCCTGACGAGCGTGGCCGGCTTCGATGGCTGGGTGATCGACCATCTCGCGTTTACCGCCAACCCGCCGCCATTCCAACTGACCGGTTCTGGGCCGGCCCAATGGGGGACGAACGATTGGGCGCTGGGCGTGCCGGGTTGGTGGGTGGAGGTATTCGAGGACACGAACCTTGCGCCGCACTTGTTGGTTGGTTGCGAATCGGTGGCCGGCGGCTTCGGCCCGGCGGATGCGTTGCCGAACCTTTTCAATCCCACCAACGACGCGAATGGCACTGCTTTCCAAGGCGCACCGTGGGACGGTTCGCACGGCCTGCTGAATACTTGGGACAATCAATCGCACCCCTACACCGACACCACTCAGTGGGGCGACACCGTGGTGCAGTTCACCGTGCCGATGCGTTCGGTGGCCTTCAGCGTGCAGCAGATGGAATTGGACGCGCGGCTGATCGTCAATGGGGTGGACTACGGCGGGTTGACCGGCCTGACGGGGCTCTCGGCGAACAGTGGCCGACAGGGCTACGTGCGGATTGAGGCCACCGGCACGAATGCGATCACTTCGATCAAACTCGACAATGCAACCGGTGATGGCTTTGTGCTGGATCACCTGGCCTACGCGCCGGTCACGCCGATGGCATTGACGCAATGGCCTGCTGCGCAGGGGGGCAACGATCATTGGTACGCGGCGGTGCTGGTGGGCACGAATGGCATCACCTTCAACCAGGCCAGCAACGCGGCCGTGTCCTTGGGCGGGCATTTGATCACGATGGCCTCGGAGGCGGAAAACACCTTCGCGCTGGGCCTGATCGCCAACCCGGCGTTCTGGTTTGTTGATGGCGCGAACAACGGCGAAGGGCCTTGGATTGGTGGTTGGCAGCCCGAGGGTTCGCCCGAGGCTGCAGGCGGATGGCGCTGGGTAACGGACGAGCCCTGGTCCTACACCCGCTGGGCGCCGTGGGAACCCAACAACTCCGGAGGAGCGGAAGACCGCGCCTGCTTCTTCGCGCCCGGCACGTTGATGGGCACGGTTTGGAACGACGTGGGACACGATGGGCGGCTGCGCGGGTACGTCGCCGAGTTCGAGACGTTCCCAGCCGCGCCGGTCTTCACCGGCGCCACGAATTTCGCCACGACCGTTGGCCAAGCCATCAGCGCCCCAATCACCGCCACCGGTCAACCCACGCATTACTCGGCCACCGGCCTGCCGGCGGGCGTGACGTTGGATCCCAGCACCGGCCTGCTTGGCGGCACAGCAGCCAACGCCGGCACGTTCGCGATTCAAGTCGCCGCCGCCAATCCATACGGTGTTTCCACCCAAACCGTCACCCTCACCGTGCTGCCGCAACAGTTGCCCACACCGCCGGGCCTGTTCGCGTGGTGGACGGGCGATGACACGGCGGAGGATTGCGTCGGGTTCTTTCACGGGCAATTGCGGAATGGCGCCACCTTCGCGCCGGGCAAGGTGGGGCAGGCGTTCCGGTTCGATGGGACGAACGAGTTCGTCGAGATGCCGAACGTCATCAAGTCCAACGCCACCTTCTCGTTCAGCTTTTGGATGAAGGCGGATTCGTTCACGCATCCTCGCTACATGGGGGCATTCTGCCAGGAGAACGGCAGCACGGGATCGGATTACGAGGGTTTCTTCTATTTCACTTCCATTGACCCTGGCTGGCACAGCCTGGGCATGCAAGGGAGCTGGATCGGCGATACTGGGGCGTTCGACTGCCGCGTTGTGCAATCGCTGCAAACGGGCGTTTGGTATCACGTCACGGCCACGTACGACGGCACGAAGTTGCGCCAATACCTGAACGGCGCGTTCCGCAACGAAGTCAGCTACGCCGGCAAGGTGCTGGGCAATCCGTGGCCGCTCATGCTCGGTAGACTGACGGCGTTCCCGCAGTCCGGTCACGTGACCACCTATTTCCACGGCTTGCTCGACGAAGTCATGTTCTTCAACCGCGCGCTTCCGGCCAACGAAGTCGCGCAAATCTTCGCGGCGGATACGGCAGGCGTCGAGCGCCCAGGCGTTTTGCCACCCGCTGGCCTGGCTGCGTGGTGGCCCGGCGATGGCAACGCGGACGATGTCGTCGGTTGGAACGACGGCTGGCTTGTCGGTGGAACGTGGTTCACCAACGGTCTCGTGGATCAGGCCTTCGTCTTCGACAGCGACGACGACCGGGTGATGATCCCGCACCATGAGACGCTGGACGTGTCGAGCAACGGCTTCACCGTCGAGTTCTGGATGAAGGCGGACAAGAATCAGCCGCAGGCCGGAGCTGCCCTCGTGGACAAGTCGCATGGCTTCACGGATTACACCGGCTGGACAGTCCACGCATGGCGTGCGGATGGCCGGCTGTCCTTCGGCATCGGTGACGGCAGTTCCTTCCCGCCGCTCTATTCAACCACCGACGTGCTCGACAACGAATGGCACCATGTGGCCGGTGCCTGGGACCGCACGAACTGGCTGCTTTACGTGGACGGCGTGCTGGAGAATTCGCTGCCCCGCCCAACAGTCGCCAACAACACCCGCCCGCTGCTCTTCGGCTACGCCTGGGGCGGCGGCACGGCGCAGCGGTTCTATCGCGGCCTGCTGGATGAAGTCGCGCTGTATCCGCGGGCGCTGCCTGCCAGCGAGATCGCGTCTATCGCCTCAGCCGAGAGCACTGGCCGGCAGAAGCCCGCTTGCGTGGCACCGCCCGCTGATTTTGTGGCATGGTGGCCTGGCGAAGGAAGTGCCAGCGACAACGTCTCGGGCCTCAACGGCACGATGGGCAGCAACGTGTCCTTCGTGGACGGCCGGGTGGGCCGCGCGTTCCGGTTCGTGGATTCCCCGAACAGCTACGTCACGCTGCCGAACTCGCCGCTGTGGCTGCCAGCCAACAATCAGTTGACCATCGCCGCCTGGATCAAACCCGACTTCACTGTCACCGGAGACAAGGCGGACACGATTCTCTCCAAGCGCGACGGCTGCGGCACGTTCTCCTATCACTTCGGGGTGGCGAAGGGACACCAAGGAATCGCGGGACCGCTCTATTTTGGCCTCGGCACGCCGCAGGATCAAAGTCCATACAGTGCGGCGCCCGTGCCGAACGACGGCCAGTTCCATCATGTGGCGGTCAGCTTCGACGGGAACGCCGCCAGCAACAACATTCGGTTCTACATTGATGGCCAGTTCGCCGGTGTGGCCAGCCGCCAGCAAGCGATCCCGGCCACCACGGCGCCGCCGGTCATGGGCAAACACGCGGAGTGCGGCTATTACAGCAGCGCGGACATGGACGAGGTCACGTTCTTCGGCCGGGCGTTGTCAGCGCAGGAAATCGTCGCCCTCTACACCGCCGGGAGCGAAGGCATCTGCAAGACTGACGAACCGCTGCCGCCACCGACGGGTCAAGTCGCCTGGTGGCGCGCGGAGAATGACGCTCGCGACGTGCTGGGCAATCATCATGGCGCACTGCAAAACGGCATCGCCTTCACCAATGCCGTGGCGGGCGCGGCCTTCCTGCTCGACGGCGTGAACGACAGTGTCATCGTGCCGCACGCCGAAGCGCTGAACATTTCCTCCAACGGCTTCACGGTGGAATGCTGGATCCGGGGCGAGCCGAACCAGCCGCAGCCCTTGTTTTGCGTGATCGAGAAATCCCACGGCTGGGTGGATTCCACCGGCTGGGTGATCGGTGGCGACAGCGCGAGCGGCCGATTGAGTTTTGCCGTCGGTGCGGGCGGCGGCGGCATACAGAACTTCGTGGGCGCCGCCTCCGTCGCGAACGTTCTGGATGGTCGTTTCCACCACCTTGCCGGCACTTGGGACGGAACCAACGTCCTGCTTTACGTGGATGGCCAGTTGCAGGGAACGACTCCGTTGGCCACGCCGTTCAACAACTCCCGGTCCGTGAACATTGGCTTTACCTGGGGCAACGGCACGCCGCAGCGCTTCTTCCGCGGCACGATTGACGAGGCGAGCGTCTATCAACGCGCCCTGTCCGCCGGCGAAATCCGCGCCATCGTCGAGGTGGGCGCGCTCGGCAAGCAGCCGCCAGCCAGTGTGGCGACTCCGACGGACTCGCTCGCGTGGTGGCCCCTGAACGGCGACTTCGCGGATGTCGTGGGCGGCTTGACCGGCGTAGCGGTCGGCACGCCGAGTTTCTCCACCGACGGCATGGTCCAATCCAGTCTCCGGCTCGACGGCCAGACGCAGTGGGCCAGCCTTCCCTCCAGCGGGATTCTGAACGGGCGGTCCGAGGCCACGATCGAGGCGTGGGTGCGTCCGCAAGGGCAGCACGGTTCGTTGGGCAACCCTGGAGTGGTTTGGTTCGAGGGCACCTCCGCTTTCGGCTACAGCCGGTTTGCTACCTTCGTGCTCAATGACGGCCACGTTCGCGTCGGCGGACGGGACTCGAACACTGGGACATTCAAGGGCGTGGACTCGTTGACCACCATCCCGACGAACCTCTGGACCCACGTCGCCGGCACGTGGAAGGCCGGTGAGGGCATCAAGGTCTATATCAACGGCGCGTTGAATAACACCCTGGCCGACGCCGGGTTGGGCGCGTTTACCGCGAATGCATCGTATGCGGTGTGCATCGGCAGCAGCGGCATGGGGGTGGGCACGAACACGTTCAACGGCGGGTTGGATGAGATTGCGGTGTATGGACGCGCACTGGCTGCCACCGAGATTGCCGCCATCCACGCGGCGGGCAGCGCGGGCCGGCAACCGCTCGGTTGTGCGGTGCCGCCCGACGGCGTTGTGGCTTGGTGGCGGGGCGAAGGCGATGGGCGGGATACCACGGACCGCCATCACGGCACGCTGGAAAACGGAGTCGGCTTCACCAACGGGGTCGTGGGCCAGGCGCTCAGCTTCGACGGCAGCGATGACCGGTTGGTTGTGCCGGACGCCGACGATTTGGATTTCACGAACGCGTTGACCATCGCCGCATGGGTTAAGCCGAGTTCCTTTGTGGATTGGGGCGGGATCGTCAGCAAAGGCGAAGGCAACCAGGCCAGCTTGTTCGGGTATTCGCTTTGCACGGAAAGCGGAGGCCGGTTCAAACTGAGCCTGGCTTTGCGGGAGGAAACCGTGCGCAGCCAGATCCACGTGGCGAATGCGTGGTATCTCGTCGTGGGCACGTGGGATGGGACCAATGCCTGCATTTACGTAAACGGCGTCCAAGAAAGTCAGACCGCCTTCGCCGGACCCCTCAACCGCACCGCGGGCCGCCTCTTCGTGGGGGCCGACCCGGTGGGCTCTGCTGCCCAGCACTACAACGGACTGATTGACGAAGTGTTGGTGCTGAACCGCGCCCTTTCCTCGAACGAAGTCGCGAAGTTGCACGCCGCCGGGGCCGCCGGCCTGTGCGAACCCCAGTGCCTGCCGCCGTTCCAGGGGCTGGCAGGCTGGTGGCCCGGCCATGACCACGCCGAGGATCTCGCGGGTGGCATGAACGGCGTGCTGCAAGGCACCGCCACCTACGCGCCGGGCAAGGTCGGCCAAGCCTTCCAATTCAACGGCGGGACCGACTCGGTCTTGATGGCGCCGCCGCTCGTTCGGCTGACCAACCAGTTTACCATCGCCGCGTGGGTGAACCCGGCCACGCACGCCAATGAACCCGGCGCATCAGGTCGCGCCATCGTCTCGCGGGTTGGCGGCGCCGGCGGAAACAATGGCTATCAGTTCTTCCTGGGTAACGGAAACGTCATTGGCCAGTTCAACACCGCCACCGTCAGTTGGAACAACGCGTTCTACGTCGCCTCACCGTCTCCGGTCCCCATCAACACCTGGTCACACGTCGCCTGGACCTACGACCAGTCCGCCATGCGGCTCTACATTAACGGCGTGCCCGTGGCCACCAACATCATCGGCCTCCAGACCCTCGCCAACACCACTTCGAACCTGCGCATCAGCCGCGACGACAATGGCAACGTGCCGTTCAACGGGCTGATTGACGAGGTCATCCTCTGCACGCGCGCCCTCACGGAGGGTGAAATTGCGGCCCTCCACGCCGCCCAGTGGGCTGGGTTCTGCGAGCCGCAATGCACGCCGCCCCCGACCGGCTTGAGCCACCGGTTCCAAGCTGAAACCCAGACGGATGACACCGTGACTGGTTTGACCGGCACACTCGAAGGCGGGGCCACGTTTGCCGCCGGACGCGTGGGCCAGGCGTTCAGTCTCGACGGGGCGAACGACTTCATCTCCTACACGAACTTTCCGAACGTCGGCACGAGCAGCTTCTCCGTCGCCCTCTGGTATCGGGCTGAAGCTACCAGCGTCTCCGCCGGCAACATGAAGCTCGTCAACAAGGGACGCACGATTTACGCGACGCCTTACCTCGCCGGGTTCTATCTGCAGTTGGAAGCGGGGCAGCTTGATTTTGCTGTGGGCGACAGTGCGGAACGGGAAGTTCGCGTCTCGACTTCCGAACCTGCCGCCGGCACCTGGCATCATGTCGTCAGCACGGTTGACCGGTCGTCGAACCAAGTGCTGCTCTACGTGGACGGCACGCTCGTCAACCAGACGACCTTCGCGATGCTCGACAGCCTCGACACGGATATTCGTTTTGCCATTGGCGCCTTGGACCGGCGGCCTGGGAATTCGGCAAAGGCAGCTTTCTTCGACGGTTTGATTGACGAGGTCACGTTCTTCGACCGCCCGCTCACGGCGGCGGAGGTCGCCGCGCTCCACGTGGCCGGCGCAGCGGGTTTGTGTCCGCCGGCCTGCACTCCTGCGCCCGCGGGTCTGGTGAATGCGTGGTCCGGTGACAACACCGTGCAAGACCCGGTGGGCGGCGCGCACGGCACGCTGCGCAACGGGGCGACCTGCGAGCCGGGCCGCGTGGGTTACGCGTTCAGCTTCGACGGCTACAACGACTGGGTGGAGGTACCGCGCAACGCGCCGAGTGGCGCTTTCACGTTTGAAACCTGGGTCAAGTTCACCGGCAACTCGTGGACCGGGCGTGGCAACGGCTGGAACACCATCCTCGAGTTCGGCACGGATGCCCCGACGCTTGGCGTGCGCGATGACGGTTCGCTCGATATCTGGCCCACGCTCATTGCCGGCCACGTGCCACTCCAGCGGTGGTCGCATGTGGCCTGCACTTGGGACCTCACGACCACGCGCCTGTTCATCAACGGAGTTCAGGTCGGGGCCACAAATGCAGCTCCGGCCACCGGCGGCCAGGGCTTGGGCATCGGTTGGCGCGTGGGTGATACGCCCTGGCTGGGTTTGATTGATGAAGTCGGGATTTACAGCCGCGCCCTCACGCCGCAGGAGATCGCCGGCATATACGCCGCGGAATCCGCCGGCAAATGCCCGAGCTACCAGTTCTCCGCCACGGACGCGTTCAGCATCGCCAACGGCAACCCGAACGGCGTCTGGTCCTACGGCTGGATGCCGACGGACTTCAGCGGGTTTAACCTGCACGCCTTCGGGGAGAATCGCTGGCACGGCCCGGCGTGGTCGCGCTATTCCGGCGGCGAACCCGTGGTCTGGAAGAACACAACGGGCAGCACGCAGTGGGGAGTGCCGGTGGGTTGGCTTTCCCTGCATCCCGGCAGTGGCGGCGTCCCCAGCCTCATCCGTTGGACCGCGCCTGCGTCGGGCGCCGCATATGTCGTCGGGCAATTCCTCCCCGGCGGTGGTGGCGTCATGCAAGTCGCCGTGCGCCGCAACGGCCAACCGTGGTGGAATGCCACCGATGCGGGCAGCTTCAATCTCACCACCGCCGTCGCTGCCGGCAGCACGATTGATTTCGCCGTGTACGGCGGTTACAGCAGCGGCAACACGCCACTGGAAGTCAACATAGCGCTCGCGCTCGACAACACGCTGGTCCCGACGATCACCGTGCAACCGACCAATCAGGTCGTCACGGCCACCCGCGACGTGACGCTGGCGGTTGGCGCCATCGGTGGCGAACCGCTGAGCTACCAGTGGTTCTTCACCAACGCTCCGCTGGCCGGCGCCACCAACGCCGTGCTTTCCTTCCCGCTCATCACCACCAACCGGGCGGGCACCTACTTCGTGGTCGTGAGCAACTTCGTCGGTTCGGTCACCAGCCAGTGGGCGGTGCTCACGGTGTTGCCGGATACGGTCGGGCCGGCGGTGGCGAACTTCACGCCCACCGGAACGCTCAACACGAACGTCAGCCGACTAACCCTCCAGTTCAGCGAGCGGATTGATGTCACTACGTTCGACACCTGGTTGGATTTTTCTGTCCTCGCCCCAACCGGCGCGCTGAATTCCGCTGCCTTCACGCTCCAGCCGATCATGCCCTACGACAGTATGTCTTTTGAGGTCGGCATCCCGGTGCAAAGCGCGGAGGGTGTCTATCAAGTCCAGATTGGACCGGACATCGAGGACATCGCGGGCAACCCAATGGCCGCCGTCTTCACCACGCAGTTCACGCTCGACAAGACCGGCTTGGCCGTGACGAACGTGACGCCCGCCGGCGTGGTGTCGAACGCGATCACCTGGCTCGACGTGAGCTTCGATTCGGCCTACGCGAGCAGCAGCTTGGCAGTAGCGGACGTCGTGATCGCCGGCCCGAACGCACCCGCCGTTCATAGCGTCAGCAGCCGCAGCGCGAACGCATTCCGCGCCACGTTGGCCAGTCCGCTGCCGCAAGGCGAGTTCACCATCACCATCGGCCCGAACATCACCGATCTCGCCGGCAATCCGATGGCCGCACCGTTCGTCGCCAACCTCCAGGTCTTCCTTCCCGACCTGGCCGTTCATGCGATCAACGCGCCGGGCAGCGCGTTGGCCGGGCAGCCGCTTAACTTGGTTTGGACCGCGACCAACCGCGGCCCGGGTAACGTCACCGCCGCCTGGAAGTCCCGGGTGCAACTGGCGACCGATGCGACCGGCGCTGGCGCTGTCACGCTGGGCACATTCACGGCGACGAATCTGCTCGCCGCCACGATCGCGCTCTCGCAAACCGGCAGCATCATCTTTCCGGCAACCGTTGCGGGCGACCGTTGGCTGCTCGTCACCGCTGACGTGGACAACGACGTGTTCGAGAACACCGAGACGAACAACACGCTCATCGCCGCCACGCCCATCACGTTGCTCGCGCCGGACCTCGCGCTGGCGAGCCTTAGCGCTCCTGCTTCGGCCCAGTTTGGCCAAGCCATCTCTGTGAACTGGGCCGTCACCAACGTCGGCACCGCACCCGCGTCGGCCTCGTGGTCGGACCGCCTCTATCTCAGTGCCGCCAGCAATTCGCTCTCGGGCGCGACGCCGCTTACGACCGTAGCAGCGGACGTAAGTCCGCTCCAATCTGCCAGCGGTTACGCCCGCGCCACCAGCGTCACGCTGCCCTTCAGCGCCCAATCCGCGCCCGGCAGCTTCTGGCTCGTCGCCGCCGCCGACACGGCGAATGCCCAATCCGAGTCGAGCGAAGCCAACAACCTCCGCAGCGTTCCCATCTCGCTCGTACTGCCGCCGCTGCCCGACCTCGCCGTCGTCAGCGTATCCGCGCCGACGAATACCTTGCCCAACCAGGCCTTCAACGTGAGTTGGGCCGTGACCAACCTCGGCGCGGCCCCAGCGGTGGGCGGTTGGAGCGAGACTCTGATCGTCAGCAACACCGTCACCAGCGGTTCCGCGCAGGCGATGTTCACCTTCACCAACGACCTGGCGGCAGGTCAGTCCCTGAGCCGCACGCAAGCCGTCACGTTGCCCTTCAGCGGGCCGGCGGGCGACCTGGCGGTGCTCGTGCAGCTCGACAGCCGGAACGCCGTCATCGAGGGCGCAGAAACCAACAACCTCGGCGTGGCCACGAACTGGCTCACCGTGCCATTGGTTCTCACGCTGCAACTGCCCGTGGCCTCCGCGGCCGAAGGCACGTCCGGCCTGCAAGCCACCGTCACGCGCAATGGCGCGGCAGGCAGCGGCGCGCTCACCGTCGCCATCACGAACAGCGACAGCACAGAACTCAGCACGCCTGTCAACGTGATCATCCCGCCCGAAGCCACCACGGCGAACTTCACGTTCAACGCGTTGAATGACGTGTTGCTGGACGGGCCGCAGCCCGTGACGATCGGCGTGGCGGCAACGGGCTATCAACCGAGTCAGGCCGTGTTCACCGTGCTCGATACGAACGTGCCGAGCCTCAGTCTGGTGCTCGACACGAACGTCGTCCGCGAAGGCCAGATCATCAACGCCACCGTCACGCGCGACCTCGTCACCAGCGGCCCGCTCCTCGTGTCGCTGGTCAGTTCCGCCCCGAGCCAGTTGGGCGTGCAAGAGAGCGTCACCATCGCGGCGGGCGAGGCGAGCGCGTCGTTCCTGGTGTTCGCCACCGACGACAGCCTCGTCGAATCGCCAAAGAACTATGAGTTCGCGGCGGCGGCGGCCGGCTTCAACAGCGCACTGGCCAGCGTGCTCATCCACGACAACGATTCGCCGACGATCACCCTGACGCTGGCGGCCAACGTGGTCAGCGAGAATGCCGGTTCGCAGGCCGTCCTCGCCACCATCACACGCAGCCCGGCGAATTCGCAGCCGCTGGTGTTGCAGCTCGAAAGCACGAACACCGGCGCGGCGCTCGTGCCCGGCTCGGTCATGTTCGGCGCCTACCAGACGAACGCCAGCTTCGCCATCGCCGCCGTCAACGACGCGTTGCTCGACGGCACGCAGCCGACCGAGATTCGCGCCTGGATCACGGATTCGACCTCGGGCGAAGTGCTCGCGCTCGGCGCCACCGCGCCGCTCGCCGTGACGGACGACGACGGGCCGACGCTGGCCGTCGCGATCAGCCCGAAGCTCGTGAAGGAAGGCTTGACTACCGCCGCCAACGTGACCGTGTCGCGCAACACACCGGCCACCAACGCGCTCACGGTAACTCTCGGTTCCAGCGACCCGAGCGAAGGGACCGTCCCAGCCACGGCGATCATCCCGTTGAACCAAGTTGCGACGACGGTGCCGCTGGCCTCCGTGGCCGACGGCACGAACGACGGCAATCAGACCGTGGTGATTACGGCGGCGGCGCCGGACTTCGCGTCGGGTGTCGCGACCGTGACGGTTTCGGACAGCGACCTGCCGGATTTGTTCGTCGCGTCCGTCACCGTGCCCGCCGCGGGCGAGACGGAGACTTACGTGAACGCGACCTACCGCGTGGCCAACCAGGGCTTCGTGCCCACCGCCGGCAGTTTCATCACTCGCCTCTACCTCTCGCGCGACACGCTGGTGGGCGACGACACCCTCATGGGGCAATACCGCTTCTCGGGCGCGCTCGCGCCGGGCCAGTACTTCGAGCAAATCCTCCCGGTGCGCCTGCCGCAGACTGCGGGCGATTACTGGGTCGTCGTGCAAACCGACGCCGAGGGCGCGTTGGCCGAGACGCTGGAGAACAACAACACGATGGTCAGCGCGACGTCCGTGCATGCCGCCGCGTCCTACTCGGCTTACGTGCAAACGGCGGTGACGACCGATTTGGCCGGCACGCCGGTCCCGCTGGCCGGACGCGCCACGAATGAGTTCGGTGTCGGCGTGGCCTACAAGCTGGTCAACATCCACGTGCAGGTGCGCGGGACGGAACGCGTCATCGCGGCGTTGACGGATGCGGACGGGAACTTCAGCACCACGTTCCAGCCGTTGCCGAACGAAGCGGGCAGCTACCAAATCTTTGCCACGCATCCGGGTGTTTCGTCCGCGCCCGCGCAGGACACGTTCAGCCTGCTGGGCATGAAGGCGAGTTCGCCGGGCACGGTGCATTTGGCCGAGGCCAGCAGCGTCACGGGCACGATCCAGCTTGAAAATCTGAGCGATGTGCCGTTGACCGGCCTGGCCGTGAGCGTCACGGGCAAACCCTCGAATGTGGACGTGACGACGACCCTCGCGGGCGACACAACGCTCGGCGGGTTGAGCAAGAAGCAACTCGGATTTGTCGTCACCGCGCTGGACGCTACTTACACCTGGGGAACGATCGTGCTGGAGGTGACGAGTGCGGAGGGCGCGGTGCTGTGGATCGAACTGGGCGTGACGATCGAGCCGTTGCGACCGCGGCTGGTGGCGTATCCGTCGGAACTCGTGGCTGGCATGGTGCGCGGGCGGCAGACGACCGTGGAATTCGACGTGGCTAACTTGGGCGGGCGCGCCAGCGGACCCGTTCAGGTGGTCGTGCCGGTGACGAGCTGGCTGCAAGTCGTTTCCACGAATCCGCTGCCCTCGCTGGAACCGGGACAAACCAACCACATTTCGTTGCTGCTCTCGCCGCCGTCCAATCTGCCGCTCGCGCCCTACACCGGCAGCCTGGCGCTCAACACCACGAACGGCGGCATCAGCATGCCGTTCTCGTTCCGGGCGATCTCGGATGCGAAGGGTGAACTGCTCGTGACCGCGGTGGACGAATACACGTATTACGCTGAAGGCGCGCCGCGCGTGACCAACGCCATCGTGACGGTGAGCGATCCGGTCACGCACAACCCGATTACCAACGGGGTGACGGATGCCAACGGCGAATATTTCCTGCCGCAGATCACGGAGGGTTACTACGAAATCTCGGTTTCAGCGGACAAGCATCAGGGTTACCGGCGCACGACGTTCGTGGCCGCAGGATTGACGAATGCGGTCGAGGCCTTCCTCGCACGCGAGACGGTGCGCTACATCTGGACGGTCGTGCCGACCCAAATCGAGGACCGCACGCGGATCATCATCGAGACGGTGTTTGAGACCGTGGTGCCCGTGCCGGTGGTGACGGTGTCGCCCACGGTGATTGATCTGGCGGACATTCAGGCGGACGAGACACAAATCGAGTTGCACGTCTCGAACCACGGCCTGATTGCCGCGAACAACTTCCGCCTCTACTTCGATTCGCATCCGCTCTGGAAGATCGAGCCGCTGATCAGCGACCTGGGTTCGCTCCCAGCCAACAGCACGTTGACGATCCCGGTGATGATCCGCCGGCTGCCTCAGGGGCGCGGGCCGACTCCTGCGCCGGCGTGCAGCTTCGGCGGCGGGGCTACCTGGGATCTCTTGTGCGGCAAGACGAACCACTACACGGCGCCGGTGGCCGTGGTGGGCGCCGCGTCCGGCTGTGGTGGGGTGAGTGCGGCGGCGTTTCATGCCTCGGGCAGTGGCGGCCGACCCTCAGGCGGCGGCGGCGGCGGCGGTGGGGGTGGCGGCGGCGGCGGCGGCGGTTCCTATGTCACGACCGTCAGTTTCGTGCCTCCGACGATTTGCGATTGCGAAGGCTTCAAAGAGTTTTGCCTGGGTGGTGACGTCGCCTTCGAGTTTGGCGAGATCGGCGAGAAGATTTCCTCCATCATAGCCAAGGCCTGCCCACCGACAATCAAAGTGCAGGGCGTAGATGTGGAGATCAACATCAGCGGTGAGATTTGCACCTGCTGCAAGGACGGCAACATCTCGTTGCGCGGCCACGCCGAGGGCAGCGCCTCCATCACGGTCACATTGCGCGGCGGGTTGAGCGCGTCGGGCGAGCTGGAATTCACGGCGCCCGGCTGGACTGACATCAGCGCCGAGGCGGACGCCATGATCGGCATCGAGCTGGTGGCGAAGGGCACGGTGTCGCTCATCCTCGAACAGCCCTGCCTGGGGAAACGCCGGCTTTGCGTGGGCGGCTCGATTTCCTTGACGCCGTTCGCGGGCACCAAGGCGATGGCAAGCGTCCAAGCCAGCTCGATGAGCGACGCGTTGGCGTGGGGCGGCCGGTGCGAGATGAACGTGGGCGTTGTCGGCAACATTGAGGCCGGCATCTTCGGCTGCAGCGACACGGGCTTCCGCGTTTACGGCTGCGGCGAACTCGGCTCCGTGTGCAACATGAGTTGCGTCTTGCAGGCGGTGGATGGGCTGGGCAACACGCTCACCAACGGCTTCAACGGCAATGCCGATTACGCGTGGATCAACCGCAGTTGCGCCACCAGCGGCCCGCCGCCGAAAGTCGTGTCCGGACCGGTCCGCGGCCCCCGTGGCCCCGGCGGTTCGCTGCCCGACCTCGGTACGGTGTTCGAAGACCTGCCGGGTGACATCTTCTTCAAGCCCGAGGCCGAGGTCATGCGCAAGCTCGGCTGGAACGACGCGGCGATGAGCGGCGTCTGCGCCCACGTCAAACTGCGCATTGACCAGGAGGCCGTCATCTCTCGCGACGCCTTCAAAGCCACGCTCGAAGTGGTCAACGATTCCGGCTCGCTGCTCAACAACGTGTCCCTGGACGTCGTGGTGCAGGACGCGAGCGGCACGAACCAGACGGCGTTGTTCGGATTGCGCCCGCCGGTGCTCACCGGCGTTACGGCGGTCAACGGCAGCGGCGTCATCGGCCCGAACAGCACGGGCAAGGCGGAGTGGATCATTGTGCCGACTTCCGATGCCGCGCCGAATGAACCCCTGGCCTACTGGGTCAGCGGCACGTTGCGCTACGTGCAGGACGGCCTCGAAATCAGCGTCCCGCTCGCGCCCGCGCCCATCACCGTCTATCCGAACCCGCGGCTCTTCGTGAAGTACTTCCACGAGCGTAACGTGTATTCGGATGATCCGTTCACCGACCTCGTCGAGCCGAGCATTCCGTTCAACCTCGCCGTCATGGTCGAAAACCGCGGCAAGGGCGATGCCCGCAACATGCGCATCACGTCGGCCCAGCCGGAGATCGTCGAGAACGAACGCGGGCTGCTGATTGACTTCCAAATCATCGCCACGGAAGTCGCCGGCAAAAACATGACGCCGTCGCTGACGGCCGAGTTCGGGACCATCACCAACGGCCAGATCGCCATCGGCCGCTGGTTGTTGACCTCCACGCTCCAGGGCTTGTTCACCGACTACAAGGCCAGCTTCGAGCACCTCGACAGCCTCGGGAACACGAAGCTCTCGCTCATCGAAGAGGTCACGATCCACGAGATGATTCGTCTCGTCCGGGCGCAGGGCGCGCTGGATGACGGCAAGTTCGACTTTCTCGTCAACGCCGTGCCCGACGCGGAGGACTTGCCGGACACGATCTTCCTGAGCAACGGCGCGACGAATCCGGTGGACGTGGTGCAACAGGCAAACGTGGACGCGCCGCCTTCGGCGCAGAACCTGCAAGTGCAACTCACCGCGCCGATGCCGCCGGGCTGGGTGTATCTGCGCGTGCCCGAGCCAGGCGACGGCCAGTTCATCCTCAAGCGTGTTGTGCGCTCGGATGGCCGCGAGATTCTGTTCAACACCAACGCGTGGACCACGGATCGCACGTTCATCGGCTTTGGCCGCCGGCCCGTTTATGAGAACCTGTTCCACCTGCTCGATCACGACAGCACGGGCCTCTACACGCTGCATTACGGACTGCCGCCCGCGCCGGACACGACCGCGCCCGTCAGCACGGTGGCAGCGCTCCCAGCCGCGACGCCGGAGTTGTTCCAGGTGCGTTGGAGTGGAGCGGACGACACGGGCGATGTGGCGGGTTACGACGTGTTCGTTTCGGCCAACGGGAGTTCCTTCCTGCCGTGGCTGCAACGGACGAAGCTGACCTCCGCCTCGTTTCAGGGGGTGCTCGGCGCGCAATACGCCTTCTTCAGCGTGGCCGTGGACGCCGCCGGCAACCGCGAAGCCGCGCCCGACCAACCCGACACCGCCACCAGCGTCACCATCACCAACTTCGCGCCGGTGATCACGCCCGTCGGCATCCGAACGGTTGACGAAGGCACTGAATTCGCGCTGACGCCGACGGTGACGGACGGCAATTTGCCGGACGACGCGCTGGTCTTCAGCCTCATCAGCGGCCCGCCGGGGCTTTCATTCAATCCCGCCACCGGCGAGATGCACTGGCTTACCAGCGAAGGGCTGGGCCCCAGCACGAACACCATCACCTGGCGCGTGCGCGACAGCGGCGTGCCGCAGAAGAGCGCCACCGACACCTTCACGCTCATAGTCAACGAGGTGAACACCGCGCCGATGATGGCGACGATCACCAACGAAACCGTGCTGGAAGGCCGATTGCTGAGCGTGGCCTGCGCCGCCACCGATGGCGACCTGCCGGTGCAGACACTCACCTGGAGTCTGGCGGCGGGCGCCCCCGCGGGCGTGACGATCAATGCAACCAGCGGCCGACTCACCTGGCGCCCGACCGAGTACCAGGGCGGCACGACCAACCCAATCACCGTCGTTGTCCACGACAACGGCCCGGGCAGCCTCAGCGCCACGCAGACCTTCCTCGTGACCGTGCCCGACACGCTGAGCGACTTCTTCGTGGGCTTCGGCACGACCAACGTGCTGACCGGTGCATCAGGCGCGCTGCCGTTGCGGGTCATTGCCGGCGTGCCGTTGACGAACCTCTCGTTCACGATGGTCGCCGACGAAACCCGGCTGACCAACCTGGTTTGGAATCCACTGCGTGCGGAGTTGACCTCCATCGCGCTGCTCCGCACGGCGACCAACACCTTCGCTGCGACACTCGAAGCGGCTGGCGGCAGCGCGCTGTTCGGCACGTTGAACCTCGCGGAACTGCGCTTCGGCACCGTGCCGGATCCGCAATCCGCCATCGTCACGGTGGCCCTGGACAATGTGCTGGGTATCAGCGCCACCGGCACGCTGATGGCCAACGCCGAAGGCGAGGCCGGACGGGTATTCATCATCGGCGAAGAACCCATCGCCAGCGATCTGGCCCGCGCGAACCAGCTCTGTGCATTGACGCTCTACGGCCGACCGGGAGTGACCTACTGGGTGCAGAGCGCGACGAACCTGCTCGGCGCCCCGTGGCAGACCGTGCGCACTGTCACCTTGAACGGCACGTGGGAACGCGTCGTGGCGCTGCCCGCGCCGAACTCGAGGACGTTCTACCGCCTGGTGGAAGTCCCAGCCGTGCCGAACGCCGGTCCACTGACCATCCGCGCCGAAGCTGGGAAACAGGTCATCGAGTGGGTGCCGACACGCCCGAATTGCGCGCTGGAAAGCGCGACCTCGCTAGGCCCGAGCATGGTGTGGACGCCGGTTGAGGGCTTGGATGTCGTGCTCACCAACGGTGTGGCGCGAGTCCCGTTGACGCCCGGAACTGGCACGAAGTTTTACCGGTTGCGCTGCGACTAGCATCTGCTTAACGCCAGGAACAGCGCGTCACGACGGCGTCGGTCAGCCGCACTCAGTCCACGCGGCTGCCGAGCTTGTCCACTGCCACGGCGGCGAGGATGACGAGGCCCTTGATGACCTGTTGCCAGAACGGCGACACGTCGAGGAGGAACAAGCCGTTGTTCAACACGCCGATGATGAGGCAGCCCAGGACCGTGCCTAGAACAGAGCCACGCCCACCGCTCAATGAAGTCCCGCCGATGACGACGGCGGCGATGGAGTCGAGTTCGTAGCCAAGTCCCGCCTTCGGGTCCGCGGCGTCGAGTCGCGCGGTGACGATCAAGCCCGCTACGCCCGCCAGTGCGCCGCCGAGCGTGTAGGTCCAAATCTTGACGCGCTCGACGCGAACACCGGCAAGCCGCGCCGCCTGCTCGTTACCGCCCACGGCGTAGATACGGCGGCCAAAGGTTGTGCTCCTGCCGACTGCGTGAAACGCCAGCACCAGGCCCGCGCAAATCCACACCGCCATCGGCACGCCCAGCCAGAAGCCGGCGCCGATGAAACCAAATGATTCGCCAAGTCCCGTGATCGGAAAGCCGCCGGTCCAGAGCATCGTGAGCCCGCGCCCGATGCTGAGCATGCCGAGCGTGGCGACGAACGGCGGCAGGCGAAATCGCGTGATCGCAATCCCGTTGAACCAGCCGAGCGCCAGCCCCACCAGCACGCCGGCGATGACCGCGCCGAACGGAGTGAATTGCAGATGCGCTCCTGCCCAGGCGAGGCTCAAGCCGTTCTTCAGCAAGCCCGCCGCCACCGCGCCAGCGAGCGCGAGGATCGCGCCCACCGACAGATCAATTCCGCCGGTGAGGATGATCAGCGTCATGCCGATCGAGAGACAGAGGTTCACGGAGATTTGGAGCAGGATGGTCCGGCCGTTGGCGAAGGTCAGGAAGCGGTCGGACAAGAGGCTCAGCACCACGATCATCACCGCCAGCGCGATGAGGGACTGGAAGCGGGCCAGCATTTGTTTCGACGGCGCGGTCATTCGACTTCAGCCTGAATGGGAATGAGCTTCAGCAGGTGCAGATCAGTGGATTCATCTGACACCTCAGCGCAACCAGTGAAGCGAATCGTGGCACCGACCTTCGCACGTTCGCGGAGTTTCGGCTGCACGCGTGTCTCGATGAGTTTGTTCAACTCCGCCGAGATGTCGTTGAAGTCTTGCGAGTTCGGGTAGTCGTTCACGTTGAGCAAGCCCGTGCCATCCCGGACTGCATTGCCGAAGACGAGCCCCGTCATCAAGGCGATCTCGGCGTTAGTCACGCCGGGAGTTATGGCCAAGGCGATTTCATCGTCTGACGCAGCCAACACCCGTCCCCGGCCCGCCACGAAGTAGGTGTAGCTCTCACTTAGGCCAAGGCTGCGAGCGAAGGCTTTGCGCGCGGCGGCGGGATCACGCTGGATCGCCGGCAACAAAACCTCGGCTTTGACCGCCTTGTCGAGCGATTTGAGGAGCGCTTCGCTCCAGAACCTCTCCACAAACTGGGCAGCGCTGAAACCGCCTGCTTCCTTTTGCTCCGCCGCTTGTTTCAGCGGCACGACGTGAAACAGCGGGAACGCCCAGCACAAGCCGGCCAGGGCCGCGACCGCGATGAGCCATCCCAGCCAGCGCATGGGTCAGTTCTTCTTCCCGTAGTCGCCGTATTTGCCCACGTTGTCCTGCGTGACGAGTTCCACCGGCACGGGCACCTTCTGCGGGAAGTCGCGTTTGCCCTTGAGGTATTCGTCGGCAAACTCGGCCGCCTTCTTCGCCATCGTCTTCGGAAACTGCATGCCGGTCGCCTCGATCTTCTTCTCGGCGATGAGCCTCACCACGTCGTCCGCGCCGTCGAAGCCGAAGACTTTCACTTGGCGTCGTTGCCGCAGAACACGGCGTTGATCTCGGGGTGCGCCTGGAGCATGGCTTCCATGACTTCCATCCCCTTGGCGCGGTCAAACTCGCCGCTCTGCTGCGCCAGCATCTTCAAGTTCGGATAGCGATCCACGACGCTGTGAAAGCCCTTTGAGCGATTCCAGGTGTTATTGTCGCCGACGATGCCGAGGAGTTCGACGTATTTGCCGCTCTCGCCGACGCGCTTGACGAAATGCTGGCCGAGCTTGACGCAACCGGAGTAGTTGTCCGAGAGCATCTGCGACGTGGCAGCGTTGGTGGCGTTGATTTCGCGGTCAACGCAGAACACCGGGATGCCCGCCCCTTTGGACTTGAGCACGTTGGCGATTGAGCCATTGGCATCCGTCGGATTGAATAGGATCGCCTTGTAGCCACCCGCGATGACGTTTTCAAAGTGCGCCGCCTCTTTCGCCGTGTCGTTCTGCGAATCGAAGACGGTGGCGTCGTAGCCCAACTCGATGGATCGCGCCTTCGCCGTTTCACCCAGCACGACGAACCACGGGTTGTTCAGTGTGGAGATGATGACCGCCATCTTGGTCTTGGCGGTGGGTTGAGCAGACAGAGCCGGAGCAAGGCCGATGCTCGCTGTCGTGAGCAGAGCGGTCAGAAGGTGTTTGAGCCAGCGGATGTTCATGTTTGGTGTTCGGTGTTCCGGGTTGTTCTACAAGACTCGTTTCACAGCGGCAAGCCAGCCGTCGTGCAGTTGCTTCACTTTTCCACGGTCCATCTGTGGCCGGAAAATCTCTGTCTTGCGCGGCAATGCGGAGAGATCGTCCAAGGACTTGCAGAGGCCCAGGCCGAGCAGCGCATTCATGGCGGCGCCCCACGCCGAGGATTCGGCCACTTCGGAAACCTGCAATTCCGCGCCAGTAATGTCGGCGGTGAACTGCATGAGGAACTGGTTGCGCGTCGGCCCGCCGTCCGCCGCCACACTTTGCAAAGTGTGATGTGCGTTTGCCCGCATCATGTCGAGCACGTCGCGAATTTGATAGGCGATGGCCTCCTGGGCGGCACGGACGATATGCTCCTTCCGTGTATGGGCCGTCATGCCCGCGATGGCCGCCCGTGCCCCCGGCGACCAGTATGGCGCGCTCAAGCCTGCGAATGCCGGCACGAGATACACACCGCCGTTGTCGGGGACGCTCGTGGCCAATTTCTCCGCTTCGCCCGCGCTCTGGATCAAACCGAGCTGGTTCTTCAACCATTCAATCGTGGCGGCGGAGAAACTGATCAGGCCCTCCACGGCGTAGGTTGGTTTTCCCCGCCAGACCCAAGCCAGCGCCGTGACCGCGCCCGCTGCTTCGGGTGGCACGTGCAACTTGCCTGTGCTACCTGGGGCGGGGCGGACGCCGCCGATGTTCAACAACACGCTCGTGCCCGTGCCGAACGTGGCCTTGGCCGTGCCCGGTTGGTAGCACCGCTGCGCGAACAAGGACGCTTGCGAATCACCCATGACGCCGATGATCGGCACGGACTTCGGCAAAGCGCCCCCCGCATCAGTCTCGCCGAAGTGCGCAGCGCTTTCGCGGACTTCGGGCAACGCACTCGCCGGCACCTTGAACAGCCGGCAGAGCGACGCGTCCCATTGGAGCTGACTGATGTCGAAGAGCAGCGTGCGGCTGGCGTTGGTAAAGTCGGTGGCAAACACTTTTCCGCCGGTGAGTCGGTGAATCAGATAGGCGTCCATCGTGCCGACGACGGCTTCACCGCTCTTGAGCTTTGCAGCGATGGCGGGGTCGTTCTCGATGAGCCAGCGGAGTTTCGACGCGGAGAAGTAGGTGTCAATCTTGAGGCCGGTTTTGCGGAGCACGCTTGGACCGTGGCTTGGACCGTGGCCTTGCTTCGTGAGTTTCGCGCAGATCGCGTCACCACGACGATCCTGCCAGACGAGCGCATTGTGCAACGGCTTGCTGGTCTTGCGGTCGAACACCAGCACCGTCTCCCGCTGGTTGGTGATGCTCAGCGCGGCAAGGTTGTTCAGCTTGGCGTAATTACGTCTGGCGATCTCGCCGATGACCGCGAGCAGGTTGCGCCAGATTTCGTCAGCGTCGTGTTCCACCCATCCGGGCTGCGGGTAGAATTGCCGGTGTGGGCGCGCTGCTTTGTCCAGGATTCTGCCCGTCGCGCTGAACAGCACCGCTTTCGTGGCGGAGGTGCTTTGGTCAATGGCGAGGATGATGGGACTCATAGTAGTGAAGCCGCCAACCGGCTCAACCCCTCCATGCTGATCCCGTAGTGTCGGAAGATATCCGCCTGCGCGCCCGTAACGGTGTCCTCGTCCGGGATGCCCACGATGCGGAACGGCACGCTCACCCCGTCCTGCATCAGCGCGGAAGCGCACGCTTCGCCCAAGCCGCCGTGAACGCTGTGTTCCTCGATGGTGATGACCGCCCGGCATTCGCGGCCCGCGCTCAGCACAGCCTCGGCGTCGAGCGGTTTGACGGTGTGCATGCTCAACACGCGGCAATGCAAACCCTGTTCCGCCAGCTTCGCAGCCGCGAGCAGACAGTGAATCACCGTCTCGCCCGTGCTGATAAATGTCACGTCATCGCCGCCGCGCAACATGATGGCTTTGCCTATCTCGAAGTTGGGCTCCGGCTTGTGCAGCCCACACATCGGCGCTTTGCCGAAACGGACGAACACCGGCTTGGCAGCTCTCGCGGCGTAGCGGATGGCCTCGCGCGCCTCGAAGTTGTCCGCAGGCGCAAGGATCGTGAGGTTGGGAATGGCGCGCAGTGCGGCAAGATCGTGCAGCGAATGGTGTGTGCTGCCCAGCGCACCATAGCTCACGCCCGAACTGATGCCGATCAGCACCGCCGGAACATCCGAGTAGCACACGTCGTTCTTGATTTGCTCCAGCGCGCGGGCCGTAAGGAACGAGCCCGGAGAAACCGCGAACGGCTTCTTGCCGCAGGCCGCCAGCCCGGCCGCAATGCCCACCAGGTTTTGCTCGGCGATGCCGACCTCGACAATCTGCTTGGGCAGGGCTTGAGCAAACGCACTGAGCTTGCCCGAGCCGCGCGAATCGCTGGTGACGGCGATGATGTTCGGGTTGGCCTTGGCGAGTTCCTGCAGCGTGGCGGCGAATTCGTCGAGGTTGGCGCGGCCCAACTTAAGCCCGAGCGTTTCCGCCGTCGTTTTGGCGGCGGGCGTGAACATGGATGGGGCGGGCGCGCTCATGAGAAAGTAGTGTCAGGCATCTTGCCTGACGTAGAGCAGGGCATCCTGCCCGGCGGGATGGGCGTGGAGAATTCCAAACGCAACGGCGGTTCGCGGACGAATCCGGGCGGCAAGATGCCTGCCGCTACATCACTGAGGGCGTTCATATGACCTCCTTCAACTTGGCTTCCGCCGCGTGCAGTTCGGCCAAGGCTTGCTGCAACTCATCCGCGTTCGGCACACCGTGGTGCCACTTGGCGACGTTCTCCATGAAGCTCACGCCACGACCTTTGACCGTGTTGGCAATGACGCAGGTGGGCTTGCCGGCTTCGGGAGGCGCGCTCAAGGCGGCCGTGAGTTCAGCCACGCTGTGACCATTCACAGTCCGCACCGTCCAGCCGAACGCGCGCCACTTCTCGTCGAGCGGCTCGTTGCTGCACACGTCGCGGGTGTGGCCGGTGATCTGGAGCGTGTTGTGGTCAATGATGGCCGTAAGATTGTCGAGGCTGTAATGCGCGGCGGCCATGGCCGCTTCCCAATTCGAGCCCTCGGCCAGTTCGCCGTCGCCGAGCAACGTGAAGACGCGGTACGGCGCGGCATCCATCTTGCCGGCCAGCGCCATGCCGACGGAGATGGGCAGGCCATGTCCAAGCGCACCGGTATTCATCTCGATGCCGTTCACCTTCCGCGTGGGATGGCCGACGTAGCGCGACTTGTAGCGACAGACAGTTTCCAGGTCCGATGGGGGAAAGAATCCGCGATCCGCCAGCACCACGTACAGCGCTTCGACCGAATGCCCCTTGCTTTGAACGTAGCGGTCGCGGTGTGGATCGGCGAACGTCTGCGGCGAGACGCGCAGAATGCGGTTGTAGAGGACGTTCAGGATGTCGAGGCACGAGAGCCCGCCGCCGGTGTGGCCCGCGCCGGCTCCAACGATGGCGCGCAGCAACTCCTTGCGTAACTGGATGGACTTCAGCCGGAGATCGTGGTCGCTCATGCGAAGGGCTATCAAGCTTTCCGTCCTCTGCTGCTGCGGTCGGGCTTCCAAATCAAACGAGTTGAGCCCGCGGGCAGATTATAGTAACTGACCTCGCTGACTCCCATACTACATATCAAAAACGAAAGCCGGGCAGCAGCGAATCTGAGTCCAGATTGCGTCGTCGGTGTCCCTGCACCATCCCAATCGCTGTGTTCAAACAAAAAGACTGGTGAGTCAGGGTTAGGCGCTTTTCTGGCCAGCCACAGGTTATAGTTTTGTTCGTAGCCAACGGCGACATACTCAGTATCGAGTAAAGCCTTGTACATAGATTCGCCCGTGAATAGCCTGCCGAAATCATCAGGTGAAAGAAACGTGAAAACGCGCGTGTAGCGATTTACGGGATCGCGATACTCTAAAGATAAGCCGTGAAGCGCATGGCGAGACAAGAGATCTCGCAACCACAAAGGGACTTGGTGGCGGAGTTCTAACGGGAGAGAATCCCATTCAGTCAAAGGAATCTTGCGAGTTGGAACAGACAAGATTTCTGCCCTGTTTCGCAGAGAAGCAGCGGCCATCTCAAGTTCGACCGCAATAGCTTCTTCTGTCGGTGGAGGTTCGGTTGAGGGTGGATTCGTCTTACAAGGCATACACAACCCTCCGGTGCGAGTAGCAGTTGTAGCGAGGATTTCAGCTCCACACTCTGCGCATCTTGACTTGGCCTCGGACATAGGAGTGTTTTCACACATGTTCGTAAACATCCCAGCCGAAGTAGTTGCCATAAGCTTCAGCTAAAATTGCCGCCGATCTTGACTGCGTCATCACCACATGATGCTCGAAGCCTTGCGTGCAAACGTAGCGCAAGAGTCTCTGGAGCTGCGGCACTCGGGCCACGGCGCGGTTGCCGAAGGTGTTCAGTTCGTCGTTGGTCAGTTCGCCTTCGCCCACGTAGGCACGGATGCCGCCGTCAGTGTCGGCGGTGGTGATGCGGCCATAGGTTAGCGGGCTGGCGGGCGTCCGGCCGTCGAGCGCACCGTAGGTGTTCTCGACGCCGAGCATGCTGCCAAGGATCGGCGCGTTGGCAATCTTGATGTCGGGCAGGAAGCTCTTGGCCCAGTTACCGCAGTGGAACAGAACGCACTTGTCTTCGTCGTCGGCGTAATTGTTATTCCAGTCCACGAGCGCGGCAGGTGTTTTGCCGGCCAGTTGCATGGCATACATCGTCAGCACGCCGGTGACGTCCACTTCGCAGGCGCTGGGCATGAACTTCTCGCTCATCATGCTCATCAGCGTGCAGACGTTGCAGCCGAAGTTCTGCTGCACCGAGGTCCAGCACTGGATCGCCGTCGCGTCAATCGCGTTGGCCTCCATCCAGTCCGTCAGCACTACGCCGAGCTTGGCCATCTGGACGAGCCGGTCGGGAGGCACGCCCGGCGCGGGCGCGTAGCGTTTCACCGCCGCCAGCTTGGCCTTCACCGCCGCATCCTTCTCGGTCAGCTTGCCGGCCTTGCCGAGGATTTCCGAGAGGTCAACGGTGGTGACGCTGATGCCGTGGCGCTCGAGAATCTTCTCCGAGTAACGCACCGTGTTGAACGCACCGGGCCGTGCGCCGACCGCACCGAGCCGTACGCCGCGCACGCCATTCACCACACGGCAGACCCCCAGGAACTGGTCGAGATCAGCGATGAAGCCCTCGGTCGTCGGCAGGCAGACGTGCTTGCTGGTGAGCGAAAACTTGATGCTGGCCTGGACGAGGTTGTTGCAGACAGAGATCTTTCCGCAGAAAGCATCGCGCCGGCGGGCGGGCGAAAGCTCATTGAGATCGTCCGGATAACCTTGGATGAGGATCGGCACATTGAGACCGGAGAGCTTGAGCGTGTCGGCCACGCCTTTTTCGTCGCCGAAGTTCGGCAGGCAGACGAGCACGCCGTCAATCTCGTCGCGGTGCTGCTTGAAGAGCGCGGCACATTTCCGGGCGTCGGCGTGCGTCTCGATGCCGCCGAGCTTGGTCTCCTCGGGCGACACCCAGATGGGCGTGATGCGTTTTTCCCGGAACAGCCGGGCGATGTCGTTGCGCGCCTCCGCCACGAGTTGGTCGGGGAAGAAGTCGCGGTTGCCGATGATGACGCCGAGGGTGGGTGCCTTGCCCATGATCTGTCTCATAGTGCCATTTGAGTTTAGGGTCGCAAACGTGTGGGACAGAGAATCGGCCTCACGGCTGGCGACGCAAGCGGATTTTTAAGCGGCCCCGTCAACAACATCAGTGCGCAGGCTCTGGTGAAGGCATGAGGTTTCCGTCGAGACTCTGTTTCGCGCGTGGCTTCAGCATCACATCTACTGTCCGCGCGCCATGGCGTAACTGACAGATTCCACCCTGGGTGCTGCGGATCGTGGCGGACGTGAGTTGGCCCTCCCGCCAAGCCAGGTCCACCTCGTAACCACCACGGGCCCGCAAGCCCTGCACGCTTCCGGTGGGCCAGGCCTGGGGAAGCGCGGGCAGCAAATGCAAGACGCGCACGTCGGGTTTCGGACTTCGGACTTCGACGACGTGGCTTTGCAGCAGCATCTCGGCGATGCCCGCCGTCGCCCCGAAGTTGCCGTCAATCTGAAATGGCGGATGGGCGTCAAACAGGTTTGGATACAGCCCGCCTTTGCCGCGGGTGAGCGGGGCCAGAAGGTTGCGCAGGATCAGGTAGGCGTGGTCGCCATCAAGGAAGCGCGCCCAGAGGTTGACCTTCCAACCCATGCTCCAGCCGGTTGCCGCGTCGCCGCGAAAAATCAGCGATTGTCGTGCGGCGTTGAAGAGGTCGTCGGTCTGCCAGGTGATGTCGCTGCCGGGATAGACGCCCCACAAGTGCGAGACGTGCCGGTGCTGGTTCTTCGGATCGTCTCTGTCCTCCAGCCACTCCTGCAACTGACCGTGCTGCCCGATTTGATTCGGCGCAATCCGTACATACATGGCGTCCAGTTTCGCGGCAAAGTCCGCATCCGTCTTGAGCAAACGAGCGGCTTTGCTGGTTGCGGCGAAGAGCGAGCGGACAATCTGGTGGTCCATTGTTGGTCCCATCACCAGTCCGCCTTGCTCGGGCGAATTTGAAGGACCGCTGATGAGCCATTTCGATTTCGGGTCTTCCACCAGGAAGTCCGTGAAGAACAGCGCGGCCTCCTTCATCACGGGGTAGGCGCGCTTGCGGAGGAACGATTTGTCTTGGGAATACAAGTAGCTTTCCCAGAGGTGTAGGCTCAGCCACGCGCCGCCCGTGACCCAGATGCCGTGGTTGCTGGCGTTAATGGGTGCCGTGCCGCGCCAAAGATCAAAGTTGTGATGCAGCACCCAGCCGTGCGCGCCATAGTGGTTCCGCGCCGTCCGGCGGCCCGAGATGACCAGTTCGTCCAGTGCGTCGAACAGAGGTGTGTGACATTCGGCGAGGTTGCAGACCTCCGCGGGCCAGTAGTTCATTTCCGTGTTGATATTGCAGGTGAACTTGCTGTCCCAGGGCGGCGTCAGGCTGTCGTTCCAAATGCCTTGCAGGTTGGCAGGTTGTCCGCCCGGCCGGCTGGTGGCGATGAGCAGGTAACGGCCATACTGAAATACCAGCGCGGCCAGGCCGGGATCATCCGCCTGCAGCGCCTGTTTGAGCCGCTCATCCGTCGGCAGCGACGCGCTAGGGCTGGAGACAAGGTCCAGCGCGACCCGCCGGAACAGCCGCTGGTAATCGGTGACGTGAGCCTGGCGGATCTGGTCATAGGACCTCCTGGCCGCTCGCTTGAGCGTCCGCGCGCACGCCGCTTCGGGATCGCCGGAGACATCCTGGAAGTTCTTAAAGCTGGTCGCCGCCACGAGCAGCAGGGTCACCGAGGTTGCATCCTTCACCTCGATACCTTGCTCGGTGACCTTTACGGAGCCGCCGTCTGACCGGGCTTCAAGTTGGGCCTCGAACCGCAGCGGATTGGCGAACGTCTGCTGGATTTGCCCGTGTGTGTTCTTTGCGTGACCGTGGATGACGAGGCGCGTCTTGCCGGTGGCGGTCACGGTTGCATTCGAG
>CAYJNU010000031.1:0-1173 GCA_964371005.1 uncultured Verrucomicrobiota bacterium | reverse complement strand
GGGGTACCCGCGCTTTTTTTGCGCTGTTGCCCTTAGGCGAGGATTTGGGAGGGGCGGAAGGACTTTGCTGCAAGCTGGGGTGATCACTGGTGCCCGAGTGCCTGGACGGACCGCAGGTATTAAGTGTTGGCGGACAGACAAACGTGGCGCGGAAGCTCAGTTGGCCGGGTTGGCTGCTGGTCAGCCGGATGACGATCGCTTGGTCGGGCGCGCTGGAAAAGGCCTCTCGCCGAAACGTCACGCCGCCAGCCTCGTAGCTCACGCGGGCAATGGCGTCGTCGAGGTTCAGCTCGCGACGATAGTTATGAACCTTGTAGTGATCTGGAAGGGTGAGCTGCACATCAGCGAACGGCTGATAGGGCATCTGCCGCAGCGGCTCGCTCATGAACTCTCTCATGGCCAAATCCTCCGCTTCCTTTTGTTTGCCCGCGAACAGCAGGCGACGGATCTCTGCCAAGTGCTGGGCCGCGCCTGGATTTGAATAATCGTGCGGCTCGCCCAGCCAGAGCGTGGATTCATTGAATTGGATGCGCTCCTTCGTGATTCCGCCAAACACCATCGCCCCAAGCCGCCCATTGCCGACGGGCAGCGCCTCCGTCCAGGTCGCCGCCGGGCGGCGATACCAGAGGCTCAACGGGACCTCGGGGGCCGGAGCTTCACCAATGAACTCAAGAGTGGAGGCGGGGACGGCTGCATCGGTCCGCAATCCAAGCGGAGCAATGGCGCAGCCTGCAATCAGAAGGCAGTGGAAGGCGTTTATCATGCCTCCAGCTTTGGGAATTCTGCTTGATCTGGCGAGTCCGAAAGTCGTCTCGGATGATCTCGATCCGCGCGCGAACGCGGGCAGGGGAGTGGCATACCGAAAAACCAGTTCACTGGTCTGGCGGTCTGACGTAGGATGTCCGGGTCATGAACACGTCTCGGTTTGCTTTGCCTGCTGCTGCGATGTCGCTCGCGCTCATGCTGGTCGTTCCTGTGACGGGGCAGGATACGCAGTATCAATACCTTTCCGGTCGCGGCAAGGATGACGCCGTGCGGTGGCGTTTCCTTTGCACCACCGGCGCACTCTCGGGCTTCTGGACGAATCTCCCGGTGCCATCGCAGTGGGACATGCATGGCTTTGGCCATCTGAACTACAAGAAGGCCCCCACGAACGCATGGACGGCGCGCGGT
>CAYJNU010000030.1:0-31618 GCA_964371005.1 uncultured Verrucomicrobiota bacterium | reverse complement strand
TCGCCAATCTGCACGCGCTCACCGCCGAGGGCGACGAGCCGTTTGATGTAAAACTGGTCCTGCGGCAATCCTTGGATGCCTTTGGTCTCAAACACGATAATCTCGCCGCGCTTCGGCGGGCGGAAATTATAGGTCATGCGGTCAACGAACAAATGATCTCCGGCCTGGACTTTCACATTGATCACTTCATCACCCCGCCTGAATTCATCTCCCGGGCGCACACCGCCCCGCGTCGCAATGTCCACCTGACCACAGTCGGGCGGAAACCAAAGCGTATGAGGCACACCGCCGATCCAGAGGGTTTGCTTGATGTTGAAGATCAACAGGCGGATTGGGTTTTCCACGCGCTGGATGGGACCATTCGCTTGGGCCACCAACCGCACGTAGGAAATTCCGGCAAACCACTCTTTGATGCGCGCCAAACCAGTCGTCGGTTTGATTTCCGGATGATCAGTGAGGTTAACCGAGGTCACCCCAAACAACGTCGGTTGCATCGAGCCGGTGGGAATCTTGAATGGTTGCAGGAAAAAAGTGCGGATGCCCATCGCCACAGCCAGCGCGACCAGCAGGACTTCGACATTCTCACGCCAGGCGGCATGCGGATACGGTTTGAGCCACTTGTTGGCGACCTTCTCCAAGTTCTCCATCTGTTTTTGGAGGGCCGGTTTGTCCGCGCCGGAGTTCACGGCTGCCCGCAGTTCGCCGGTCGCCGCTTGGACGGCTTCCAACGCTTGTGTCGAAAGCACATCACGTTGCGCACGCCCCAGCTTTTCCACATGCCGACGCATGGCGGTCGCTTCACGAACAGTCTTTGAACAGAACCAGCGAATGATCATAGATATCCTTGCCGCTCGCGGGAACTCATGCTTTGAGCACGGCGATGAACGCTTCCTGCGGAATGTTGACCGAACCGACTGATTTCATCCGCTTTTTGCCTTCTTTCTGTTTCTCGAGCAGCTTGCGTTTGCGCGTGATGTCGCCGCCGTAACACTTGGCGGTAACGTCTTTCCGGAGCGCGCTCACGGTCTCGCGGGCAATGACCTTTCCGCCGATGGCCGCCTGGATGGCGACCTGATATTGCTGGCGCGGGATGACCTCCTTTAGCTTGGCGGCCAAAGCCCGTCCCCTGCCCTCCGCCTTGTCGCGATGCACGATGCACGAAAACGCGTCCACCGACTCGCCATTCACCAGCAGGTCGAGCTTCACCATGTCCGACTCCATGTAATCCGAGTGCTCGTAATCCATGGAGCCGTAGCCGCGCGTGAGGCTCTTAATCCGGTCGTGGAAATCAATCAGGATCTCGCCCAGCGGCACGAGGTTGTGCAGCATCACGCGCTTTGCATCCAGCGTTTCCGTGTGATCTAGCGTACCGCGCTTCTCGGACACCAGCGCCATCATGTCCCCGATGTATTCGTTCGGGCAGATGATGAACGCCCGCACCATCGGCTCCTCGATCTTCTCGATGTAATTCGGCTCCGGCAGGAACGCCGGGTTGTCAATCTCCTTCACGGTCCCATCCGTCAACGTCACGCGATACACCACGCTCGGATACGTCGCGATGATGTCCATGCCGTATTCGCGGCGCAACCGCTCCTGCACGATTTCCAGGTGCAACAAGCCCAAAAAACCGCAGCGAAACCCGAACCCCAGCGCGACGCTCGTCTCGGCCTGATACATGAAGGCCGAGTCATTGAGTTGGAGCTTCCCCATGTTGATTTTGAGATGCTCGTAATCCGCGGTGTTGATCGGGTAAATCCCGCTGAACACCATCGGGTGAATCTCCTTGAACCCAGGCAGCACGCCGGATGGATGCCGCGAGTCCGTGATCGTGTCACCCATCTTCACTTCCGATGGGCTCTTGATGTTTGCGGTCATGTAACCCGTCTCGCCAACCTCCAGCCGCTCGCGGACGTACGGCTTCGGATTGAAGCTGCCGACCTCCTTCACCTCGACCGTCTTGCCGGAGTGGAGCAGCTTCACCTGCATGCCTGCCTTCAACTCGCCGTTGAACACGCGCACGTGCGTCACCACGCCCTTGTACGTGTCGAAAAACGAATCGAAACCTAACGCCTGCAGACTGTCTGCTCCAGTCGGCTTCGGTGCCGGGACGCGCGCCACGATCGCCTCCAAAATCTCGTCGATCCCGATCCCCTCCTTCGCGCTCGCGAGGATCGCCGACTCCGCCGGTATGGCCAGGATATCCTCCAACTGCTGCTTGGCCAGCGCCACGTCCGCGTGCGGGAGGTCAATCTTGTTGATCACCGGGATGATCAGGAGATCCTGCTTCATCGCCAGATGTACATTGGCGACCGTCTGCGCTTCCACACCTTGGGCGGCGTCCACGATGAGCAACGCCCCTTCGCAGGCGCTCAGGCTCCGCGACACTTCGTAGGAGAAATCCACGTGGCCCGGCGTATCAATCAGATTCAACTCATACGTCTCGCCGTTGTTCGCCTTGTAAAGCATCGTCACCGGGTGAGCCTTGATGGTGATGCCTCGCTCGCGTTCGAGATCCATGGAATCGAGCAATTGCGCCTCCATGTCCCGCGTCGCGATTGTGCCCGTGCGATGCAAAAGCCGATCCGAAAGCGTCGTCTTCCCATGATCAATATGGGCGATGATGCTGAAATTACGTATGTGTGCTGCGTCCATTATCTGCGTGCTGCCGGTGAATTCACCGAGTGCGGCAAGATAGAGCGAACGCGGGGAAAGAAAAGGAAATTAGCAGGAGCAGCATGTAGCCATGTAGCCGTGCAGCGGCCGAAAGTGCGCAACGTGTGTCAGCGCGGCCCATGCGCAACCACGAAGCCGGCTGATCCGTGCTGGAGTATGCCTCGAATTGGCCCTAAGGTTCGCCAGGTCCGGTTCGTCCGGCGCAGATGAAGAAATACTGGCACGTCATCAATATCGGCATTCAGAACAACCTCGCTTACCGGTTCAATTTCCTGGCGCGGACGTTGTTCGGGTTGATTCCGCTCACCGCGATGCTGATGCTCTGGCGCACGATCTACGCCGGCAAAGCTCCGGGAGCGCTCGTCGGCCCCTACACGCTGGCGGAGATGATCTCCTATTATCTGGTCGTCACCGTGGTCAGCGCGCTCACCAGCGTCAGCGAGGACGACTGGCAAATCGCCGCCGACATCCGGGACGGCAATATCAACCACTTCCTCGCCAAGCCGATTGACTATCTCTGGTACCGGCTCTGCCTGTTCTTCTCGGGGCGGATGATCTACATCGCCGTGGCTGGGCTGCCGCTTGCGGGCTTCATCTGGCTGATGCGCGAATACGTGCAGCCGCCGGCCGACGCCGCCACGTTTGGCTGGTTCTTGCTCTCGGTGTTGCTGACGGCACTGCTGCAGTTCTTCAGTTCGTATGCCCTGGCGATGCTTGCGTTCTGGGTGCTGGAAGTTTCGACGTTCATCTTCATCGTGTATGCCTTCGAATACATCGCCAGCGGACACCTGTTCCCGCTGGACATTCTGCCGGCGGGTTTGCAACGGGTGCTGGCCTTCACGCCGTTCCCATACGAACTGTATTTTTCCGTGAGCATCTACATGGGCAAGGTCAGTGGAGCGCAACTGCTGCAAGGCATGGCCGTGCAGGCCTTTTGGGTGGCGCTGGCATACGGAGCAGCGCGGTTCGCGTGGCGGCGCGGCATCCGGCGTTACGCGGCGGCGGGAGGCTGAAGAGAAGGTGAAATCCGAAATCCGAAATCCGAAATCCGAAGCGCCGAATCCGATGCAGGGCGAGGCGACAAGTGGCCACTGTCTGGTGGCGAGAAGCCTCTCAGGGCTGCCAGTCAGTCGGCACCGGTCGCGGATCACGCGTTATCTCCGGATTTACGCCGCGCTCTGGAAAAACTCCGTGACGCGCGAGATGACCTTCAAGAGCAACTTCCTGCTCTGGATCATCGTCGAGTTGCTCTGGTTCGGTCTGCAAATCTGTTTCATCAACGTCCTCTACCTGCACACGGATTCCATCGGCACGTGGACCAAATGGCAGGTTGTCCTGCTGATCGGGGGCAGCCATCTCATCCAAGAAATCTTCCAGGCGTTCTTCCTCATCAACTGCACCAACCTCAGCGAGTTGGTGCGCACCGGTAAACTCGACTTCCTGCTGCTGCTGCCGGCGAACACGCGATTCATCGTGTCACTGCGACAGGTGGACCTCGGCAGTTTCGTGAACGCGGGCAGCGCCGTGGCGGTCATGGTCTATGCCGCCTACCGCCTGCAACTCTCACCAAGCGTGGCACAACTTGCCGGTTTCGTGGTGCTCTGCGCGTTTGGCATTCTGATCCACTACTCGCTGATGTTCCTGCTGGCAACGGTCAGCTTCTGGACCGTGAAGGCGCAGGGCATTGTGTGGGGCTACTACAACTTGTTCCAACTGGCCCGATTGCCCGACGAAGCGTTTCGCGGCATGTTCAAGGCTGTCTTCACCTTCGCGCTGCCCGTCCTGCTCGTCTCGAATGTCCCCGTGCGCATGCTCGCGGACAAACTACAGTCCCCTGCCCTAGCGTTTACCTTGGTGGGCATGGCGGTGGCCTGCGCGGTGGTGTCGGAAGTGGCTTGGCGGTTTTCCGTCCGCCGCTACACGAGCGCGAGCTCGTGAGGAGTCTCTGGCGGCGTCAATCGGATTGGGTTTGCAGCCCCGCTTCGGGCGGCCCGGATGGTGATGACCGCTGAGGACGGCGGCCTGAAGGTTTAGCCAAACCAAGACTGATGCTGGGGTGAACAGCGAAGACGCGAAGGCGCCAAGTAAAACGGATTCTGAAGGCAAGCGCGGCTCACCCTGCCGGTGAAGCCGGCGGACGGACGGTTTTGCGCCCAACCCCTTCTCGTTCAACTTCGTGTCTTCGCGTCTTCGCTGTTCAACTGCCGTTTCCAGGATCAATCCTCCGCCTTGGATTCCCGCCCCGTGAGGTCTTGCACGGCCTGCCGCACATCCTTGCCCTCGTACAGCATCGCGCAAACCTCGTCAATGATTGGAGTCTCGACGCCGTGCTTGCGGGCTAGTTGGCGCGCGGAACGCGCCGTGGGATACCCCTCGGCCACAGCCGTCATGCTCGCGACGATGGCTTCCGCTTTCTCCCCTTTGCCGATGCGCTCGCCGAAGCCACGATTGCGGCTGAGCCGGGAAAAACAGGTCACCATCAAGTCGCCGATACCGCTCAAGCCGGAAAACGTGTCCGCCTGGGCGCCACATGCCACACCCAACCGCCGCAACTCGGCAATGGCACGCGTGACCAGGGCGGCCTTCGAGTTGTCGCCCAACCCGAGCCCGTCGCACACTCCAGCCGCGATGGCAAAAACGTTCTTCAGCGCACCACCCAACTCCACGCCGTGGATGTCCACACTGGTGTAAACGCGAAACGCCGGACAATGAAACAACGTCTGCACCGTGTGCGCAGCCTCGGCGATCTCGCTGGCAGCAACGATGGCAGTCGGGATGCCCTGGGCAACTTCGAGCGCGAGCGTGGGCCCGGACATGGCCACAACGCGGGATCCCGGCGCATTCTCCTTCAGAATATCCGACATGGTGAAGCCGGTTTCGCACTCGATCCCCTTGGTCACGCTGACGACGATTCCGCCGAAGTTCCTCAATGGCGCGGTCACGGCCCGAAAGGCCTTTGAGATGCCGGCCACCACAATGAGCTCCGCTGTGGCCACCGCCTTCGCCGCGTCCGCCTCGACCCACAAGTTTGCCGGCAGCGCGATGGCGGGAAGGTAACGTTCGTTGCGCCCGGAACGGCGGATGGTTTCCAGCGTTTCCGGGAAATGGTCCCACAGCGTGACGGTGTGCCCGCGTTCGGCCTGCATTCTGGCGAGCGCCGTCCCCCAGGCGCCCGCTCCAAGGACGGTGATCTTCATGTCGCAGCGGATTTGGCCCTGAAATGGACCCGGTTCTCGGTGCCCTTCATCAGCCGCTCGATGTTGGCGCGATGCTTGGCGATGGCAAGCGCCCCCAGTGCGGTGGTGACGATGCCCAACGCGACGCTGTCCTTGGTCAGCCACACAGCCGTGGGCAGCGCAATGGCCGAGGCAATGGAGGCAACCGAGACGTATCGCGTCAGAAGGAAGAGGAGCAGCCACGCTCCAATCGCACAACTGACCGCCAACGGCGCCAACGCCACATAGACTCCCGCGCTGGTGGCGATGCCCTTGCCACCCTTGAAGCGCAGCCAGCACGTGTAATTGTGCCCGAGCACCGCCGCGGTGCCCGCGAGAATCCGGTAGCCTTCCACGTCACCGAGCGGAAAGTCGGCGAGTTTCAACAAGCCGAGGAGGAGGTCACAGCCCCAGGCGCACGCGAAGAACCCTTTCAGACCGTCAGCCAAAAGCACGAATGTGCCGGCCGGTTTGCCCAGCACGCGAAAGGCGTTGGTCGCGCCGATGTTCCCGCTGCCCACCTTGCGGATATCCACGCCGCGGGCCCGGGCGACGAGGTAGCCGGTCGGAATCGAGCCCAGCAGATAGGCGGCAATCGCAACGACGATGTATCCGAGAATCAACACGGCGGGAGTCTATGGACGGCGCGGCGGAAGGGGGAAGTGCAAAGTTGTGGCAAACGCGGGCAGGCAAGAGAGGTTCAAAGTGCGACCTTCCGATCTCCAACATCCAACAATATACGAGGGCGCCAGACTCCAGGCGGTCTCTGCAGCTCCTCTGTCGTTCGGGGTTACGCCCTCCGAAGGTTGCGGTAGCGCCGCACGCCCCACGCGCCCGCGCTAATCCCACCGAAGACCGCCAATGCCACGTTCACCGGCTCGGGAACCGCGGTGACAGAAAAATCATCAATTGCCAACCCATGATCGTTCCCAGCGTCGTTGTATTCCCTCCACCGGACCCACAAGGTTTGATTTTCGCTCCAAGAAACGCTGCCTATTGTGCCACCTAGACCTGAAACCAAGCCGGCAACGTTGCCATCTACGGCTGCAGCGGTTCCTGTGTGTACAGGGGAAGCGTAATCAAAAGTCCCGCCCGGACTAGTCCAAGAATTCACTTCGGTAAACGTGTCGCCGAAGCCGTATTGCAGCACCATCGATTGTGCGGTTGTATTGCCCCCATTCCTCCACTGTTCGCCTCTGAATTGAATCGTGAATTCTGTGTAAGACGATCCGCTGAGGTTTTTCAGAGCTACGGCGATGTATCCAGCCACCGCATCGCTCGCGGGAGAACCAAAATACGTGCCACCCGAACCCACCCCGCCGAGTGCCCTATCGTTGGCGTCAGTGGAACCAAAACTATAGAAACTTCCTATGATACTGCTGCCTGGGCCGACATTATAGCTGGTTATTGCAGAATCATTCTTGTCGAATAACGACCATCCGTCGAGCGTTGTGCCATTCTCCCAAGAAACACCCGTGCCCGTTTCGCTAGCAAGCCCGGTGAAATCTTGGGAGTAAGTGCCGCTAAAACCGACTGCCAGCGCCCCCCGGCACACACTCGCGCCTGAAACAATCAAACTCACACTCAAGATGGTAAAAACGGTCTTCATAATCAGTTGAATTCGTTGGAGAACGTCACCCTCTCGCTGAAAGATGACTGGGCTCTCATTTCTTGTGAATCTGTTTCGGTTTTGGTTCTGTTGTTCCGGCCTCTGAACTGCTCTGCCGTCGTATGGTTGACGACTTTTATCCCGCAGCATGCGCCGGATGTCCAGAATTTCTTTCGTGACTTGTTCACAACTCGTATCGGGAGATCGTTATCATTCTTGAATTCAGGCCGTCTTCAAGGACGAGGAAGAGGGATGAGGACGATGTTCCAAGGCGGCGCATTGACCTGCCGCTCACCCGTTCGTTCGGATTTCCAGCCCGTAAATCTGCGCCAGCACCTTGGCGTACCGGGCAAAGTCGCCGCAATACAGGACTGGATGCGGCCCGGCATAGACGCTGCAAACGTCCGCCACGCCGTCCAGTTTCACCAACACCCGAGTGGCGCAGCCACCGGTGGGTGGACTGGTTGGCGAGGAGACCACCTGCCCGCGCCAGGCGTCCAAGGCGAATTTTCCGCTCTGGTATTTGAACAGCGTCACCGGTTCGCCGACTGGCCACTGCACGTCCAGCGCCATCGTCTTGGGCATCTGATGAAAGAATGGGCGCAGATCGTACGTCGCGTCCCGGCCTTTCGGCCCGTGCAATTTTGTGGTGCAGGTGCAGTGCGACGCGAAATAGAGGTTCTGCTCCGTGTCGAACTCCGGATTGTGCTGGAAACCGCCCCGCCCAAACAGGCTCGCGCCCAGCATGAGCGACAGGCTGGCGTTGAGATCGTTCTCGCAACCGCACGGGATCAGGTCGCCGTTGTTCCGCGCGAAACTCAGGCACGGCTTGCGGTGCTTGAGCATCAGGCACTCAATGGTGATCGCGTCTGCCTCGTGCCGTTCCATGATCCGTTGCACGGCCACGTGCGATCGCACGGCGTCCACCACAGCCGCGTCGGTGATCTCGCGCACGTAACGCGCGCCGCGACGAACGGACCGTGCCAATCGCTCCATTTCGGGGGTGACCTGGATTTCGTCGTACAGCTTGTTGAAATGTTCCGCCGGGACACCGTGGATGGGCGTGCCGAAGAACAGCTCGGTGACGTCGGCCTCCTTCATGAGTTGGCCGGACACCCGCAACAGCCGGCTCTGCGCCATCCGCGTCCGCGTGTGGACCGCGCGCAGCCCCCGCTCCAACGCCGCCCAGTTCTCAATCGAGTGGATGTATTGCACGCGCGCCGCCGTGCGGAAATAATCCGGCGGCAACTGATGATTCGCGCCCACCGGATGGTAGAGAATGATCGGGCCTTTGAAGCCTTCCAGGATGGGTCTGAGCTTCGGGCTGAAACTGTTCCAGAAGTTGAACAACAGCAGCGCATCGGGCTTCGATGCCTCGACGTTGTTCATGAACGCGGTGACGCCGGCGTTTGTGCAGAGCGGCTTCTCTTCCAACGCGAGGGTCAGGTCGAGATCGGCGGTCAACTCGCGCAGCTTGGCCAGAAACTTGGTCTGCTGCGCTTCCGGCTCAAACTGGTTCCCGGGCCAGGTGAACCATTGGTGTTTGGCCCAACCGTCCTCGGCCTTGCCCGCAAGGACATCTTCCGCCGACGGATAGAAGAACGCCCCACGAATCACGGCGGGTTTCTTCTTCCGAGGCGTGGAACTGAATTGCGTGGGGGCGGTGGTGGCGCAGCCCAGCGGCCAGACAGCGAGCGCGGCGAGCGCAGCGGTGGATTTGAGGAAGGTGCGACGATCTTGCGGCAAGCTCATGCGCCGACGCTACTCCGGCTTCGGCGGGAGGAAAACATTTTTCATCCGGTCGAGGATGTGGATTGGGAAGTGCGACCGGGAGGCCGCCATCGGCCTTGCCACCCCTGCCCCGCCTCGTGCAACTCCGAGTTGCTGTTCGGTGAAGAATCTCAGGGGGCCGCCTTCCAGCGCGGCTGAATGCGCGCCAGTATCGCTGGCGCAGACAATTCCTTCGCCAACCAATCCACCGCCGCCAGTTCCTCACGCGTCTGCTCGCTCAACGGCAGCCGCCAGTCCCCCACGAAGACGGGCGACAAATCCTTCCGCGCTGCCACGCTGGCGGCAACCAGCCAGTCCCAGCTCTGCGCCAGCGCGCCCTCTCGCGTGTCTTGCGGTGCTGGCGGGCACTTCGCCAGAGCGCGGAAGAAGCGCCGCACCCAGTCGTTGCCACCATGTTCACGCCGCAACCGGAGCATGGCTGAGGCATACGTGACCGGCTGGTCGGAAGGGTTGACCCAGTGGCCCGCAACGTCCTTCGCGCGCGGTTCTTTCTCGGACAGCCCGTCCGCATTCGTAAACGTCTTCAGAAACGGCATGTCACTGGTGCGGATCAACCGCTCCACCCCTTCGATGGTCTGGCGCGTTGCCGCGTCCTCGTCCGCGCAGCCCAGCGTGTCCATGCAGACGTACCGCATGAAAACCGCGAACCCGGTCGTGAAAGCCGAATGTCGGTCCCCCAGCGTGAAGAAGTTCCGGCCCATCTCGTAGAACACATAGTGGGGCATCGCGTCGGGGTTCTTGCGCAGTGCGGGATAGTCCCAGTCGTAGAACATGGCGAGTTCGATGCCGGATGCGCCCACGTAGCCGCACCCGGCCCCGCACGTGAACTCGGAACCCGGCACCGCCGCAATGGTTGCCCGGCCATCCAGTTGCTTGAGTGGACTCGGCCGATTGCCCAGCAGGTCGGCGTAGAGAGCCCACCCTTGGTCCAACCGATTCACCCAGCGGGACATCAACCCGGCATCGTAAGTGCCGTTGGTAGTGAGGAACACGATGTTCGTGCCCATCCACGGCAAGAGCAACGTGCTGACCTGCTTCTGCTCCCAGACTTGGGGCTGAAACGCCAGCGACCGGTATTCCACCAGTTTGCCGGGTTGCATCGGGCTGGCGCCCGCCGCCGCGTTGGTCGAAGTTGTAAACCCTGCCAATAGTGCGCCGCAAGCGATGGAAGCCAATCGTGTCATGCACCGAGTATGCCTGCACCAACCCGCCGACGGCAACCCGCTCTTCCGCGCCCAGTGGAGGTGGTTCGAGCCTCGTTTGCTCCGGGTAGCCTACGGGTCGGCGGCCAACAAGACGCATCTGCGGCTTCCCCAGACCAATTTAGTTTCAACATTCTCTGGCTTGAGGCATCTATATGAGCATGCAAGTGCTGAAAAGACTGTTGGCGATCGGTTTTGTCGCGTGGGGCGTCCTGCCCGCGCTGGCGGCCCATACCCAGGTACAGCTCATCCTATCCGCTGTGGCCGCGCGTCCTGGTGAAACCGTCACTGCCGGCGTCCATCTGCGGATGGAGGAGGGCTGGCACACGTATTGGCGGAATCCCGGATCCTCGGGGATGGCTACGGAAATCAAATGGGAGTTACCCAGCGGCGTCGCCGCCGGAGAAATCCAATGGCCACCACCGGAGAAATACGGGGAGGACGACCTGACGACGTATGTTTATCACGACGACGTTTTCTTGCTCGTGTCGCTGAAGCTCGCGGCGGACCTGAAACCCGGACCATTGGAGATCAAGGCCAAGGTTTCGTGGCTCGAATGCAAGGAGAGCTGTATTCCCGGCGATGCGAACGTGAGCGCCAAGCTCACGGTTGACGAGATCACCCAACCGTCCGCCGAGGCGAAGCTCATCGAAGCATGGCGAGACAAGCTGCCACGCTCGGGCGAAGGCTTGCAGGTGAGCGCGGGTTGGGAAAGACCGGGCGATGGCAAGTTGCGTCCACTGGTCTTGGAGTGGGTCGCGAAGAGCGCGGTCCGTGAGGCGGAGTTCTTCCCGTACAGCAGCGACGCGTTTGAGGTGCAGCCGGCGACCGAGAGAATGCCTGCCGACGCGGGGATAGTGCGTTTGCGCAAGACGGTGTTGAAGCTGGAAAGCGATTGGCCGACGGAAATCGCTGGCGTGCTGGTTCAGAAGAGCGGTGACGAACCAGCGGCTTACGAGGTCAGACTGTCACTTGGTGCTGCGCCCTCCGTTGCGACCGCCTTGACGAACCAGCCCAGCAATTCGGCGAACCGCACCGCATCGCTTTGGCAGATGCTCCTCTACGCCTTCATCGGCGGATTGATCTTGAACATCATGCCCTGCGTGCTCCCCGTGATTGCGCTGAAGATCCTCGGCTTCGTCGCACAAGCCCGGGAGAATCCGCGCGAGGTCCGGCGGCTGGGTCTGATTTACACCGCCGGCGTGCTGGCGTCGTTCCTGGCGCTGGCGATCATCGTCATCAGCCTGAAGGCGGCGGGGAGCAAGGCCGGATGGGGCTTCCAGTTCGGCAACCCGTATTTCCTCGTGGTGATGACCACGCTGGTCACCTTGATCGCACTAAATCTGTTCGGTGTGTTCGAAGTCACGCTCGGTGGGCGGGCTTTGGAGACCGCCGCGGAGCTTTCAGCCAAACACGGTGCGGCCGGTGCGTTCTTCAACGGACTGCTCGCCACGATTCTGGCAACCTCCTGCACGGCGCCTTTCCTGGGGGCTGCGGTGGGTTTTGGTTTTGCCCAACCACCGCTCATCGTCGCGCTGGTCATGTTGACCGTCGGGCTGGGTTTGGCCGCGCCGTATCTGGTGTTGAGCTGGCAGCCGGCATGGCTGAAGTTCCTGCCCAAGCCCGGCTTGTGGATGGAGCGGTTCAAGGTGGCGATGGGTTTTCCGATGCTCGCTGCGGCCGTGTGGCTGCTGAGCATCGTGGCGGTGCATTATGGCGAGCGGACTTGGTGGCTGGCGATCTTCCTCGTCTTTGTGGCGCTGGCGGCGTGGATCTATGGCGCGTTTCTGCAACGCGGCACAAAACGGCGCGGGCTGGCACTCGCGGCGACGCTCGCCCTGCTTGCCGTGGGCTACAGCTACGCGTTGGAAAGCCAGTTGCGCTGGCGCGAGCCGCTGCCACCGGAGGCAGCCACAGGTTCGCTCCGCGAAAGCCCCGACGGGATTGACTGGCAGCCCTGGACTGCTCAAGCCGTGGCCACGGCGCGTGCAGCGGGTCGCCCCGTGTTGGTGGATTTCACCGCGAAGTGGTGTCTGACCTGCCAGGCGAACAAGAAGCTCGCTCTCGAAACCGCATCCGTGCGTGCCAAGCTCAAAGAAATCAACGCCGTTGCCTTGCTTGGCGATTACACCCGTTTCCCGCCAGACATCACCGATGAGTTGAATCGCTTTCAGCGCGCTGGCGTGCCGTTGGTGTTGGTTTATCCGCGCGATGCCGCCCAGCCGCCGATGGTCCTTCCAGAAGCTCTCACACCCGGTATCGTGCTGGACGCGCTGGGCGAGGCTGCGAAGTGAGCTTGCACCAGGATGAGAGCGTCACTCACGGGAACCGGTAGCTCAAAGTCGCGAACAGCGTGTGCGCGGTGTAGTCGTTGAAGCCGCGGCTCGTGGGCTCGTCGTAAAGGAAGAAACCGTAGCGCAGGGTGGCGCTCACCCGCTCGGAAAAGCGGTGGCGCAGTCCGGTCATCAAGCTGTGTTGGTCATAGACGATACCCAGCGGCAGGCCGTCCAGCGCCTGCCCTTGATCGTAATCAGCATGGGAGAAGGTGTAGTTCAGGAGGAGATCGGTCTTGGCGTTCCACGCGTAGCTGCCGCTCGTGATCACGCTGTAAATGCGCCCCTCATACGCCGCGATCGAAGGGGAATCGTTCGCCGCGCTCACCGACCGGGTGTCGTGGAACGAAAACGTCGTGTTTAGGCTCAGCCGGTTCACGGGCCGGAACACGAAGTTGGCGCTGTAAATGTGCGCGTCGTAGCTGCCGCTGAGCAGGCGCGTGCCCGGGGTGGTGTAGCCGGGGATGGGGTCGAAGGTGATCGGGTCGTAGCCGGCCACTGGATCCGTGGAGGTCCAATAGTCGCTCGACACGAGACGGTAGGTGAGGATCGTCTTGAGCCGGGTGGACCAGTGATACGCCAGCCGCGCCTCGACCTCGTCGGTCTGTGTGTCGCGGTCGCGGATGAAAGCGGAGTAGCCCTCGCTCGGGAAGTCGCCGAACGGCGTGGGCACGATGTCCATGAGGTGGTCGTGATGTGTCTGCTTGTCGAGCCAGCGATAACTGACCGAGAGCGACACGCGCCGCCAGGGCGAGGTGTTGAAGCCAGCGCGAAAATCGCGTCCGTCGGTCGTCGTGTCAGTGTCGCGGCGGAGCGGGTTGTCGCCGTCGAGTTGCTCCTCGGCGAGGTCGAGGCTTTCCTGTTGCAGCCGGCCTTCGGCGAAGAGCACCGTTTTGGGAATCTTCGCGAAGCGCAGCCCGAGATGCTCCGTCACGCTGACGCGATCAATCGCCGATTCCTGGGTCGCCGGCCGCAGAAAGTAATCTCCGCCCGGCATTTCAAAATCAAACGACGCGTCACCAAAGCTGCGCTGTTGATTCCACTCGCTCTGCACACCCAGCGCTGCGGTGAAACCATCCCAGGGGCCGAACTGGCCGTTGAGATTGCCCACGTGCGCCTTGCGCTCCAGCACGATGCTGGGACTGCGCCAGCGCCGGGCAAACCCCGGCGTGCCGCTCACATAGGTTTCGTCGAGGCTGAAGCTCGCGTCCGCGTCGTAATAACTGTAGAGGTGGCCACCGGAGGCAAACAGCCAGGAAGTGACCTGCCGCTCCAGACGCACCGCGTTCGCTGCGTGGAAGCTGTCATGTGTCTCCTGGATGCGATCGAGGAACAACGTGTCCGAGCCGGGCGGACTCTGAACGGTGCTCGCCCGCGAGGTACGCAACTGACTCCACTCGGCCCGGAAGTCGTCTTCGATTCGCAATCCCCAGAGTTCATGGTCGAGGTTGAACTTGAGGATGTGCGTCTCCTCATCCACCTGTTTGGAGGTCGGGAACAGGTTGCGCGTCACCCCACCTTGCGTAACCGGTGACCAGGACGTGAGCGATTTTTCGCCGTCCTTGTACTGGTGTTCGTAACCCAGCGTGAGGCGTGGCCAGTTGGGCAACGTCAGCCCCAAGTCAATCCACGTCCGCCCCAGATCGAGATGCAGGTCGCGATCGAGTGAATAGACCGGCGGCACGAAGCCGTCGAAATACCCGCCGCTATCCGAGTAGTACTTCCGATACTGCTCGAAGCCGCCGCGAACGAAACCGAGGTCGCGCCTTTCCAGTTGCAGGGTCAGGCGATAATCGTCGCGGAACGCATGGCCCTCGGCCGTGACTTGCGTGCGGTCGTCCACGCGAGCGCGCAGGTTGAATTGCTCGGCGCCTCCGTTCCATCCATCCGGCATCCACTGATGCTCGCGGAACACAGTTTCGTTGCCGCTGACAGCGGCCCCTCCCACCGTGGGAGCAATCTCGAACACGAGCGAGGCTGGCGGCGGACTGGTGCTCCAGGGCAATCCCTGATCCACCCACGCGCGCAAGAGCGCCACCTGATCCGGAGTGAGCACCGGGGCTTTGCCTTCCGGCGGCATCCAGAGGTCTTCGTCCATGCCCTTCAGTCGCGCCGCTGCGTGAATCAACGTGCTGGCGGCGCTGTTGCTTAGCACGATGCTCACGCCGCTCGATCCGCCCTTCAAAGCGGCGTCACGGCTGTCCAATCTGAACTTGCCCTTGGGTTTCTCCGGGCCGTGGCAACGCAGGCACGACTGCTCCAACAGCGGCTGGATTTCTCGGTCGAAGTCCACGAGCGCGCTCGACGCCGGTGGTAATTGCGACACATCCACCGGCGCTCCAGAAGCCACCACGCTCGTGGCGGCCAGCCACAGCGCCCAGACACCCCTGAACCGGAGTGCGCCCGTCCTCGGGCGCAGCAATCCGAATGGCACACCGGGACGTTGCTGCGCCCGAGGACGGGCGCACTCCGGGAGGTTCATGAGGAGGGGCGAGCGGGCTTGCATCGGTTCACCTCAGTACAAATGACGCGGACTCACGTTCGAGCCGTGAACCGCCGTGTGGCAACCCGCGGTCCAGCAACCGCCCATCCGCAGCCGGGCGGTGTGGTCCACTTGCCCAATGAAGACCTGTCCGGAGGCAACGCCGGCGCCGGGCGTTTGGGCGTGGCACTTCAAACACAGGTTGTTGTCGCGCTCGGTGAGCATCTTGGCGTTGACCGATCCGTGCGGCACATGGCATGCGGTACAACCGTCGCGCAGGGCCTCGTGCTCGAACACGAACGGCCGCGACTGCTCGCGATGGCAATCGCCGCATTGCTCGTTCACCCGGGCCATGGCCAGGCCACGGGCCGGCTTCATGATATCCATGCCATGCGGATCATGACACTGCACGCAGGTCATCTTGCCTTCGATGACCGGGTGGTGCTGCGGCAGGTTGAACTCGGCGTGGGTTTCCAAATGGCAATTGAAACAGACCTCCGGCTTGCGCCCCGGATTCACGATGAACCGTCCTCGCCCACCACCGGCGGCGACGTGCCGGCTGCCCGGTCCGTGGCAACTCTCGCAGCCCGTGGGCTCGGCCATCTGCACGCCTTCGAAGTGCAGGCGCGCATGCGGGCTGGCGTCGAACACGCGGCTGTAATTCGTGTGGCACTCGGAACAAGCACGGTTGCCGACGAAGGTCGCTCCTTCAATCAGCGGTGGTGTGAGACCCACTCGCCCAGTCGTGGAACAAGAAACCAAGATGATGCAGCCGGCGAACAGCCACAGGCCCGTGAGCAAGGTTACCCAGGCTCCGAGACGCCGTCGCCGCTGCTGCGTCGTGCTCTCGGGTGACGGACGCAGGCGTGAAGTTGGTTCGGTCGGTTCCACGGGGAATGATCACGGGAGCAGTTCGACTACGATTCGTCCGAAGCGCGCCGCCGCGTTTGTCCGCACGACTGAATCTTCAAACGTCCACGTCTTCCAACCGTCGCCCGGCGTCGGATCGCTGACGGCCCCCGCGATTGAGTTCGACGGCGAGAACTGAGTCGAGTCGGCTACAATCAACCGGGCCGAAAGCGACGGATCGTCATCACGCAGGAGCGTGACCAGGTGCATCTTTTGATTGCCGTTGAAGTTCGGCTTCGGCTGTTCCAGCACGCTGGGGGCGCGCGGGTTCAACCGGTAGGCATATTCCAACAGGTTCACAATCTTGTCGCCGTCCGGATCACCCGACGGTGCGGCCAAGCCAGCTTCGGCCGGCAGGCTGAAATGCAGCTTCTGCCAACTGGTAAAGGGAGATGGAGCAGCCACTGAGAGCGTGAAGACCTGTTGTGCGCTTTGTGCGGGCGATCCACTGTCGGCGACGGCCACGGTCACCGCGATGTCACCGCTGGTTCCTGCGGGCGGCGTGCCGGAAACCAAGCCGGCGGTGGACACCGTGAGCCAAGCCGGACCCGCGACCTTCGAGAATGTCAGTCTTTGGCAGGCGTCCACGTCGCTGGCGACCGCCTGATATTGGTAAAGGGCCCCGGCTGCGGCATCGGGCGAGGGCGTCGAGGTGAACGCCGGCTTGGCGTTCGCCGGCTTGCTGGTGCTCATGCCTGGATTCGTTACCACGGCGCCGACCTTCGGCGTACCATCGCCCTCCGGGTCGCCCACTTCCTGACCGTTGCAGAAACCGTCGTTGTCCGAGTCCAAGGCGGCCAGCGCCGGAGTCCAGAACGGAACGGGGCCCGGGGATCCGCCAATCGCCACATGCACCGCCTGCCCGAAAGCATTTCGCGCGGTGCCACCAGCCGGGCTGGTGTGGCACGCCAGGCAGCCCAGCATCGGGCCGTTCGGCATCTGGTTAATGCGAAAGTCCCGGGCAGAAGTTGTTTCGGTTGCGGCCAACCACAGGCACAAGCCTGTCGTGGCCGAATAGATTTGTCGTGAGGTCTTGGTCATATCATTTCGCGTTTTGGTTTGACGCCAGCGCGGGCCGCGTTTGGACGGATGGGTTGAGTTTGGTGGTTGCCGGATTGTCACCCGGTGCGCCCGCATCCACCCAGCGCCGGAGCAACGCGATCTCCTCGGCGGTAGGTTGGGGTTTATCGGCAGGCGGCATGTGATCGTCGTGCTTCAGCGGAAGCAGCAGCCGTTGAATCAGCGGACTCGCCTTGGCCTTGCCCGGCTTGATGACCGCGCCATTGTCGCCGCCTTTCTTGATTCCCTCAAAGGTGTCGAGGCGCAGGCCGGCCTTGACCTTCTCGGGTCCGTGGCAGCTCACACAGGTTCTTTTCAAAACCGGCAGCACGTCGTTCGCAATGGCCGGTTCACTCGGCGCAGATCCAACTTTGTTGGCCGAGGCGAGTTCGGATCTGCCTGCAAGCTGCCCGAACGCCGTCGCCGGTTCATGTTCCGCCGCGAACGCGCTGCCGCAGACGACCGAACTGCCAGCGATGGCAAACAACAATCGAGCGGCGAGCCCGATCGCATTCCGGCGGCTTGCGCGAGAAATGACAGCGCGCCAATGCGGTGTGTTCGCGACACTGGCGATACGCGCTCTCTCAAAACAACTGCAGGTATTGGGCGTCTGCTTCATGGGCGCTAGTTTTTCGTGATGGTGGGAATCTCGGATTCGGCGTTGGGCTGATCGCTGGTTGCGCCGGCATCAATCCAGCGTTTAAGCAATGCAATCTCGTCCGCGGTCGGCTGGGGTTTCCCATCCGGCGGCATGTGGTCATCGTGATCAGGCGGAAGCAAGAGGCGTTGCACTAACGGGCTGGTAGCGCTCTTGCCCGGCGCGAAGACCGGACCGTTCTTGCCGCCTTTGCGGACAGCCGCCAAAGTGTCCAGCCGCAAGTCGCTCTTGGCTTTCTCCGGTCCGTGGCAGTTGACGCAGGTGCGTTCCAGGATAGGAAGCGCCGTGGAAGCAAACAGGGCTTCCTCCGGCGATTTGCTCGCCGAGCCAAGGCCACCTTTGCCGGCCAGCAACCCACGCAGAGGCTCCGGCGCGTACCGCGTCAGGTAGTCGCTGCCGTGGGTGAGCGAGCCGCCGAAATGGCTGGCCACCACGAGCCCCAAACAGGTAGCCGTCAGCACCACGCCGTACGCCGCCCGCTGTTCCATCCAGCGCAGGAGCAGCGCCAGCGCGCACGCTGCCGCCACGCCGACACCCAGCCATTTGTGCCAGGCGAGCAATTGCTGGTCGTAGCCACCGCCGTCGGACAGCAGCCAGCCGCACACCGCGCTGCAAGCCGCCGCCGGCGCTGCGAGCACCAGGATGATTCCGTTGGCCGCGGTGGCGTGCTCGAACCGACGCCAACGCCCCAGCACCTCCAGCACGAAAACCAGCGTGATCAATCCGATGGGCATGTGGACGAGCAGTGGATGGAAGCGCCCGATAAACAAACCCATTTCGGCGGCTTCGGTGTTCACTGACAACCTCCCTCTGAAACCGGAATGCTCCCCAGCTTGGCCGGTGGTCGGTCAGGGCACTCGGAGGTAAATGGTCTTCCCGCGTTCATCGGAATCCCTGCCTGCCGTCATTCGATGCTGCCTTCGTTTTCATCAGATATAGTTGTCTGCTGAATCAGATGCACGAACGGCAGGTTGGTTCCCGTGATTTTTCATTTTTCTGGCACCGGCCATTCCCGGAGTTGTTTTTCCATCCAGTGGGCACGCAACAGGTAGGAAAGAAGCCCGAGCCGCGGATGAAGAACGCTCGGGAGACAAGTCCAACTCAGTGTGTTCGGTATCCATAACCATTCCCAGTGATGGCCCAACCCATTCCCTGTTCGTCAAGCCACGCCCTCAAGGTCCCGGGGCGGGAGCTATCGGCAGCGTCTGGCAATACGCCGATACATCCGCCACATCCTGCGACGACGCGCCACCCGCCCACGCACTGGGCATCGGTGTGCCCGGATGCCCGAATCGCACCTTGTGCTGGAACTCCCAGGGATTCTCGTTGGCGATCTTCCCCGGGTACTCAACGAACGCCGGATAGCCCGGCGGTGGCGTCAGCCCGTCGTCGCCGTGGCATGTCGCGCAGCCGACGTTCGAGCCCATGCCGTTCTTGTAGAGCGTTTCGCCCCGCGCCACGTTCCCTTTGAATGTCTTGTTGGTTTCGATGATCGCGGTCGTGTCAATCTGCGCCTGGCGCACGAACTTGACGAGATGCTCAATCTCCGCGTCGTTCAAGCCGAGGGCGGTATAGCCGTGATGGTCCTTCAGCAACTCGGTCAACTCCCCTTCCGTCTTGGTGGTGCCGAAGACGCCGCCAATCCCGGTGCGATGACTGCCGGAGCCATAGGCACCGTTGACACCTTTGTAGTCCCAGCCGTGACATTCCTTGCACCGGAATGTGTCCGGGCCTGTGCGCGGATTCGTGACAAGGTCAGGTCGTGAGGCCCACAGCGGATGATTGCCCGTCGGCGCCGGCGCACCGATCACCGGCCAGTACGAATCGTAGAGAGCGCCACCCCGCGCCGCGTCTCCCGGTGTTGGCGCGATCGGCAATGTCTGGCAATAAGCCGCGACGTCCGCCACGTCCTGCAAACTGGCGCCGCCCGCCCACGCGCTGGGCATGGGCGTGCCCGGATGGCCAAAGCGCACCTTGTGTTGAAACTCCCACGGGTTCTCGTTGGCAATCTTCCCGGGATACTCCACGAACCCTGGATAGCCGGGCGGCGCGGCCAAACCGTCGCTGCCATGGCAGACCACGCAGCCGACGTTTGAGCCCATGCCGTTCTTGTAGAGCGTTTCGCCCCGCACCACGTTCCCTTTGAACGTGCGGTTGGTTTCAATGATCGCCGTCGTGTCCACCTGCGCCTGGCGGACAAATTTCACGAGATTTTCAATCTCCCCATCGCTTAGCCCGAGGGCGGTGTAGCCATGATGATTCTTCAGCAAGTCCGTCAACTCCGCTTCGCTCTTAGTCGTCCCGAAGATGCCGCCGATCCCGGTGCGGTGGCTGCCGGAGCCATAGGCGCCGTTGACGCCCTTGTAGTCCCAACCGTGACATTCCTTGCACCTGAATGTGTCCGGGCCTGTGCGCGGATTGGTAACCAAGTCGGGTCGCGACGCCCACAGCGGATGATTGCCCGTGGGCGCCGGCGCGCCAATCACCGGCCAATACGAATCGTAGAGCGCTCCGCCCCGCGCCGCGTCACCGGGTGTCGGCGCGATTGGCAGCGTCTGGCAGTAGGCCGCAACATCGGCTACATCCTGCAAACTAGCTCCGCCCGCCCACGCGCTGGGCATCGCCGTGCCCGGATGTCCGAATCGCACCTTGTGCTGGAACTCCCACGGATTCTCGTTGGCGATCTTTCCGGGATACTCGACGAATCCCGGATAGCCTGGCGGCGGCGCCAGGCCATCGCTGCCGTGGCACACCACGCAGCCGACATTCGAGCCCATGCCGTTCTTGTAGAGCGTTTCGCCGCGCACCACGCTCCCCTTGAACGTACGGTTGGTTTCGATGATTGCCGTGGTGTCCACCTGCGCTTGGCGCACGAACTTCACCAGGTGTTCAATCTCCCCGTCGCTCAGCCCGAGGGCGGTGTAGCCGTGATGATTCTTCAGGAGGTCGGTCAACTCAGCTTCGCTCTTGGTGGTGCCAAAGATACCCGCAATTCCGGTTCGGTGGCTGCCAGAGCCATACGCGCCGTTGACGCCTTTGTAATCCCACCCGTGACATTCTTTGCACCGGAACGTGTCTGGGCCCGTCCGCGGATTGGTGACAAGGTCCGGCCGCGAGGCCCACAGCGGATGATTGCCCGTTGGCGCCGGTGCGCCGATCACCGCCCAATAGGAATCATAGAGCACCCCACCTCGCGCCGCGTCTCCCGGTGCGTGCGCTACCGGCAGCGTTTGGGCATACGCGGCCACATCGGCCACGTCCTGAAGCGAGGCCCCGCCCGCCCAGGCGCTGGGCATGTCCGTGCCCGGATGTCCGAACCGCACCTTGTGCTGGAACTCCCACGGATTCTCATCGGCAATCTTCCCGGGATACTCCACGAAACCCGGATAACCCGGCGGCGGCGCCAAGCCGTCGCTACCGTGACACACGACACAGCCGACGTTCGACCCCATGCCGTGCTTGTAGAGCGTCTCACCGCGGAGCGCATTTCCCTTGAACGTCTTGTTGGTTTCGATAATCGCGGTCGTGTCCACCTGCGCTTGCATCACGAATTTCACCAAGTGTTCGATCTCGGCGTCGCTCAAGCCGAGGTCCCCGTAGCCGTGGTGGTTCTTCAGCAGGTCGAGCAATTGCGGCGCGGTCTTCGTTGTTCCAAAGATGCCGCCGATGCCGGTCCGGTGGCTGCCACCGCCGTACGCGCCGTTGACACCCTGATAATCCCAGCCGTGGCATTCCTTGCACCGAAAGGTGTCCGGCCCCGTGCGTGGGTTGGTGATCAGGTCCGGTCGTGAGGCCCACAGCGGATGATTGCCCGTCGGTACCGTCGCCCCGGTCACCGGCCAATACGAATCATAAAGCGCGCCGCCCCGCGCCGCATCCGCGGCAAAGAGTGGGTCGTACAAACGAAAGAACTTCACGGAATCCGCAGGAGCGACGTCCATTCGCCGCAACTCTCCCGATTCTGAAACCGACTCCATCCGCGGCGTCCAGGTGCCAGGCAGGAGCGAGGTGCTTTCCACCGAGATGTGCCGCTCCACGTTGGTTGACCATGCGAGGGTGAGCTTGTCCGGATGCTTCTCGATTTGAAGCTGCGTGGCAGTGGCGCTTCCGCCAGCCGCGATCAACGCAATAACGAGTTTGCTCCACCGCGAGCACGAAGCGAGTGCACTCACTCTCGTCACTGACGGTTGGAATCGTACCGCAGGCGAAGCCGTCACGGGGATGACTTTGAGACCGGTTCGGGTGGATTGGAGCAGGGAAAACAAATCGCGCGCGCCTCGCGCAACTCGCGCGAGACTCTCGTGTCGTAGATAACCTTCAGTTCTCATAACATGTTGTCCGTTCTATCCTCGGGTCTATCCGCCCGACTGGCGGGCTCATTCAGTTCTCGTCAATGGTGGTGACGTATCAGCCCTCGAAAACGATAGTCGCTCCTTCTCTCGGCCTCGTGTCAACCTGGGTGCGCACACTAGATCAGTTTCTCGAGCGGTTGCCGGTCATCTGGCGGGTCAACCGGCCCTCAGCCCGTCACAGCCACGGAAGTGTCCGGCAGCAGCCATGACGACGGGCGAGCAGTGGCGTTGTCCGGTGATTCGGGCCGCCGTGCCAGCCGCGGCCACAGGGCGGTCACCGCGCCGGCAATGATCTCCTGACCGGCCGCCAGTTCGTTTTGGCGATGCAGCCGGTTGTGACGAACAATGACCTCCAAGTCATCAATGTTGTGGAGGTACACGTTCTCCAACCGGTTGACTTCGGGCTCAATGTTGCGGGGCACGCCAAGGTCCACCAAGACAAGCGGCCGGTGATGGCGCGATTGCATCAACCGCTCCACTTCAGCTCGCCCAAACAGCCACGTCGGGCAGCCCGTCGCGGCGATGACGACATCCGTCTGCGCCATGAGATGCGAAACCTCGGTCCATGGAATCGGACGACCGCCGCATTCGGTCGCGAGTGTTTGCGCCCGCTCCAACGTGCGATTGCTGATCCACAGCTCCCTGACGCCGCGCTTGGCCAAATGCCGGACGCACACCTCCCCCATCTGGCCGGTGCCGATGATGAGGATCGTTTTGTCGGCAAGCGTCCGGCCAAAGACGCGTTCGGCCAGTTGGACCGCGGCACTGCCAATCGAGGTTGCGCCCCGTCCGACAGACGTGCGCGTGCGGATTTCTTTGGCCGTGGCCAGTGACTTTTGGAAGGCCTGATTCAGCACGCGACCGGTCAAGCCAGCTGACTGTGCCCGCTCATACGCCACTTTGACCTGCCCCGTGATCTCTGTTTCACCCAGAGCCATCGAATCCAGCCCGCTGGCCACGGCGAAGAGATGTGCCAGCGCCTCCGGCCCCTGGCGACGGAAGAGTTGCTCGCCCGCGTCGCACGGGTCTCCAGTTAACAACCCGAAAAGCTCCACCACATCGCGCGGGACCGAATCGCCAACCGCGTAAAGTTCCACGCGGTTGCAGGTGGACAGCAACACCGCTTCGGCCAGGTTGCCTGCGGCCATCAAGCGTGCGGTGGCCATCACTTGCTGCGCCGCCGGGACGGCCAGGCGTTCGCGCAATGCCAGCGGCGCGGTCCGGTAACTGATTCCAGCGACGAATAATCTCACGTGCTTGCCTCTCTGAGAAAGACGGCGGAGCACTCCAAAGTGATAGTGGCGGCCATCTCGCCAAGGGAAGACGCCCGTGCGCAGAACCGCCGCGCCCGAACATTGGATCGATTTGGGATTTCGAATAACCCAAAGCAACCAGGATGCAGAATCCGCGCTCTAGCGGGGTGAGCCTCATCCTCCTCACCGAGCTTGCTCGCGCTTGGTCTTGAGATGCATCGCCCCGCATGTTCGCCAACCGGAGGGAAATCAAACCGCACCGCAGCAGATGCCCACAGTGGCCCACGATTCTTTTGTCCCCAGCCCGGGTCATGGCCTCAGCGTCAATCGGGGAGCGGAGGGCCGAGATGAGACGGGTGGAAACTCACAAGACGACGACCCACTGCATGGCCACCTCGGCATTCCGCCACAGTGCCGACACCTCCTCAAAGGAGCAGGCCGTGACTCCGAATTTACTCAGCAAGGGGACACCTCCGAGTGCCTCCAACAACTTGTCTCGCAGTGCGAACAGTCGCGGCAATACGCGGCAACATTTCAGGCCGAGCCGACAGTCTGTGCCGGCACAGCAGGCTTTGGGTTCGTGGCCGCGGTCATTGGGACAACGAATCGCGCCCCCACCAAGCGAAGCCAGATGCCCGTCCGTTGTGGAAACGCAGCCGTTCTCCCTCAACGGGTTGTCGCCCGCGGATTGGGTAATGCGTCCTGGACAACTCCCGCAGAGGTTTACGTCTCGCTCTTCCGGGGAACTGACAGGACCGGAGGCCAGGGCGGCTGGCGTGGCCTGGCGCGCGTTTGCGATTCTCCCGTCCTTTCCATTTGGACGTTGAAAACCGTTTGCGGGCGAGGACGCCCCTTGTACCAGCGCGCAACGACCCCAGGCGCATTCGTGCAGTCGGGCGCGGGCCTGATGCAGCAGCAGCTTGTAAGTGGGAAGCCGGACGCCGAGCGCTGCTGCGGCCTCTTTGTCCCGGTAGCCATGCACGTCCGCCAACAGGATCGCGATTTGTTGTTCAAGGCGCAGCCGTTGGGCGATGCAATTGAAGTAGCACCGCAGGCGCTCGCGGTTTGCACACAGTTCCGGCACGGCGTCGTGCCGGCTCTGGAGCGCCATTTCCTTCTCGGTCCGTGCGGCCTCGTCGGCCTCCAGGAACTCGAACCGTCGTTGGGCGCGGTAGTGATCCACGATCAGGTGACGCGCGATGGTCAACAACCAAGCCCGGAGGTTCTCACCACGAAACGAGGCAAAGCCCTGACACGCCTGCAACAGGCTTTGTTGCGCGATGTCCTGTGCATCCGTCGGATTCGGCACACGGCGTGCGACAAACCGATGGACTTCATCAACGAAAACTCCGACACGTTCCATAGCGTTTCTCCCGATCCGGTCGCAGCGGAGAAGCGACTGTCGCCCTCAAGCTGCGCCCGGCAGGGCGCGGGACAATCCACCACCGCTGAACCCGCGGCTATAGGACAATCCCCGATTCAGAGCTAGGAAGAGTGCCCGTCCGGGTGCGCATCGTGGCGGGACGATTCGCTGCGATGACGCGAGCCGGTGGTAACAGGGTTGATGATTGAGGCTGGTGATCCGACCGCCTCAACCGGGGGGAGCGACGACTGGCGGAACGGGCTTGACCGGATGTTGAACGCCGACCCGCTGCGCTGCCGATCATCAGGTGTCAGGCGAGGACCGCCTGCAACCTGCCGGAGTGATGGTGCAGCCTGAGGCCGCGCGCTGTAATAGTCTGCCAACCAGGTTTCGGTTTTCCACCCGTCTCCCGCGGCGCCCCGCCACCGAAACAAAACGGGCGGCTCGAAGGACGCCCGTCGCAAAGGTTGTAGATCAGGCTCAGGCGCTGATTGCTTCGCCGATCTGGTAGCGGACGAAGCGCCGGATGGTGATTGTGTCGCCGAGCTTCTGGTTGAGTTCGGCCACGTGCTGCGCCACGGTTTGATCCGGGTTTTTCACGAAGCCCTGGTCCACGAGGCAGTAGGTTTGATAGTACTTCTCGCGCATCCCGGCGAGAATCTTGTCAATCGCCTGCGCCGGCTTGCCTTTCAGGCGGTCGGACTGGCGGTTGATCTCATCTTCCTTCTCCATGACCGCCGCGGGTACCTCGTTGCGAGTCACGGCCATCGGCGATGCGGCCGCAATCTGCAGGGTGATGTCGCGGACCAGTTGCTTGAAGTCCTCGGTAGCCACGGTGGCTTCCTGCTCGGCACCGATTTCCACCAACACACCGATCTTCGAGCCGGTGTGGATGTAGGCGGCGATCATGCCGTGCCCTTGGACTTCCATGCGAACATGGCGCGTGATCTTGAGGTTCTCGCGAATCCGGGCGACGGCGTCCAACCGCAACGCTTCGAGGTCCACCTGCGGATCGGCGGCGAGTTTGGCAGCAACATCGGCCGCGAACGCGCGGAACATGTCGTTGCGAGCAACGAAGTCGGTTTCGCAGTTGAGTTCCACGAGGATGCCCGCGCGGGCGCCCGGGAGGACGTGCTGAACGATGGCTCCTTCGCGGGCCTCGCGGGCGGCCTTGGTGGCGGCCGTGGCGGCGCCCTTCTTGCGCAGGATTTCGACAGCCTTGTCCATGTCGCCCTGGGCGTCGGTCAGGGCGCGTTTGCAGTCCATCATGCCTGCGTTGGTCATCTCACGGAGCTTCGCAACGTTGGCGGCGGTAATCTCAGCCATAGCAGATAAAGAATAGCGGGTTCAGTTTTGAAACAGGTTTGCCCCGTTGGCTCGCGTTCCCAGGATTATGCCGGTAGCACAGGCGGAGTAGCCGATGTGACGGTTGGCTCGGGTGCCGCAGTCGGAGGGAACATCGCAGGGGCGGCAGGCGTCGGCTCGGCAGCCGCTTCTTCCTCCGTCTTGCGGCGGGCGAACTTGGCTTCGTGTTCCGCGCGGGCTTGCGTGACGGCCTGGCCCACCACACTCAAAATCATGCGGACGGAACGGATGGCATCGTCGTTTGCCGGGATCGGGTACTCCACGAGGTCAGGATCACAGTTGGTATCCACGACGGCCACGATGGGTATCTTGAGCTTGCGGGCTTCGGCCACGGCGTTGTGTTCGCGTTTGATGTCCACGACGAACATGGCGGCCGGGTGTTTGTCCATCCCGCGGATGCCGTCGAAGTACTTCACCAGACGGGCGGCTTCGCGCCGGATGGCGCTTTGCTCTTGCTTGACGTAATTGTTGATTGAGCCGTCGGCCTCCATCTTCTCGATCTCCTTCATGCGGCTCATCGAGCGGCGGATGGTGGTGTAATTCGTGAGCGTGCCGCCCAACCAGCGTTCCGTGACCCAGAACTGGCCGCATTCCTTGGCGGTGTCTTTGAGCGCCTGCTGGGCTTGCTTCTTGGTGCCGACGAAGATGATGCGTCCCCCCTTCGCCACGGTTTCACGGAGAAAAGTGCAGGCCGTGTCGAGCTGGGCGAGCGATTTGCTGAGGTCGATGATGTGGATGCCGTTGCGGGCGTCGAAGATGAAGGGCTTCATCTTGGGATTCCAGCGCCGGGTTTGATGCCCGAAATGAACGCCTGCATCCAGCAACTCTTTAATACCAATACTTAACACAATGTTTCCTTTGGTTGGAAGACCGTCGCCATGCGGCGCGGACCATCCCGCGGAACACGGGATTATGACCGATGTTGTTGTGGCCACCCGCGCCAACACTGGCACAGGATGTTTAAGGCCGTTTTCCCTCGAACCGTACAGGTTTACCCGCCCGATCCGGAGGGGCGCTGAAGGTAGCAGAGCGCCCGGAGGTGGCAAATTCAATTTTCAGGTTGTTTTTCGGGCCGCACGCGGCACGTGAGCCGGTCAACGACAAATAGGCACCGAATAAGCCAACGATGGTCGCCCCCGCTGCTCAGCCCGGCATGCAACGTATCAGAAGGCCCATCGTCCTTGGATTTGAAAAGCCGCCTCCGTTTGAAGTATTGCTCGGATGGGACTCTCATTTTCGGATTGAGTCGTGCTCTGGTGGGGCGTATTTCGCTGCCGTGACAAGACACTGCCCAACTCGGCGTGGCGGTGACCGGCGACTGCCTTGGGCCGAAGGACAGAAATGCCTCCGGTACGGGTGCGTGCCGGTCGCCGTCCTTGCGTTTGTGCTTTCGAGTTCACGCTCTCCAGCCGCCGAAATCGCGCCAGTCGTGTTGTCGATTGCCGCCTTGCGTTGCGAGTACGCCGCAAATCCGCTCGGCATTGACGCGACGCAGCCGCGCTTGTTCTGGAAGCTGGAGAGCGGGCACCGCGGGCAGCGGCAGACGGCTCGACAAATCCTCGTCGCGTCCTCGGCGGAGTTGCTGGCCGGCGACGTGGGCGATTTGTGGGATAGCGGCAAGGTCATGTCCGACGAGACGATGCACGTGCGTTACGCCGGCAAGGAACTGAGGTCTTCCCAGCAGGTCTTCTGGAAGCTCCGCGTTTGGGACAAGAACGACAAGCCGTCGGTGTGGTCCGCGCCGGGGACGTGGACGATGGGCGTGCTCAAGCCGGAGGAGTGGCGAGGCATCTGGATCTGCGCGCCCGCCGCCACCGAGGCGCTGTCGCTCCGCAAGGAACTTGCCGTGAAGCCGGGTCTCCGGCGAGCCATAGCCCACGTCTCTGGACTCGGCCAATACGAACTGTTCCTCAACGGCACGAAGGCGGGCGACGATCTTCTCTCTCCAGGCTGGACGGACTACAACGACACGATTCTGTACGACACGCGCGACGTCACTCCCCTGCTCCACCCCGGACGCGTCGCCATCGGACTCGCTCTGGGCAATGGCATGTATCACGTCGAGCGGCGGAATCGGTTCGCGAAGTTCACCGGCTCGTTCGGCCCACTACGCGCCATCTGCCATCTGCGTCTGGAATACACCGATGACTCGGTGCAGTACGTCGGCACCGACGAATCGTGGCGAGTGCATCCCGGTCCAATCACCTATTCAAGCATCTACGGCGGCGAGGATTACGATACGCGATTGAGTCCGGAGGGATGGAACCAACCAGGCTTCAACGATACCGGCTGGAAACATGCCGTGGCGGTCGTACGACCGGCGGGTGTGTTGCGGGGGCACAGCGCAGCGACTGAACCACTGCGGGCGATTGAAGTCCGCCAGCCGGCCGCGGTAAACGCGCTCACCAACCTCGGCGTCACCGTCTATGACTTCGGTCAGAACGCCAGCTACATGCCGCGATTGTGCGTGAGCGGCCCGGCGGGCAGCTCCGTGCGGCTCACGCCCGCCGAGATTGTGAACGATGACGGTTCGATTCAGCGTTCGACGATGGGGAGCACGAACCGCGGGATTTCGTGGTGGCAATTCACAAAGGCGACGGATGGCGGAGAAACCTGGTTTCCTCAGTTCTACTATGTGGGTTGCCGCTACATGGAGGCACGGTTGAGTCCTGCGACTCACCCCTCACCCGGCCTGACGGCCACCCGCTCCCCATCTGATGGAGCGAAGGACGCTTTGCCCCGCATTCAATCGGTCGACGGTGTGGTCCTGCACTCCAGCGCCGCGCCGGTCGGCGAGTTTGAGTGCTCCAATCCGTTGCTCAACCGCATCCGGGACCTCGTGCGCTGGGCGCAACGGGCAAACATGGTTTCGGTGCTTACCGATTGTCCGCATCGCGAGAAGCTCGGTTGGCTGGAGCAATATCATCTCAACGGCCCGGCCATCCGGTACGAGTTCGACTTGGCGCGCATGTTCACCAAGGGAATGAACGACATGGCCGACGCGCAGACGGACACCGGCCTTGTGCCGAACATCGCGCCCGAATACACCGAGTTCAAAGGCGCGTTCCGTGCCGCCGCCGAATGGGGAGGCGCGTTCATCATTGTGCCGTGGCAGCAATATCAGTTTTGTGGCGACGCGGACCTGCTACGCACCCATTACCCAGCGATGAAACGCTATTTCGCCTACTTGGAAGGCCGCGCGACCAACCACATCCTCAGCGAGGGATTGGGCGATTGGTACGATCTCGGTCCGAAGAAACCCGGCGAGTCACAAAACACGCGGCCACCCGTCACGGCAACGGCGTTCTACTTTTACGACGCTACAGTGCTATCCCAGATCGCCGCGCTGCTGGGTAAGCCGGAGGATGAGCAGAGTTTCGCGGCCAAGGCCGCGGCAATCCGGCAAGCATTTAACGAGAAGTTCTTCGATGCAGCAAATGGGACGTATGCGACCGGTTAGCAGGCCGCGAATTCAATCGCGTTGGTCATGGGGGCTGGCCGTGCATCGTGGAGTTGAGCAATTCGACTGCAACCTCCGGGTGAAACCGGACGAGCCGGGGCGGATTCTTGGAATAGACCAGATCGCCGCCAATTTCCACGACTTCGGGTTTCACGACAGACCACGGCTCGCCATAGCCGGCGCGGCTGAAACCAGAAGGTTGATGTTCCGCGGCGGCAAAGGAGCGTGTATTTGCTTCCTCAAAAGCGGCCGCACTGACCGAACCCACGGTCAACGTATGAAGACTTTGTGCTGGATTGGCAACGCGCATCGAAGCCTCCAACTGATGTTCGGGTGGCTGCCTGCCGGCGTCCAAGTGGGCGCGCAAGCCGGGATTGGATTGGTCGCCGTTGTCAAAGCGGGTTTGATTGCCCGCTGACTGGATGAACAAGATTTCCTGTTCGTGCGAAAGCTGGTCCAGCTTGGCTGCCCACGAGGTCATGCGCTGTTTCGGGCAAGGCACGTTCGCGTTGATCGAATGGTTGAAAATCTTGGTGAGGCGCGGTGCGGCATGAAAATGCACGACAACCTGCTGGAGGTATTCCTCCGGCGTGAGCGCGTCGGGCAACTTGTTGTTTGCATCCAGGACGCGGGCATTTTGAATCCACGCGACCGGATCAACTTCACCAGCGGCGGGGATTCTGTCGGGATAAAGGACTGCGCCAGCGACCCGCGTGCCGTGTCCTTGCGGGCGAACGTAATCGGCTACGTCGTCCGTCGTGACGCCGGGCAGAAAGCAGCGGCTGGTTGCCGAATCAATGGCAGGTTCAAGCCAGCGATGACCTTCCTCGATGCCGCTGTCTATGACACACACGGTGGGCGCACCGTCAGACGGCGGATGCACCACGATTTGCGGCTGGACCTGATTTCCGTGGCTTTCGCTCGCGGGTTGCTGCAACTCCGGCGGCAATACGACATCAAACAAGTGGGCGAAATTCAAGATCACATCCCGGAAACCCGCACCATTCATCCGCACTCGCACTTGCACGCTGTCGGGGAATACCATGCCGACTTCTTCCTGATGGGCAGAATCGGAAATCATCCCCGAAATGATCTCCCCGCCGTAGTGCTGGATGAACTGGTTGAGTTCGTTCACGCGGGCATCGGCGTTTTCATCCCATTCATCGTTTGCCTGTTCCCAAACTTTGCTTCGCTCCGCCTCTCTTCGATGCAAAAACTCCGCTTCCGTCTCATTCTTTTTCGGCTTCACTGGCGGCCACTTCACATCCCGCGTACTTGTTGCGGTTTGGATGCCGAGGTCAAACGTGTAAATGGTCGCGTCAGCCAAAGGCCACAGCGCGAAAACCTCCGGCGCGAGAATGTTCTGCAAGCGGCGGGTGTCGTCTGGTTGTTCGTAGATGTCGAGTAACGAAGCTCCCGATCCGCCGCCGCGTTCTCCCACCTCAAACAGCCGTAATACCTCCTCCAGCTTGGTGAACTGAAGGTCCACCGACGAAACCAACATCAAACCTTCCGCGGTTTCCGCGACCAATTCAACGCCTAGTGCCCGGACAAGTTGGTCAACGTCCACGCCTTCCGGCAACCTCAGCAGGAACCCCTTATCAGCAGGAATGGCGGGCAGTCCCATCTCAGCGCGCAGCCGGCGAAGCTCTTCATCGGACCGCCGCATCCCGCCAAGGATACCGCGAAGCCGGTTTGCGTGGCCTTTGGGATCCGCGCGGTTGGTGTCAACCTCAGCGTTGGGATGCGGAGCAGGCGGGAACTTCGGTTCGTAACTGCCTTGAAACGCCAGATGCAGATGCGGGAAATCTGAAGGCGCAGGCATAAAGGTCAGGAAGCTTGGTGGCGCTCCTGAATCTCGGCAAGCGCGCGTTGGATATCCTCTTCACTAACC